>NZ_JAXMOX010000233.1:0-6714 GCF_034669605.1 Leisingera sp.
CGGCGCGGGACGGCGGCAGGCGTCAGTCCGCGAGGATCTGCGGCAGCAGGCGGGCGGCTTCGTCCTGGATCGAGGCGAGGGCGCTGCGGTCCTCGCCCGGGTGGAAGCGGGCGCGCAGGGCGGTGGCCATCGGCTGCGGTTCCAGGATCCGCACCTGCGGGCCGGTGCGCTCGGCCTCGGCCTGCCAGCTGCGGGCCAGCGCCATCTGCGCCGCCTTGGTGGCGCCATAGGTGCCATAGAACTTCTCGCCTGCCTTGGCGTCGTCAAAGAACACCGCGCGGCCCGGCTGGCCCAGCAACGGCGCCACATAGGGGATCAGCACCGAGGTCGCAGTGGCGTTGATGGCCACGGCCTTGGTCCAGTCCTTGGGGGCAACCGATGGCGCCGGGCACAGCGCGGTGGCGTGGATTGCCGTATGCAGCCACAGGTCCAGCTTGCCCCAGCGGTCGTGGATGCCGCGGCAGAGCGTCGCCATCGCCTCCGGAACGGTGATGTCCATCGGCGCCAGGGTGGCAGAGCCGCCCACCGCCTGGATGCGGTCATCCAGCTCTTCCAGCGCGCCGGTGGTGCGGGCGACGGCGACAATGTGATGGGTGGGCGCAAGCGCCTCGGCCAGGGCGTTGCCAAGGCCGCGCGATGCGCCGGTGATGAGAGCGATTTTGTCTGTCATGGCCGCCTTCATGGGCCGCGGGCGCGGGCAGGTCAAGAGGCGCTGAAACCAGCCCTGGAACGCGCAGGGGTTTTCATAGAAACGCCCGCAGCTTTTCCCGCATCAACCCGCCCGCGCGCGGGTCCGGATGGTTCAGCTGCCCGGCATCATCAGGCGCTTGCTTTCACCTCTGGAATTCAGGATCAGACCCTTGGCGTCAATGGCCACCACCTGGCCCGATGACAGGCGGCTGCCGCGCGACACTTTGCGGGTGCGGCCCGACGGCAGCCGGATCAGCGCGGTCATGCTGTCCTCGGGACCGTAGAGGCCCAGCAGGCTCAGGTTGCCGCGGTTCATTGCATTGGTCTGGGTCGCAAGCCCTGCCACCTTGGCAGGGGTGCCGGTCTCAGTCTTTGTGTTCGACATACCGTCCGTTCCTCATTAATCCGGACGTATCTGGGCTGCCGCAGGCTGCGTATCAAGCCGCATCCGATGCGGCGGCACCTGTATCGGCGGGAAGCCGCGGACGGCCGCAACGGGACCGCGAGACCGGCTGCCCCGGCACCCGCTCAGGCGTCATAAACCAGCGACGGCAGGTCGTGGCCATAGGCATAGAGCAACTCCAGAAGCTCCTCCAGCTCGGCGCCGTCCTTTTGCAGCGGATAGAGCGGGTGGTTCTGCTCGGTGACCTTCAGCTCAGGATACTCACCGCCGGGGCGCATCTCCAGCATGCAGCCTGCAGGCACCGCCATATCCGGCGGGATCGCATTGGCCAGCCAGGCCGGGCGGTCGCCCAGCTTTTCCGTCTCGCGCATCTCGAAGAGGTCGAGATAGGCGTCGAAATCATCGCGGCTGAGGCTGGCCCAGGTGCCCAGGATGAACTCCTCGCCACGGCTGTTTGCCAACGGCACCGCCAGCACCGCGCGGATAAAGCGCAGCTCGCCGAGGCGGCAGAAATCATCCGTCAGGATGTCACCGCGGGTGGCCAGGACGGCAGAGTTGTCCTCCACCTCCATGTCCTCGGAGCAGATATCGGGCCGGTCGCAGCTGAGGCTCAGCAATTGCGCAAATGTGGCGCCGCAGCAGCGGCACTGGCGCGGGGAGATCAGCATGCGGGCAAGATGCGCGTCCAAAAGGCGGCCTTTCATCTGAAAGCATAGGAAAAGGCGCGGGCCGTCACGGCCAGCGCCTCCCCATGCACTGTTGGCGGCTCTCATACGCGGATGCAGCCGGAATATCAAACCCCCATGGATCGCGGGGGCGCCAGCCTCAGCCGGTGGCCAGTTTCGAAGCGTTCCAGGAGGCGCCGGGGGCCGGCATGTCCTGGATCTTGGCGCTGACCCGGCTGCTGCCTTCGAGCGCGTCCAGATATTCGGCGGTGACGCCGGTGACATAGTTGCCGTCAAAGCAGGAGCAGTCAAAGCCCTGGATGTCCGGGTTGCCTTCCTGCGCCGCCCAGATCAGGTCTTCGAGCTTCTGATAGAACAGCGCGTCAGCCCCCAGCTCCTCGCGGATTTCCTCGACAGACAGGCCGTTTGCGATCAGCTCATGCTTGGTCGGCATGTCGATGCCATAGACGTTCGGGTATTTCACCGGCGGCGAGGCAGAGGCGATATAGACCTTCTTGGCGCCCGCATCGCGGCACATCTGCACGATCTTTTTAATCGTGTTGCCGCGCACGATGGAATCGTCGATCAGCAGCACGTTGCGGTCCTTGAACTCCAGCGGAATCGCGTTCAGCTTGCGGCGCACCGATTTCTGCCGCTCGGCCTGGCCCGGCATGATAAAGGTCCGGCCGACATAACGGTTCTTCACCAGCCCTTCGCGGTACCGGATGCCGGTGGAATTGGCGACTTCCAGCGCCACCGGTCGGGCCGAATCAGGCACCGGGATGATGCTGTCGATCTCCAGCCCCGCGTCCTGGATCTGCTTGGCCAGCGCCTGGCCCATGCGCAGCTGGGTCTTGTAGACCGACACGCCGTCCATCATGGAATCGGGCCGCGCCAGGTAGACATATTCAAAAATACAGGGGGTCAGCTTGCCCTCGACCGCCTGGAAGGTATGCATATTGCCGTCCAGATCAATCAGAATGGCCTCGCCCGGCTTCACATCGCGGAGCTTTTCAAAGCCGTTGATGCCGAACGCCACATCTTCAGAGGCAAAGCAGAAGTCCTCGCCGCCGCTTTCCGCCGGGCGCTTGCCCACGGACAGCGGGCGGATGCCGTTGGGGTCGCGGAACGCCAGCATGCCGACACCGGCGATCATGCACAGCACCGAATAGGCGCCCTGGATCCGCTCCATCGTCGTCTTCACACCGGCAAAGATGTTGCGGACCGGCTCGGCATTGCCATTGACCTTGATCGCGTCAGCCACCTTGTCGGCCAGCACGTTCAGCATGATTTCGGAATCCGAGGTGGTGCGCAGATGGCGGCTGTATTTGCCGGTCACCTTCTCGCGCTGCTCGGCGGTATTGGTGATATTGCCATTGTGCACCAGATAGATGCCATAGGGCGCGTTCACAAAAAACGGCTGCGCTTCGGCCGCACTCAGCGAACCCGCGGTGGGATAGCGGACATGGCCGATGCCGGTCTTGCCGGTCAGGGTGTCGGCATCCTGCGGGCCGAACACATCCTTGACCAGACCGTTTTCCTTGCGCTCGCGGAAGAACTCGCCGGTGTAGGTCACAATCCCCGAGGCGTCCTGGCCGCGGTGCTGCAGCATCAAGAGCCCGTCATAAATCTCCGCAAAGACATCCGTGTCCCGGCTTGCGATCCCCAAAATCCCGCACATTGGCTGGCTCCAATCCCACTTAGGCTTTGCTGTTCGGTTGCTGATGGAAGCGGCTCGGATGGCAGTCTAGCGCATTATGCCTGCTGCGCGCCAATCCGGCTGACCGGGCCACGCCAAAGGACCGTACCGGCAAGCCGGCCTGAGCCTGAGCGCCGGATGCGCCGCCGGCACCCGGCGCGCAGCGCGTCAGGTCAGGTCCGCAAGGGCAGGCGGGCAGCGTCTGCAGCAGCAAGGCGGTGTGGCTCCGAATCCGTTTCCTGTTCCGGCCCTCACATAGTGCCTTTCGCCGCGGCTGTCATCACAGGATCACATATCCGATGCCGCACCGCGGCAACGGGGGTGGGGCAGGATGCTCCGGGCGGCCGCATCAATGCAGCGTCAGCAGCGAAACAACGCCCACCAGAACAAGGCTCAGCGCCCAGACCAGATCCAGGTTGAACCAGCTCTTTGACAGGAACTTCAGCCCCAGCCAATGATAAACGCCAAGCGCCAGCACCCCGCCGGCTGCGGTCATCGCAAGAGTATGGGCCAGCGCCACAGTTACGGCGATGCCGGCAGTGCGCCCCATCAGCGTAGAGGCGGCGGCGTGGCCTGCGTCTTGGTCCGGGCCGCAAAGGCCCAGATAGACCGGCACCAGCATCAGCCCGGCGCCATGCGCCATTGCGGCAAGGAACGACCACAGCGCCAGCCGCGACGGCGGCACCCGCGCCAGAAAGCGCGGATGACGGCGGTTGATCAGCAGATACACCCCCAGCGCAATCACCAGGCAAGCCGCACCGATGCGGATTTCCGCATGCCACTCCGTCAGCCGCAGCAATGCCGAAAACGGCAGCAGGATCGCAGCCATGGCCAGCAGATGGCCCAAGGCCAGCGCCAGCAGCGCCTTCAGCAGGCTGGTCCTGCGCCGCTCCATCAGCGCCGAGGAGACCGCCAGCGGCCAGCCCATCCCCGGATTCACCCCGTGATAGATCCCCGACGCAACAACGGCCCACCACAGCGCCGCCGTTGAGAGTTCCGCCACCCGTCAGACGGAGGGATAGCAGAAACTGTCGGTGGAGCAGTCGCCCCCTTCCAGCCGGATCTGGTGGCTGCGGTAGCCTTTGGGAAACTCGACAAAGAAATCCTTGTCCAGTTCCAGCCCGCCGTTTTCGCCCACCTTGGCCATCACCATCTGGCCGCCTTCGCCGCCCGGATAGAACTGGTCGTCCCAAGTGGAATAGAGCGAGTTGGTCCAATAGACCCGCTTGCCGTCGCGGCTGATCTCGACCATCTGCGGGCCATAGGCAAAATCCTTGCCGTTGGGGTGCTTGGCGCTGCGGGCAATCCCGCCCAGTTCAACCTTGCCCGCCAGCTTGGGCTTCATCGGGTCGGAAACATCATACTGATGCATTTCCCCCAGCCCCCAGCAGGCCACATACAGGTATTTGTCGTCCAGGCTCAGGTCGATGTCGGTGACCAATGGCGGCACCGCCGCGAATCCCTGCAGCAGCGGCGGCAGGTTTTCCGGCTTCTCCGGGCGCGGGTCGATGGTGAGGGTTTTCCTGGCCTCGAAGGTGCCGTCATCCTTCTGCCACCAGGTAAAGATCGCGCCCTGCAGGTTGGTGGTATCCACCACCACGCCGCAAAAACCATAGTCCTTGGAGGGGTCATGCGCGGGCCGGATCTCCAGCGCCATCTGGTGGTTTTCGCCCAGGTCGATGGTCTGCACGTTCTTGCGCTGGCGCAGGTTCCAGAAATGGATCGAATGGCCGTATTTGTTGCTCAGCAGATCCTCGGCCACGATGCCGTTCTCGAACTGCGGCGGCAGCCCCCATTCCGAGCTGACCATGTAATCGCGCGGCAGGTTCCACCAGAAGTCATAATGCTTGTCCTGCTTGCCGCGGTCCATCTCGTAGCGGCCCAGGATCTCGAAGGTTTCGCAATCCATGATGAAGATGCCCGGCGGCCCGTCGGTGCCATCTTTGCCGCCGCCGCCCAGGGTCGAGACATAGATGCCCTCGGGCCCGCAGTGAATGGTATGCGGGCGGGAATAACCGGTCTTGGCAAAGACCTCTTCCGGCTCGATGATCTTGTGGATCTTCGCCTGCAGCGGCTCCTTCACGTCAATCACATAGATCCGGCTGGAGCGGATGCCGGGAATAATCAAATAGCGCCGCTCCAGAAACGCGTGCCCCGTCAGCGGCGACAGGGCCGACGAACAGGCATTCCAGCCGAAATGATGAAATTCGTCGCCTTTGTTGGGCATCATCAGCTGATGCACGATATCGCCGTAGCTGTCCGACTCGGGATCCACATCGACAACCGCCAGCCCATCGGGCTGCGAGCCATCGGGGCTGAGCATCAGGGTGAAAGCCAGCGTCTCGGCCGGGGCTTCCATGGCGAGTTTGGGGGTGGCATGAAATGTGGGGTCAGGCCGCAAGTTCATCGTTAAATCCTCCCTGGAACCGGGCGCCAAGCGGTCTGTTGTGCGTTCTGCGCCTGTGTCCGATGCTGGCACACAACTGTTTTCCGGGCAACTTCTTCCCCGAACGCGCCTGCAGGCGGAACAAACGTTCTGAAATCATTGGGGGATTTCCGGACACGTCTGTTGCAGATGTCAGGGGCGGATCTCCCGCGTTGCAAAGGGGCGGTCTGCCAAAGAAAAGGCCCGCACAGTGGCGGGCCGAGGGGGGGAGGGAGGAATGGCTGGTTTCCGGGGCCGGGGATCAGGCCGCCAGAATGCGGTCCAGCAGGTTGTCCAGCGGGCTGGGCAGGCGGGCGTCGGTGCCGCCCATGCCGGTTGCGGCCAGGGCACGGCCTTCATCGCTGGCCAGAACCTGGCGGGTTTCGGTCAGCGACAGCTGATGAAAGGCCGAGTCTTCAGCAACATCGCCTGCGGGCATCAGCATGCCGCTTTCGGCCCAAACCAGCTCTTCTTCTTCAAATTCGAAATGGATGCGGCCCAGGCGTTCCGGCGCGGCGGCGGAAATGCCCTTGTAGCCGGTCAGCGCAATCAGCTTGGCGACCACAACCGGCAGGCCGAACAGGCGCTCGGCGGTGTCCATCTCCAGCGCCACTTTCTGGTCCGAAGGCAGCATCAGGTCGGTGTCGTTGCCCAAAGCACCGGCCGGGACATGCAGGCATGTGGTCAGGCGCGGCACCGCGTGGCGCACCGCCTTCACTTCCTGGGCACCGCCGTCAAAGGTGAACACCATGTCGCCGGGTTTCACGTCGCGGGCCTGCTTAAAGCCTGCTTCGGTCTCAACCAGGGTCGCAGGCAGAAAGCCGCCGCTGCG
>NZ_JAXMOX010000234.1:0-6645 GCF_034669605.1 Leisingera sp.
GCGCAGCAGCACCTGCAGTTTCTCGTAATAGCCCTCCGGCGGCACGATCACGCCGGACGCACCGGTGATCGGCTCTACAATCATCGCAGCAATCGTATCCGGTCCTTCGGCCAGGATCTGCTGTTCCAGGTTGCCGATGATCCGGTCGACGAACTGCGCTTCGGTCTCGTTGCCCTGGCGGCCGGTGTAATAATGCGGCGCGTCGGAGCGCAGAATGTGCAGCGCCTCCAGCGGCGCGTCGAAATGCGCCAGATTCGCGGGCAGGGAGGTCAGCGAGCCCGCCGCCACCGTCACCCCGTGATAGCCGCGCTCGCGGGTGATGATTTTGCGCTTTTCTGGCTTGCCGATGGCATTGAAGTAATAGCGCAGCATCTTCACGTGGGTGTCATTGGCGTCCGAGCCTGAGTTGCCAAAGAAGATATAGGCATCTTCGACCGGCACCATCGCCTTCAGCTTCTCCGCCAGCTGCATGATCGGTGCGTGGGTCTTGCCGCCGAAGGTGTGCGAGAACGGCAGCTTGTGCAGCTGTTCGGTGATCGCATCCATGACCTCGGTGTTGCTGTAGCCCAGCGAGGTGCACCACAGGCCCGCCAGCCCTTCGATGTATTTGTTGCCGTCCGTATCATAGACATAAATACCTTCGCCGCGGTCCAGGCACAGCTGCTCGGTCGCGGTGAAATTGGTGGTGGGATAGATCACAGGGGCCATGGCCAAACTCCTCCGGTAAACCGCCCTCAAGGGGCACATTTGCCAATAGGTTTGGCGCGTTTTGCACCCTGCGTCAAAGGAATTTGATCAAATTAATCGCGAGGAATGCGGAAAAGCGAAAAGCCGCCCCGGGGGACGGCCTTTTCGGTTCCAAATGGAGCGGGCGAGGCGATTCGAACGCCCGACCCTAACCTTGGCAAGGTTATGCTCTACCCCTGAGCTACGCCCGCGCTGCCATTCGGTGAGGCGGTATCTAGGGTTTTCCGAAATGACCCGCAAGAGGAAAATGACCGGGGAGGGAAGAAAGTGCGGCGCGTCCTGTTGGGGCGGAAACGCGAAAGGCCGCCCCAAGGGCGGCCTGTCCGGCTTTCGAATGGAGCGGGCGAGGCGATTCGAACGCCCGACCCTAACCTTGGCAAGGTTATGCTCTACCCCTGAGCTACGCCCGCGCTGCCATTCGGTGAGGCGGTGTTTAGGGCGTTCCCGAACAGGCCGCAAGAGGGAATTTTGAAAACTGCGCAAGTATCTGTGGGTAAGCGTTATTTTTCAGTTTCCAGGAATAGCCTGAGACGGTTCTGCAAGGCGTTCAAATCCTTAGTTTCACATTCCCAGATGATCAGTACCTGCCAGCCCGCGGCCTGCAGGTCAGCCAGTTGCTCGGCGTCCCGCTGCTTGTTGCGCAGCAACTTGGGTTTCCAGTAATCCCGGCGGCTTGCCGGAACGCGCCCGTCTCGGCACTCATGCAGATGCCAGAAGCAGCCATGCACAAAGATCACCTTGCGGCGCGGGCCGAACACCAGATCGGGTTTGCCCGGCAGCTCCTTGCGATGCAGCCGGTAGCGAAAGCCCATCCCGTGCACCATCCGCCGCACCAGCATCTCCGGCTTGGTGTGCTTGGCGCGGATCTTCGCCATATTGGCGCTGCGCCGTTCCGGTGTCAGGCTGTCGGCCATTCCACGTGATGCCTGGATTGTTCCACCATGCGGGCATGGTAGCCGCTTTCAATCCGGCAGGAAACAAAGGCGCTGGCCGGGCAGGGCGGCAGCTCCAGCGCCTTGATCAGCTGGGCGTCCTTCTGGCCTTCCAGCAGCACGATCTGCTCGCGTGCCAGTATATCGCGGGTGCCGTGGCCGCCATCCGCCCGGATCCGGCGCATGAAGTCCTTCTGCTGCGCCACCGCCTCAACCACGTCGCGGGGGATGGGGCGCCCTTGGATCAGCCGGAACAGCTGCGCCATCCGCTCGTTGCCGGTCACGCCGGCAAAGATCTGCTCCACCGCTGCCTCATCCGCAGTGCGCCAGAAATTGGCGGGATAAGGCTGCGCCTCCAGCAGCCACAGAATATGGCGGAACCCTTCCGCCGAGATACTGCGCTTGGCGTCCTTGTTCTGTCCGGCGGTCAGGTATCCGGGCCGGGCAATGATCAGACCCAGATAGCAGCGCGCCCGCACCTCATCCGCCGCCACCAGCAGGCAGGCGCAATCCAGCGCCTCGGTCGGGATCATCCAGTTGCTGCCCATTGTGTGCTTGATATCGACATCCCGTCCCAGGATCTCGGTATCCAGCCGCCCCTTGCGCAGGCGCAGCAGCGCCCGCAGCTCGATCTCGACCCGGGTGCCGATATAGGTCTTTTCGGTCTTCTCCAGCTCTTCATAGGCGCGCCGCCCGGTCTTGGGCGTCATGATCACGTCGTCGATGCATTGGCGCAGCATCTGCGGCACGTCGTGTTCCAGCGCCAAGGCACCGCCGGCGCGGGCGGTGATCTCCTCGGCGAGTTCAGAAAGGACAGCGAAATCCGGATGGCCGGGAAGAACGAGGCTGCCGGGGAGCTTCTGTTTCATATCGCGTTCCGCCTGCCCAGGGCCGGGCGCTGCCCTTGGCTCTGGAATGACGGGGAGGCTTTACGCCCGCACAGCATGCAGCTTCGGCTTGGCAATCGCTGCCCTCAGCTCCCGTGCCACCGCCTCAGCCACCGGCGGCGGAAAGGCATTGCCGACCTGGCGGTAGGCATTGGTCTTGGCGCCGGTGAAATGCCAGGCATCGGGAAAGCCCTGAATGCGCGCCACCATCCGCACCGTCAGCCGCGGCATGTCGTTGTGAAACGGATCCGGCGCCTCATAGGCGATGGTGCGCCCCTCGACCCCCAGCGCGGCCCAGGCCCGCCGCGCGCGGGTCGGCCCCAGATCGGGGCCGCCGTGTTTCTTGGAGCCGCCGACAATGGTGGGCGCGATCTCATCCGCTTTGGCGGCCCAATCCTCGGCACCGCGCCAGCCGCGTTCCTGCATCAGGTCCAAAAGCGTTTCCCCAACGGTGCGCGGATTGTGCGGCAGCGGCTCGGGCCAGTTGAACTGGCCGGCGAACTCGCGGCGCAGGGCAACAATCGCCACCCGCGGCCGCAGTTGCGGCACGCCGAAGTCGGAGGCATTCAGCAACCGCCAATCGGTCTCGTACCCCAATTTCGACAGCTGCTTCTTCAGCTTCTCGCGGTAGTCATGGAACACCGCATCCAGAAAGCCGCGCACGTTTTCGATCATCACCGCGCGGGGGCGGGTGGCATCGACGATTTCAATCGCGTCGTCAAACAGGTTGCGCTCGTCCTTTTCGCCCAGCTGCTTGCCAGCGACCGAAAACGGCGGGCAGGGCAGGCCGCCCGCCAAAAGGTCGATTCCCTTGTAGTCGCCTGCGGCGTCCTTGAACTTGCGCACGTCCTCTTCCAGCACATTCCACTGGGGCCGGTTGTGGCGCAGGGTGGCGCAGCAATGCTTGTCGATCTCTACCAGCGCCGTGTGGTCAAAGCCCGCCGCCTCCAGCCCCAAGGCCTGGCCGCCCGCACCTGCGCATAGTTCTACCGATGTCAGCATTCTGCTCTGCCCGTCCGTTCGTGTTCTTGCTCTGTTCCTAGGCGGAAAGGTGATTCCGCACAAGGGTTTCCGCACCGGTGCAGGGTATGCTGAAAACCCCAAAAGCGAAAGGCCGCCCCGAAGGACGGCCTGTTCGGTTCCCGATGGAGCGGGCGAGGCGATTCGAACGCCCGACCCTAACCTTGGCAAGGTTATGCTCTACCCCTGAGCTACGCCCGCGCTGCCATCCGGTGAGCGGTGATTTAGGGCGTCGCCGCAGGCGCTGCAAGAGAAAAATCGGCAGCGGAAGAAAAAAATCCGCACCCGCCGCGACGGAAGAGGCCAGACCGTGCGTTTCACCTTCAAACAAGCGGATTTTCTAAGGGAGATTGAGGCCGTGCTTTGGAAAGACTATCTGCGGATCGGCAGCTTGAGCGCAGCGATTGTCCTGGGAACGGTTCTGCAGGGGACGCAGCCTCGCGGCACGCCCGAGCCGGAGGGCTGGACCGTACAGATCGAAGGCATCAAACCGGTTCCGGTTGACACCGTGAGGCTGCCGCATCCTGAAAAATTCAGAACCTGATCCGGAGGCTTGGAATTCCCGGCCCGCATTATGTGCAGGTTTCCGGTTCCGCCAGTTACCGGCAGGCAATGAAAAAAAAGGCGCCCTGCCGGCTGGCGGGGCGCCCCTCGTGCGGGTGCTGGACTGCGGCTTATTCCAGCTCGATCAGCAGGTCCTTGGCGTCGATCTGGGTACCGGCCTGAACGTGCACGGCTTTCACCACCGCGTCGCGCTCGGCGTGGATGCCGGTCTCCATCTTCATTGCCTCGATCGTCAGCAGCATATCGCCTTCATGCACCTGCTGGCCCACCTGCACCGCCACGCCTGCCACAACACCCGGCATCGGCGCGCCGACGTGGTTCGGGTTGCCGGCTTCGGCCTTGGGGTTGGCCTGGGTCGAGGCCTTGACCAGGCGGTTCGGCACCCGAATCACCCGCGGCTGGCCGTTCAGCTCAAAGAAGACCTTCACTTCGCCTTTCTCATCGGTTTCGGAAATCGCCTGCAGGCGGATTTCCAGGGTCTTGCCCGGATCGATCTCGGCGGTGATCTCCTCGCCCGGCTCCATGCCGTAGAAGAAGGTCCGCGTCGGCAGGCTGCGCACCGGTCCGTACTGGCGGTGGCGGCCCATGTAATCCAGGAACACCTTCGGGTAGATCAGGTAGCCATTCAGGTCCTCATCATCGACCTTGAAGCCTTCCAGCTCTTTTGACAGCTCGGCACGGACCGCTTCCAGATCCACCGGTTCCAGATGCTTGCCGGGGCGCTCCACATTCGGGGCGTCGCCTTTCAGCACCTTGGAGACGATACCCTCGGGGAAGCCGCCCGGAGGCTGGCCCAGATTGCCGCGCATCATATCCACGACCGAGTCGGGGAAGGCCACGTCGGTTTCCGGATCCTCGACCTGATCACGGGTCAGGCCCTGGCTGACCATCATCAGCGCCATGTCGCCAACCACTTTGGACGAGGGCGTCACCTTGACGATATCGCCGAACATCTGGTTCACGTCGGCATAGGTCTGCGCCACGTCGCCCCACTTCTCCTCCAGACCCAAGGACCGCGCCTGCGCCTTCAGGTTGGTGAACTGGCCGCCGGGCATCTCATGCAGGTAAACTTCCGAAGCCGGGGCTGCGAGACCCGATTCAAAGGCTGCATACTGCGCCCGCACCTGCTCCCAATAGCCCGAGATTTCACGCACCGCTGCAATGTCGATACCGGTGTCGCGGTCGGTGTTGCGCAGGCTCTCGACAATCGACCCGAGGCAGGGCTGCGAGGTGCCGCCCGAGAAGGCGTCCATTGCGGCGTCCACAGCATCCACGCCGGCATCTGCGGCGGCCAGAATGGTGGCCCCGGCAATGCCCGAGGTGTCATGGGTGTGGAAATGGACCGGCAGGCCGACCTCTTCCTTCAGCGCCTTGACCAGCTGGCGGGCGGCGGCGGGCTTCAACAGGCCCGCCATGTCCTTCAGGCCCAGGATATGGGCACCTGCGGCCTCCAGCTCTTTCGCCATGCCGACATAATACTTCAGGTCGTACTTGGCGCGGTTCGGGTCCAGGATGTCGCCGGTATAGCAGATGGTGCCTTCGCAGACCTTGCCGCTTTCGACCACCGCGTCCATCGCGACGCGCATGTTTTCAACCCAGTTCAGCGAGTCAAAGACGCGGAACACGTCGACACCGGTTTTCGCCGCCTGGCGCACAAATTCCTGCACCACATTGTCCGGATAGTTGGTGTAGCCGACGCCGTTGGAGGCGCGCAGCAGCATCTGGGTCATCAGGTTGGGCATCCGCTCGCGCAGATCGCGCAGGCGCTGCCAGGGGCATTCCTGCAGGAACCGGTAGGCCACATCGAAGGTCGCGCCGCCCCAGCATTCAACCGAGAACAGCTGGCTGAGGTTCTGGGCATAGGCCGGCGCCACCTTGATCATGTCGATCGAGCGCATCCGGGTTGCCAGCAGCGACTGATGGCCGTCGCGCATGGTGGTGTCGGTCAGCAGCAGCTGGCGCTGCGCCTTCATCCAGTCGGCCACCGCCTGGGCGCCCTTCTGCTCCAGCAGGTTGCGGGTGCCATAGGGCTGGTTGCCCGGCTCGGCATGCGGCGCGCGCGGCTCTTTCAGATCGGCAGCGGGGGCAGCGCGGCCCTCTGTTTCCGGATGGCCGTTCACCGAGATGTCCGCGATATAGGTCAGCACCTTGGTGCCGCGGTCGCGCCGCTTCTTGAACTGGAACAGCTCCGGGGTCTCGTCGATGAACTTGGTGGTGTATTCATTCGACAGGAAGGTCGGATGTTTCAGCAGGTTCTCGACAAAGGCGATATTGGTCGACACACCGCGGACCCGGAATTCGCGCAGCGCCCGGTCCATGCGGGCAATTGCCTTCTCCGGTGTCTGGGCCGAGGCGGTGACCTTGGTCAGCAGCGAGTCATAATAGCGGGTGATCACGCCGCCCGCATAGGCGGTGCCGCCGTCCAGGCGGATGCCCATGCCGGTGGCCGAGCGGTAGGCGGTGATGCGGCCATAGTCGGGGATGAAGTTGTTCAG
>NZ_JAXMOX010000235.1:0-6601 GCF_034669605.1 Leisingera sp.
CGCAACACGGGCACGGGCTCCCGGAGGCTCGTTCATCTGACCGTAGACCAGGGCCACCTGGGATTCTTCCAGGTTGTCCGGCTTGATCACGTTGGATTCGATCATTTCCCAGTACAGGTCGTTGCCTTCACGGGTCCGTTCGCCAACACCCGCGAACACCGAGTAGCCGGAGTGCACTTTGGCGATGTTGTTGATCAGTTCCATGATCAGAACGGTCTTGCCCACGCCGGCGCCGCCGAACAGGCCGATCTTGCCGCCTTTGGAGTAAGGCGCCAGCAGGTCGATCACCTTGATGCCGGTCACCCGAACTTCCGACTCGGTCGACTGTTCGTTGAACGCGGGCGCGGGCTGGTGGATGGCGCGGGTCTCGGTCGCGTTGACCGGGCCCTTTTCGTCGACGGGCTCGCCCACGACGTTCAGGATGCGGCCCAGGGTGGCGTTGCCGACCGGGATCGAGATCGGCGCGCCGGTGTCTTCCACCGCCTGACCGCGGACCAGGCCCTCGGTCGCGTCCATCGCGATGCAGCGGACGGTGTTTTCGCCGAGGTGCTGGGACACTTCCAGAACCAGCGTCTTGCCGCCGTTTTCGGTGTTCAGGGCGTTCAGAATTGCGGGCAGGTGGTCGTCAAACTGGACGTCCACAACGGCGCCGATGATCTGGGTCACCTTGCCTTTTGCTTGTGCCATTTGTTGGTCTCCGGTTGTCTCTTAGAGCGCCTCAGCGCCCGAAATGATTTCAATCAGCTCGTTGGTGATCACGGCCTGGCGGGAGCGGTTGTACTGGATCGTCAGCTTGTCGATCATGTCGCCCGCGTTGCGGGTCGCGTTGTCCATCGCGCTCATCCGGGCACCCTGTTCGGATGCACCGTTTTCCAGCAGCGCCGAGAAGATCTGCGTTGACACGCCGCGCGGCAGCAAATCCGCAAGGATCTGCTCTTCGCCGGGCTCGTAGTCATAGACCGCAGATGCGCCTTCAGCGTCGCCGCCCTCGTAGGAGGCCGGGATGATCTGCTGCGCGGTCGGGATCTGGGTCACGACGTTGACGAACTCCGCAAAGAAGATCGTGGCAACATCGAATTCGCCAGCATCGAACCGGGTCAGAATGTCCTTGGCGATGCCCTGCGCGTTGGCATAGCCGATGCGCTTGACGTCGCTGAGGTCAATATGGCCGACGAAATCACCGCCAAGGTCGCGTTTCAGGGCGTCACGGCCCTTTTTGCCGACGGTCAGGATCTTGACCGTCTTGCCTGCGGCCTTCAGCTCGGCCGCTTTCTGGCGGGCGAGTTTGGCGATGTTCGAGTTGAAACCGCCGCACAGACCGCGCTCGGCGGTCATCACGACGAGCAGATGGGTCTGGTCGCTGCCGGTGCCGCGAAGCAGCTTGGGGGCTGACTCGCTGCCGCCGACCGAGGCCGCCAGCCCTGCCATCACGGCGTTGAACCGTTTGGTGTAGGGGCGGGAGTCCTCGGCAGCTTCCTGGGCGCGGCGAAGTTTCGCCGCGGCCACCATCTGCATGGCTTTTGTGATCTTGCGGGTCGATTTGACCGACGCGATCCTGGTTTTCAGGTCCTTAAGGTTCGGCATTGCCTGGGATCCCCCTTAAGCGAAGCTAGCGGCGAACTCGTCCAGCGCAGCCTTCACCTTGTCCGCCAGCTCGCCCTTCACCTTACGATCGTTGTTGGTGATGTCCGCCAGCAGGTCAGCATGTTTGCTGCGCAGGTGGTTCAGCAGGCCGTCTTCGTAACGGCCGACTTCCTTGACGTCGACTTTGTCGAGGTAGCCGTTGGTGCCGGCGAAGATCACGCAGACGATTTCGGCGTTGGTCAGCGGCGAATACTGCGGCTGTTTCATCAGCTCGGTCAGACGGGCGCCACGGGCCAGCAGCTGCTGGGTGGCGGCGTCCAGGTCGGAACCGAACTGCGCGAAGGCAGCCATTTCGCGGTACTGGGCCAGCGACAGCTTAACCGGGCCTGCCACCGAGGACATCGCCTTGGTCTGGGCCGAGGAGCCAACCCGCGACACCGACAGACCGGTGTTCACGGCGGGGCGGATGCCCTGGTAGAACAGTTCGGTTTCCAGGAAGATCTGGCCGTCGGTGATCGAGATCACGTTGGTCGGAATAAACGCCGACACGTCGCCGCCCTGGGTTTCGATGATCGGCAGCGCGGTCAGCGAGCCGGCGCCGAAGTCCTCGTTCAGCTTGGCCGAACGCTCCAGCAGGCGGGAGTGCAGGTAGAACACGTCGCCCGGATAGGCTTCGCGGCCCGGCGGACGGCGCAGCAGCAGCGACATCTGGCGGTAAGCCACAGCCTGCTTGGACAGGTCATCATAGATGATCAGCGCGTGGCGGCCGTTGTCGCGGAAGAATTCCGCCATTGCGGTTGCGGCGTAGGGGGCCAGGAACTGCAGCGGTGCCGGGTCGGATGCGGTCGCAGCCACAACGATGGAGTAGTCCATCGCGCCGGTTTCTTCCAGCTTCTTCACCAGCTGGGCCACGGTGGAGCGCTTCTGGCCCACAGCGACATAGACGCAGTACAGTTTCTTGGACTCATCATCGCCGGCGGCGTCGTTGTACGACTTCTGGTTCAGGATGGTGTCCAGGGCGATCGCGGTCTTGCCGGTCTGACGGTCGCCGATGATCAGCTCACGCTGGCCGCGGCCGACGGGGATCATCGCGTCGACGGACTTGAGGCCGGTTGCCATCGGTTCATGCACCGATTTACGCGGGATGATGCCCGGCGCCTTCACATCGGCAACGCCACGGGTGACGTCGGTGATCGGGCCCTTGCCGTCCAGCGGGTTGCCGAGGCCGTCCACAACGCGGCCCAGGAGGCCGTTGCCGACCGGCACGTCCACGATGGAGTTGGTGCGCTTGACGGTGTCGCCTTCTTTGATGTCCCGGTCCGAGCCGAAGATCACGATACCGACGTTGTCGCTTTCCAGGTTCAGCGCCATGCCCATGATGCCGCCCGGGAATTCGACCATTTCACCGGCCTGAACATTGTCGAGGCCGTAAACGCGGGCAATACCGTCACCGACGGACAGCACGCGGCCGATTTCAGCCACTTCTGCTTCTTGACCAAAATTCTTGATCTGGTCTTTCAGGATCGCAGAAATCTCTGCTGCTTGGATACCCATTTATCCGACCTCTTTCATTGCATTCTGTAGGGAGTTGAGCTTGGAGCGGATCGAGCTGTCGATCATCTTCGAGCCCACTTTAACGACAAGTCCGCCGATGATGGAGGCATCGACGGAAGCATTGATGGTAACTTTCTTGCCCACGCGCTCGGCCAGGGTCTTGGCCAGCTTTTCGCTTTGGGTCTTGGTCAGCGCCTTGGCGGACACCACCTCGGCGGTGACTTCGCCGCGGGCGTCAGCCAGGCGGGCGCGCAGCGCATCGATCAGCGCGGGCACCACAAACAGGCGGCGCTTGTCGGCCATCAGAGCCAGGGTATTGCGCAGGACGGGATCAAGGCCCATCTTGTCAGCCACCGCAGTGATTGCGGCGCCCTGCTCGTCGCGCGACACCAGCGGCGAGTGGATCAGGTTGTTGAGGTCGTCGCTGTCAGCCAGCGCGGCTGCCAGGTCATTGATGCTGGTTTCAAGGCTGTCGAGCGCCTTGTTTTCTTCCGCGATGTCGAACACCGCCGTGGCATAGCGCGCGGCAATGCCTGCAGAAATCGAAGCTGGTTCGGACACGTCCACCCTTCCGATATGTTATTGGCCCCGGTTGGCGTACCCGGCCACAGGCGGCGTCCGGGGGCGTGAGTCATCCCCCATTGGCAGCGGGGCGTTGAAATCAGCGTGGGTCTAGCAGAGCGGATGCGACCTATCAACTGCCTATAACGGTAACGGGAAGAAGCATGTTTTCAATGTTTTCAAAGCTTTAAGTCAAGTGCGGCCCTTTGACCACAGTCGATAAATAAAAAACAGCGGCTGAACTGCAGGTTTTGGCGATTCCGGACCCCGGCAAATGCGGCCGAAAACGTCACATACCGGGCCTTGCCGCCGTATTTGAGCATTGCCGCCGCCGCGAAGACAGTTTCAGGGAATCGAAATGCAGCACCGGCAGGCCGGATCAGCCCGGGATCGGTCAGGCTGGTTCCGGCATCGGGTTCGACAACCCTTCCAGCACCCGGATGCGGCTGGCGGTTTTGGTGCGGGTCATGTGGCCGCGCTGCGGATGGCTCTGCTTGCTGACCTCGACCATGAACACGCCGCCGGCCAGCATCGCAGGCAGTTTGCGGCCCATTTTTTCCAGCATCGCGCCGGATTTCAGCCAGAACCGCTTGTGGCTGGGCAGCCGGTAGAGGGCGGCGGTATGCTGTTCGATTGCGAACTGGTGCTGGCGCAGCTGGCCTTCGAGCTGGCGCAGCGTGTACGGGCGGCCGAAGCCGAACGGCGTCAGATCCGAACGCGCCCATAAGCCGGCCCGGTTTGGAACCACGAAAATCGCCCTGCCCCCCGGCCCCAGCACCCGCCAGCATTCTTCCAGCAGCTTCGCGGGCCGCTCCGAGGTTTCCAGACCATGCATCACCACCAGGCGGTCGACCCGGCCGGTATCGATGGGCCAGCTGGTCTCCTCGCACAGCACCGAGACATTGGGCATCCCGGCCGGCCATTGCATGACCCCCTGCGGCCCCGGCATCAGCGCCATCACCCGGCGCGCCTCCGGCAGGTAGGGACGCAGCAGCGGCGCGGCAAAACCGAACCCCGCCACCGTCAGCCCCTTGGTGCCGGGCCAGATTTCCAGCAGCCGGCCGCGGACCGACGCCTGCGCCGCCCGCCCCAGGGTGCTGCGGTAATAGAAGTTCCTGAGATCCTGAACATCAAGATGCATTGCGGGCGCCTACTGGTTCGGCCAATCTGGGCGCAGTTTAGCAATGTAAAGGCGAATGACCATGCCTCTTGAGATCATCACCCTGCCCTGTTTGTCGGACAACTATGCCTTTTTGATCCATAATCCCGCATCGGGCGAAACCGCGCTGGTGGATGCGCCCGAGGCCGGTGCTGTCAAGGCGGCGCTATCGGCGCGCGGCTGGGGGCTGGACTGGATCCTGCTGACCCATCATCACTGGGACCATGTGGACGGGGTTGAAGAGCTGCGGACGGCATACGGTGCAAAAGTCATCGGCGCTGCGGCCGACGCCCACCGGCTGCCCCGCCTTGATACCGCGGTCGAGGATGGCGGCAGCTTCACGCTGCTGGGCGAAGAGGTGCAGGTGATGGATGTCTCCGGCCACACCGTTGGCCACATCGCCTTTTACCTGCCCGGCGCAGAGGCGGTGTTCACCGCCGACAGCCTGATGGCGCTGGGGTGCGGACGGCTGTTTGAGGGCACCCCGCAGCAAATGTGGAGCAGCCTGTCGCAACTTGCCGCGCTGCCGCCGCAAACTATGGTTTATTCGGGACATGAATACACGCAAGCTAACGGTGCTTTTGCGGTCGCCGTGGACCCCGGCAACCCGGCGTTGCAGGCGCGGGTGCGCGATATCGCAAAGGCCCGGGAAGACGGGGTGCCCACGGTGCCCTCGGCCTTGCGGCTTGAACTTGACACCAATCCGTTCCTGCGCGCCGGCGACAGCGCCGTGAGAGCCCAGCTTGGCATGCAAGACGCTGAAGATTCAGAAGTTTTTGCCGAAATCCGCAAGCGCAAAGACAATTTCTGAGCAAATCAGGAGCATCCGGGCGCAACAGGGAGAAAATAATTGTGACCCCAAAATGCAGAAAAGCCCTTGAAGCCGGCGCGCTATCAACCAAACTCTAACCATATAAGCACATGGTTGAACTGAGGGGTTGGTTAATACCGCCCCGCCGGCCAACCCAAGATCAGAGGAGCACGCCCGTGCCTTCATTCTCGAGCACCCTGGAACAGGCCATTCACGCAGCGCTGGCGCTGGCGAATGAACGCCGTCACGAATTCGCAACCCTGGAACATCTGCTTCTGGCGCTGATCGACGAGCCCGACGCCGCCCGGGTGATGCGCGCCTGCAGCGTCGACCTGACCGAATTGCGATCCTCTCTGGTGGAATTCGTGGATGAGGATCTTGCCAATCTGGTCACCGATATCGATGGATCCGAGGCGGTGCCGACCGCCGCCTTCCAGCGGGTCATTCAACGAGCCGCGATCCATGTGCAAAGCTCGGGCCGCACCGAAGTGACAGGCGCCAATGTGCTGGTGGCGATCTTTGCCGAACGCGAAAGCGACGCGGCCTACTTCCTGCAGGATCAGGAAATGACCCGCTATGATGCGGTGAACTTCATCGCCCATGGCGTGGCCAAGGATCCCGCTTTCGGGGAACCCCGCCCGGTCTCCGGCGCAACCGAGCAGGAAGACGACAGCATCACTGCCGCCCCTGAGGGCGAAAAGAAGGAAAACGCGCTGGCGAAATACTGCGTCGACCTCAATGCCAAATCCCGCGAAGGCGATATCGACCCGCTGATCGGCCGCGACCACGAGGTTGAGCGCTGCATCCAGGTTCTGTGCCGCCGCCGCAAGAACAACCCGCTGCTGGTCGGCGATCCAGGCGTCGGAAAAACCGCCATCGCCGAAGGCCTGGCCCGCCGCATCGTCTCTGGCGAAACCCCGGAGATTCTGTCG
>NZ_JAXMOX010000236.1:0-6578 GCF_034669605.1 Leisingera sp.
GGGCCTTCAGCGGTGTATTGGGATTTGCCCCACAGGATCAGACCGCCCAGCAGGAACAAAACCGCAATGAGCACTGTCAGCATGTTGGAGGCGAGGCTGCGCCACATCAGCCGGCCTTTCCGAAGATCACCGAAGCGTTGGTGCCGCCGAACCCAAAGGAGTTCGACAGGGCCACCTCCACCTTGCGCGGCCGTTTGGCGTTGGGGGCCAGGTCGATCGGGGTCTCAACGGCTGGGTTGTCCAGATTGATGGTCGGGGGGGCAACCTGATCGCGGATCGCCAGGATCGAGAAGATCGCCTCGATCGCGCCGGCCGCGCCCAGAAGATGCCCGGTGGCCGATTTGGTCGAAGACATGGTGACATTGGCGGCGTGATCGCCCAGCAGCCGTTCGACAGCGCCCAGTTCAATGGTGTCGGCCATGGTCGAGGTGCCATGGGCATTGATGTAGTCGATCGCCGAAGGCTCCAGCCCGGCATTGGCCAGCGCCGCCTTCATCGAGCGTTCGCCGCCTTCGCCGTCCTCGGACGGGGCGGTGATGTGATAGGCGTCGCCCGACAGGCCGTAGCCCAGCACCTCGGCGTAAATTTTGGCGCCGCGGGCCTTGGCGTGCTCATAGTCCTCCAGCACCACGATGCCGGCGCCCTCGCCCATCACAAACCCGTCACGGTCGGTGTCATAGGGGCGCGACGCCGCCTTGGGATCATCGGCGCGTTTGGTCGACAGCGCTTTGCAGGCGTTGAAACCGGCAATGCCGATCTCGCAGATGGCCGCTTCGGCGCCGCCTGCGATCATCACGTCGGCGTCGCCGGATTTGATCAGCCGCGCCGCGTCGCCAATGGCGTGGGCGCCGGTCGAGCAGGCGGTCACCACCGAGTGGTTCGGACCCTTGAAGCCAAAGCGGATCGAGACCTGGCCCGAGATCAGGTTGATCAGCGCGCCGGGGATAAAGAAGGGTGACACCCGGCGGGGGCCTTTTTCCTTGATCATCACGGCGGTGTCCGCGATCGACGACAGGCCGCCGATGCCGGAGCCGATCATCACGCCGGTGCGCAGGCGGCTTTCCTCGTCCTCGGGGGTCCAGCCGGCGTCGCGCACGGCCATATCGGCGGCGGCGATGCCATAGAGGATGAAGTCATCAATCTTCTTCTGGTCTTTCTTGATCACCCAGTCATCCGGGTTGAACGTCCCGCCGGAGCCATCGCCGCGCGGAACTTCGCAGGCATAGGTGGTGGTGACGCCGCTTGCTTCGGCATCAAACAGGGTGATGGGGCCTGCACCCGACTGGCCGTCCAGCAACCGGGACCAGGATTCTTCGACTCCGCTGGCCAGCGGTGTAACCAGGCCCAGTCCGGTGACAACTACTCGACGCATTCCTTGCTCTCCTTTGCCTCGGCAATCCGTCCGTTCAAATAGCTTGGAAAGGCGGCTGGGTGCAAGAGCGGGCTGATCCGCAGTGCCGCCGGGCGCAATGCGGGTTTTACGGGGAAATTGCGGAAGTGGCATCAATTGTTAATAAGTATACCTTAGGTTGAGGGCGGCCATAACAACTGAACTCGGCATCCGTCCTCGTGGATTGCCAGAACCGGGCTGGAGGTTTGGGCAAAATTGCCTCCAGCCCGCCTTTTTATCCCCGCCATCCAGACAGAGGATTGCTGAGCAGCCGTTGCGGGTGCCGCAATCAGAGACCCTGCGTTCCCTGGCCTTTCAAGGCGGCACCGCCTGGCCCGGTTGCAGATTGCGGCTCCCGGCGCGGCCGGCTGTTGTGCAGATCCGGGCGCCCGCCCGGCGCCCGGACACCGGCAGTTTCCCGCCATCGGCAACCACCGGAGCCTAGACTGGCGGACCCGGTCCAGCTGCCATGCGCCCGGCTTCTTCGGAACAGACCCGCGACTGCTGCCTGCGCTGGGGGCCAGGCGCCCTGCCTGCTTGGCCGCCATAAAAGTCAGCCTGCGTTAACGGCGCATTTGCATCTTTAGGTCATAATTTCAATCCAAAGGTATAGAGGAACGGCTTCGCCATGCGCCAATGGCTCCTGATAACTGCTCTTTTACTGGTGACTGGCCTGCTGCCGGAACCCGCTGCGGCCAGTTGCGCTGTGCATCGGGATTTGTCGAACCTGAACCGGGCGTCCAAGGGGTTCCTCTCCTATCTCAGCTCCGGTCAGGGTGCATATTATGTGCAGCATCTGCGGAGCTGGATCAGCACAAACCCGCCCGCGCCGATGCGGCAGCGGATGAGAGCGGTTGGCATTCAGTCCGTCGCTGACAGCATGGGCGAGCTTTTGCAGCAGCAGCAGCTGCTGCTGCAGATCCTCTCCAGTCAGGGCCGGGCCGTGGCGCTGGAAACCGCGCGCCATATGGGAACCCCGGCGCTGGCGGCGGATTTCAGCACCCATGTCGAAGCCTTGCCCTGCGACCAGGTGAAGGAAAGCGGAACCGGCAGCAAGCTGGTTGCTGTGGCCGCGGGAGACGAACGGCAGCGGCAGCAAATCCGCAATGCGGCAATTGCCTGGGTGTCCTTTTTGGTTCTGGGCGGCAGTGCGCTGTATTTTCTCGACCGGATCGGCATCCGCAAAATCCGCCGCACCAAACGCTATCCCTGCGCGGTTCCCTGCGTCTTGCAGACGGGCGGGCGGACAGTTCAAGCCCATCTGGTCGATCTGAGCCGTGCCGGCGCCAAGGTGCGCCCCGACGGCCCTTGTGAAATCTCGGATCCGGTAACGCTGAGTTTTGGCGGATATACCATAGATGCCCAAGTCCGCTGGCAGACCGCCGGCTATTTCGGCGTCCAGTTTTCCAAGGATTTCAACTTCTTGCAATTGCACCGTCTGCTGGAGGCCTTCCCGCTTCAGGGCAAAGGGCTGCGCGAAGAGGCGCGGCTCGGGGTTTAACAGCCGCGGCGTGCATGTTGCGTGGTCAAGCTGATCCAGCACGGCCAAATCGCGCTTGATAATCCGCTTCGGATGCTGCCGGCCTGCACAGGGCGCGTAAACCGCGTGTGTTCTGAGCCGCCTTGCCACGGTGCATTTGCGCATTTGACACCATCAGAGTCAGGAATAAGTCAAACTGCCAGGGCACGCCGCACTTGGCAGGGGATACTGGTTTTATGTTAATTTCACTACACGCGTAAGAAGTATAAACACTATCATATTACCCTCTAGACAGATTCACTCTTTGGAAGCGCGGCAACACGTCCTTTGCCGGCCGGAAAGGTCCTGTATTGAGGTACTGGCCATTGATGATAGCTGCACTGTTTGCCCCGGCTGCACTCTGCGGCAGTGCAATTACGGCTGCCGCATCTTCCAAGGCGACCTGCCAGCTGCAGTCCGATCTGGTGAATTTCCAGCATGAGGCCCGCGGATTTCTGGAGCATCTGCAAACCGGGCAGCACCCGCATCAGCCGATGCGGCTGCTGCAGTGGATGGAAGATCATCCGGTGGAGGCCTTACAGATACGGATGCGGCGGCTGGGCATGCAGTCTTTTGAGCTGCTGACCATTCGGCTGATTACTCAGCAAGAGCGTCTTCTGGAAGAGTACCGTCTGCACGGCCAGCAAAAAGCAGGGGCCAGCGCGCTGCGGTTTGGCACATCCGCCCTGCTGGACGACTATGCCAGCCGGATCATCCCGCTGCCGTGCAACTATGATCCGCAACAGGACGTAGAGGGCAGCACTGCGGCCGGCATGGGCCGTTTGCCAGCGCTGTCGCCGGAAACCACGGTGATAAGTTCGCTGCTTTTCATTTTGTTGCTCAGCGGGGCCGGCTTGCTCCTGGCACAGCAGCTCGCCCGCAGGCACCGGCGCCGGCAGTACCGCCACCCCTGCTCGCTGCCGTGCAATTTGCTCTCCGGTCAGACGCTGTTGCAGGCGAAACTGGTCGATATCAGCCAGATGGGCGCCAAAGTGAGAGTCTGGAACAACCAGGAAAAAACCCTAAGCACACTTTCCGGGGATCTCACAGCAGCCCTGCCCGGAATCGGATCAGCCGGCGCGCAGATCACGTGGAAGAACGCCAACTACCTGGGCCTGAAATTCACCACACCGCTGACGGGCGAAGAGCTGCAGACCCTGCTTGCCTGGCCGCCCGCCAAACAGCTGCAGCAGACGCAGGCTGTCAAACCGGCCTGACCGCTGGATGCTGTGCCCCGTCCTGCTGGCAAAGGGCCGGCAACCCGGCCCGGGCCGGAACAGGAATGCCTGCGGGCAACAGCCCGCAGGCATTCTTTTCCTTTACTGGAACTCGGCTACCGGCTCGGGTTCCGGCCGGGCCACTTCCAGAATTTTCTGGACGGTCACCGTCTTGCGGAACAGGGCACGGCCAACCATCGCACCGGAAATGTTGTAGATGTATTTCAGGCGCGAAATATCATCGGCGCTGCGCACCACGCCGCTGGCAATCACCGGCGTGCGGGCATCCGCGGCAAGGCCGGAGATCAGGCCAAGCTGCGCTTCGACATCGGTCATGTCGCTGTCAATGTCGGTGACAATGATCCCCGCCAGAGGCAGCGTGTCGAATGCGGCGATGAAGTCCTTGGGGGTGATCGCACCGGAGTGGCGCCAGCCGTCGGTCATCACCTGGCCCTGATAGATGTCCACCGCCAGCACGATCTGGTCCGGGTGGTGGGTGATCAGCTCCTTGACCATATGCGGATCGCGCGCGGCCAGGGTGCCGATGACGATACGCCCTGCCCCCTTGTCGATCCAGTGCTCGATATGCTCGCGCGACCGCATGCCGCCGCCCAGCTGCACCGGAATGCCGGCGCCGCGGATGATTTCGGTGATCAGCGCCTCGTTGCTGTGATCGCCTTTAATCGCGTTGAAGTCGGTGACATGCATCCATTCCGCCCCGGCGGCGGCAAAGCCTTTGGCCGTTTCCACCGGATCCACATGCCAGATCAAAGGCTCATCCAGGCGGCCCTTTTCGAGGCTCACGCAGCGGCCGTTCAGAATCTCCATTGTGGGGTAAATCATCATGATGCCCATCTCCTAAGTGTTGCCTCTTGCGATGAGATTAGCACGGATCGCCGCGGCCGGAATGACGTTTCATGACAATTTATGCAACAATTGCGGCGCGTTGGCGGGGCTTTTTGGTAGCGCAAACAAACCCCTGGCCCGACTCGCCGAAAAACGGGAATCGGACGCCGGCCCGGCAAACGGAAACGGCGCCTTCCCCGATGGGAAGACGCCGCCTGGTCCGGTATCCCGAAAGCGTGGCTTAGGACGCTTCGGAGATGAATTTGACCGCGTCGCCGAAGGTCTGGATGGTTTCGGCAGCGTCGTCCGGGATCTCGATGCCGAACTCTTCTTCAAACGCCATCACCAGTTCCACGGTGTCCAGGCTGTCTGCGCCCAGATCGTCGATGAAGGAGGCGTTTTCGGTGACCTTGTCTTCTTCTACACCCAGGTGCTCAACAACGATCTTTTTTACGCGGTCTGCGACGTCGCTCATGTCTATTCCTCGTCTTTCAGGGCACTCTGCCCAGTTCTGCCCTTGCCCGTGCGGGCGGCGTGGTTTTTGCCCGGAGCGGGCGGTGTAGCCCCCGGCAGGCGGGGGCAGTGCGGCGTTTCCGTTAGGAAAAACCAGCGCGGATATGGGCCGCCTATAACATAGACCGCGGCCAAGGCAAACGGTTTCGCTTGGTCACGGCGGCGGCGGCAGCCGGCATCGCACGGC
The DNA here is from genome assembly GCF_034669605.1 of Leisingera sp. Lineage (GTDB taxonomy): Bacteria > Pseudomonadota > Alphaproteobacteria > Rhodobacterales > Rhodobacteraceae > Leisingera. The sequence goes on from NZ_JAXMOX010000236.1 coordinate 5,673, forward strand.
TATGAAGCGTGCAGATGGCGCCGCAATCAAGGGCTTGCAAGGGCGCGGCAGAATATTTTTCGCAATTAGAATGTTTTTCAGATGCTTGCCGGGGAAAGCTGATCACGCGCGCCCGCCGCGGCCGCCCCCCAAAAACCCCGCAGCCGCGCTGCGGGGGCTGGTGCTGCAGAGGCTGGCGCCGCGGTCAGATCATCGCCATACCGCCATTCACATGCAGCGTGGTGCCGGTGACATAGCCCGCTTCCTGGCTGGCCAGATACAGCACGGCCGAGGCGATTTCCTTCGATTCCCCCATGCGGCCGGCCGGGATCTGGGTCAGGATCGCCTCTTTCTGGGTATCGTTCAGCTTTTCGGTCATTGCGGTGGCGATGAAGCCCGGGGCAACCGCATTCACCGTGATGCCGCGGTTGGCGACCTCATAGGCCAGCGATTTCGACATGCCCACCATGCCGGCCTTGGAGGCGGCATAGTTGCCCTGGCCGGGGTTGCCGGTGGCGCCCACGACCGAGGAGATGTTGATGATGCGGCCCCAGCGCGCCTTCATCATGCCGCGCAGCACGCCGCGGCACAGGCGCATGGTCGAGGTAAGGTTCACGTTCAGCACGCTTTCCCATTCCTCGTCTTTCATGCGCATGAACAGGTTGTCGCGGGTAATGCCGGCATTGTTGACCAGGATATCAACCGAACCCATGGCCTCGGCAGCGGCCTTGGGCAGCGCTTCAACCGAGTCCTTGTCGGAGAGGTTGCAGGTGATCACATGGGCCCGCTCGCCCAGCTCGGAAGCCAGCGCCTGCAGCGGCTCTTCGCGGGTGCCGGACAGCACCACGGTAGCGCCCGCACCTTGCAGCGCGCGGGCGATGTCGCCGCCAATGCCGCCCGAGGCGCCGGTGACGAGAGCGTTCTTGC
>NZ_JAXMOX010000237.1:0-6566 GCF_034669605.1 Leisingera sp.
CTCGGCCACCACCCGCAGCAGAATGTCGCGGGTGCCAGTCAGCAAATAGCACTCCATCACCTGATCGAACTGGCGCACCGCATTCTCAAAGGCCTGCAGGGCGCCGGTGGATTGCCGTTCCAGCTCCACCGCCACAAAGATCGTGACCGGCAGCCCCAGCTTGGCCTGATCGACCCGCGCGGAATAGCCGCTGATCACGCCGCTGTCCTCCAGATTGGCCACCCGGCGCGCGCAGGGTGTTGCCGACAGCCCGACTTTCTCCGACAGTTCGGAGATCTTCAGCCGCCCGTTGCGCTGAAGCGCGGCCACAATCTTGCGATCAATTGAATCCATGGTGTTTTCCCCTAAGGAAGGCGCATTCCGCAGAGCATACCACCAAACTTCACCGCCCCGGCAGGCCTTTTTGGTGAAAACCGGCGCCCGCGCCCTGGTATTATTCAGGAAAGTTTTGGAGGAGCAATCCAGATGACAGTGACCGCCGTTGCATCGACCACCCATGAAGAGATCTACCGCGTCGAGGAGGCCTCCGCGGGGCTGCTTGGCTTCATCGCCATCCACTCTACCCGGCTGGGGCCCGCAGCCGGCGGCTTGCGGATGCGCCCCTATGCCAGCGAGGAGGAAGCGCTGACCGACGTAAAGCGGCTCAGCGAAGGCATGACCTACAAGAACGCCGCGGCGGGGCTGGCACTGGGCGGCGGCAAGGCGGTGATCATCGGCGATCCGGCCCGGGACAAGTCGCCGGACCTGCTGCGCGCCTTTGCCCGCGCCATCGAGGGGCTTGACGGGCGTTATATCACTGCCGAGGACATGGGGATGAGCCCGGCGGACATGGCGATCCTGGCGGAAGAAACCCGGTTTGCAGCCGGCCTTGCCGATGGCGCGTTCGCCAGCGGCGATCCTTCTCCGATCACCGCCCGCGGCATTTTCAACGCGATTTGCACCAGCCGCGCCCATAAGCACGGCAGCCGGGATCTGGGTGGCGTGACTGTTGCGGTGCAGGGTCTGGGCCATGTCGGCTGGTATCTCTGCCAGTTCCTGCACGCGGCCGGCGCCAAGCTGGTTGTCACCGACATCGACGCCGCCCGAGTGGAGCAGGCCATTGAAGCGTTCGGCGCCCGGGCCATGCCGCTCGGGGAAATCTACAGCGCCAAGGCCGACGTCTTTGCCCCCTGCGCCATCGGCGGCATCCTCAATAGCCAGACCATTCCGCAGCTGAAAGCGGAGATTGTTGCAGGCGGCGCCAACAACCAGCTGGCCACCGAGGCAGACGCCGCAGCGCTGCACGCGCGCGGCATCCTTTATGCGCCCGATTTTGTGGCCAATGGCGGCGGCATCATCAACGTTGCAACCGAAATCCTGCGGATCGGGGACCGCAAGGGATTCGTCGCAGAAAAGCTTCAGGCGCTGGACGAGACGATGGCCTCGATCCTGATCCAGGCGGAAGCAGCTGATGTCAGCCCGGCTGAGATGGCCATTGCCACGGTGCAGGCCAAGATGGCCGGTTCCAGCAAAGCCGCCTGACCGCTTTTCCAACGGCCGCCGCGGCGCACTCCCGCAGCCGCGCGGACACCGGCCTGCGGCCAGTCTCCTGACGGATTTTGGGCCCGGCGGCCTGCCCCATCGGGGCAGGCCGCGCGCCGCACCCCCGGTGCGGCGCCCCGCCCAACCGCAGCTGAGGCGCAACAGCGCATCCCGCAGCGGGCGGGAGCACGCCGGCCGGGATATGTCGGGACGATGGCGGAGCAAGACAGGCTGAGACCAGGAATACATGCCCCGCAAAGAAGGGCCGGAACGGAAGAGCAAACTGAAAAGGGCGGCCCCGCGGGACCGCCCTTTCTTTTTCCATCAGCCGCAGACCGTGATCAGTGGGCGGTGGCGCCCGCCCCGTCTTCGGAGCCTTTCAGGGCCGCCTTGGCGGCAGCGGCCTCCTCGGCTTCCTGGTCCCATTCAATCGGCTCCGGCTGCGACACCAGCGCGTGCTTCAGAACCTCGGACACATGCGACACGGGGATGATCTTCAGCCCCTCTTTCACGTTGTCCGGGATCTCCGGCAGATCCTTTTCGTTTTCCTGCGGGATCAGCACGGTCTTGATACCGCCGCGCAGGGCCGCCAGCAGTTTTTCCTTAAGCCCGCCAATGGCGCTTGCATTGCCGCGCAGGGTGACCTCGCCGGTCATGGCGATATCCTTGCGCACCGGGATGCCGGTCAGCACCGACACAATCGCGGTAACCATCGCCAGGCCTGCGCTTGGGCCATCCTTCGGCGTCGCGCCGTCGGGCACGTGCACATGGATGTCCAGCTTGTCGAACTGCGGCGGCTTGACGCCGATCTGCGGGCTGATCGAGCGGACATAAGACGACGCCGCCTCGATCGATTCCTTCATCACCTCGCCCAGCTTGCCGGTGGTTTTCATCCGCCCTTTGCCCGGCAGCCGCAGCGCCTCGATCGACAGCAGCTCGCCGCCGACCGACGTATAGGCAAGACCGGTGACCACACCAACCTGATCTTCCATCTCGGCCAGGCCGTAACGGAATTTCTTGACGCCCAGGAAATCATCCAGATTGTCCGCCGTGACAGTCACGCTGCCGGCCTCTTTCTTGATGATCTTGGTCAGCGATTTGCGCGCCACTTTGGCGATCTCGCGTTCCAGGTTCCGCACGCCGGCCTCGCGGGTGTAGGTGCGGATCATCTCGGTCACCGCATCCTCGGTCAGCTCGAACTCCTTGGCCTTCAAGCCGTGGTTCTTCACCTGCTTGGAAATCAGGTGCTGCTTGGCGATCTCGCGCTTTTCATCCTCGGTATAGCCCGACAGCGGAATGATCTCCATCCGGTCCAGCAGCGGCCCCGGCATGTTATAGCTGTTCGACGTGGTCAGGAACATCACGTTCGAGAGGTCGTATTCCACCTCCAGATAGTGATCCATAAAGGTGTTGTTCTGTTCCGGATCCAGCACCTCCAGCATGGCGCTTGCCGGGTCGCCGCGGAAATCCTGGCCCATCTTGTCGATTTCATCGAGCAGGATCAGCGGGTTGGTGGTTTTCGCCTTCTTCAGCGCCTGGATAATCTTGCCCGGCATCGAACCGATATAGGTCCGGCGGTGGCCGCGGATCTCGGACTCGTCGCGCACGCCGCCCAGGGAGATGCGGATGAACTCGCGCCCCGTCGCCTTGGCAACCGATTTTCCCAAGCTGGTTTTACCCACGCCCGGCGGGCCGACCAGGCACAGGATCGGCCCCTTCAGCTTGACCGAGCGCTGCTGCACCGCCAGATATTCGACAATCCGCTCCTTGACCTTTTCCAGGCCATAGTGATCCGCGTCCAGGACCTCCTGCGCCTTGTTCAGGTCTTTCTTGACGCGGGACTTGTTGCCCCACGGGATCGACAGCATCCAGTCCAGGTAATTGCGCACCACCGTGGCTTCGGCGGACATCGGCGACATGTTCTTGAGCTTCTTCAGCTCGGCATCCGCCTTTTCACGCGCCTCTTTCGACAGTTTGGTGGCAGCGATCTTCTCTTCCAGCTCGGCAATCTCGCCTGCGCCTTCTTCGCCGTCGCCCAGCTCCCTCTGAATGGCCTTCATCTGCTCATTCAGATAATACTCGCGCTGGGTCTTCTCCATCTGCGATTTGACGCGGGTCTTGATCTTCTTCTCGACCTGCAGGACCGACATCTCGCCCTGCATCAGGCCATAGACCTTCTCCAGCCGTTCACTGACCGAGAGCGTCTCCAAGAGTTCCTGCTTGCGGTCCACTTCAATGCCCAGATGGCCCGCCACCAGATCCGCCAGCTTGGCAGGTTCCGCGGTCTCGCCGACGGCGGAAAGCGCCTCTTCGGGGATGTTCTTGCGGACCTTGGCATAGCGTTCGAATTCGTCGCCCACGGTGCGCACCAGCGCCTCGGTGGTGGTGACATCGCCGGGCATTTCCGGCAGTTCTTCAGCCTTGGCTTCGAAGAAATTGTCGTTTTCAAGGAATTCGGTGATCTTCACCCGCGCCTGCCCCTCGACCAGCACCTTGACGGTGCCGTCGGGCAGTTTCAGCAGCTGCAGCACATTGGCCAGCACGCCCACGGTGTAGATGCTATCGGTTTCGGGATCGTCCTCGGAGGGGTCGATCTGGCTGGACAGCAGGATCTGCTTGTCATCCGCCATCACCTCTTCCAGGGCGCGCACCGATTTTTCCCGGCCTACGAACAGCGGCACGATCATGTGGGGGAACACCACGATGTCGCGCAGCGGCAGGACTGGGTAGGAGGAATTGAGTGGCTCTTGCATACTCGGTCCTTTGGTTTGGCAAGACGGCCCGGCCCCGGTCTCGGCAGCGCTTGGCCCGTCTCCTCATTGGATGTCTTTATCTGGGGGGAAGGTTAACACTTTTCAACCAGCCCGCCGCAAGGTCGCGCCCACATTGCCCGCAGCGCGCCGGGACCACAAGGGCGCAAATGGGTAAAGGGTGAGCAAAGACCTAACAGGCCCGCGCACCCACCCCGCCCCGGTGCCTGCCAGGAGCCTTCCCAAGCAGGCAGCTTTTTTCAGAATGCCGTGCACCGGTCAGGCTGCGCGCTCTTCTTTCAGCGCCGGGTAGTCGGTGAAGCCTTCTTCGCCGCCGCCATAGTAGGTCTCCGGGTTGCCAGTGTTCAGCGGCGCCTGCGCCTGCAGGCGTTCCGCCAGATCGGGGTTGGCAATATAGGGGCGGCCGAAGGCCACCATATCCGCCGCCCCCGAGGCAACACGCGCCATTGCGCTGTCGCGATCATAGCCATTGTTGGCCATGTAAGGCCCGCTCCAAAGCTTGCGCAGCGTCTCGTAATCGCCCGCACGCGGGCTGCCCGCCTCGCCTTCGACCATATGGAGATAGGCCAGGCCATAGCCGTTCAGCCGCTCGATGATGGGAGAAAAATGGCCGGTCGGATCACTGTCGGAAACCCCATTGAAATCCGAGAACGGCGACAGCCGCAGGCCGATCCTGTCTGCATCCCAAACGCTCAGCAGCCCGTCGAGCACCTCGAACAGAAGGCGGGCGCGGCTTTCGGCCGAACCGCCATAGGCGTCGGTGCGGGTGTTGACGCCATCCTTCAGGAACTGCTCCAGCAGATAGCCATTGGCGCCATGCAGCTCGACCCCGTCGAAACCTGCGTCTCTGGCGCATTTGGCGGCATGCACATAGTCCCCCACCAGCCGCCGGATATCCTCCGCCGTCATCGCTTTCGGCGTCGAGGTCGGCTCGAATCCGTTGCGGGTGAAGGTCTGCGCCTCTGCGGCCTCCGCAACCGAGGACACGGGCAGCACGCCTTCGGGCAGCAGCGAGTCATGGGTGATGCGGCCGACGTGCCACAGCTGCACGGCGATCCTGCCGCCTTTGGCATGCACCGCATCGGTGACCTTGCGCCAGGCGGCAACCTGTCCGGGGGTGTGGATGCCGGGGGTCTGGATATAGCCCTTGCCCTCGGCGCTGATCTGGGTGCCTTCGGTGATGATCAGCCCGGCACCGGCCCGCTGGGCGTAATACTCGATGTGGAGGTCCAGCACCTCGCCGGTGTCATCATCGGCCCGGTTGCGGGTCAAGGGCGCCATCACGACGCGGTTTTTCAGGTCGATGGCGCCAGCCGAATGGGGGGAAAACAGATCGTGGCTCACGGGGGGTATCCTCCGTTCAAAGTGTCCAGCAACAGGAATGTTGCCGCCATGACCTGAGGTCCGCCCGCCGCGGTTTCAAGCGGGCGGGCAGATTTGACTCTGCCCGGCGCCGCACAGGCTCTGTTCACAGGCGCTCAATATCGCCTTGCGCACGGGTCTCGTGAAAATCCGCCTGCCAGGCCTCGAAGGTGCCGGCCGCAATCGCCTCCCGCATGCCCTGCATGATGTCCTGGAAATAATGCAGGTTGTGCCAGGTCAGCAGCATTCCCGAAATCATCTCGTTCGAACGGAACACATGGTGCAGATAGGCGCGCGAATAACTGGAACAGGCCGGGCAGCTGCACTGCTCATCCAGGGGCCGCGGGTCGTCCTGGTGGCGGGCGTTCTTGATGTTCACCACGCCATGGCGGGTAAAGGCCTGGCCGGTGCGGCCCGAACGCGACGGCAGCACGCAGTCCATCATGTCGATACCGCGGGCCACCGCGCCGACGATGTCGTCGGGCTTGCCCACCCCCATCAGGTACCGCGGCTTGTCCTGCGGCAGGAAACCGGGCGCATAATCAAGGCAATCGAACATCGCCTCCTGCCCTTCGCCTACCGCAAGGCCGCCAACGGCATAGCCCTCGAAGCCGATCTTCTTCAGCGCCTCGGCGCTTTCTTCGCGCAGATCCTGCTCCAACCCGCCCTGCATGATCCCGAACAGCGCATGGCCGGGGCGGTCGCCGAACGCGTCACGCGACCGCTCCGCCCAGCGCATCGACAGCTGCATCGACTCGGCAATGCGCTTGCGGTCCGCAGGCAGCGCCGGGCATTCGTCGAAACACATCACGATGTCGGATCCCAGCAGCCGCTGGATCTCCATCGACCGTTCCGGCGTCAGCTCATGCTTGGACCCGTCGATATGGCTCTTGAAGGTCACGCCCTTCTCGG
>NZ_JAXMOX010000238.1:0-6476 GCF_034669605.1 Leisingera sp.
GCTGCAGATTGATAAAGGCGGGGCGCTTGTGGCCTTCTTCCGGCAGCAGGTTGAAGTCATAGACCTGACGGTCGTCAAAGAATACTTTTCCGACGTTCCACTGCACGCCTTTGTCCACCATCGGCTTGCCGCATCCCAGCCGGTCGAGGATTTCCAGGGGCCGCTTGGCAAAGCAGATCGCGCGGGATCCAAAGCTCACCTTGTCGTTGTCATCAAGCACCACCACTTCGGTGCCCTGCTGCGCCAAGTCGATGGCGGCAGCCAGCCCGATGGGGCCAGCGCCGATCACCACTACCTTGCGGCGTACTGGTGTTGCGGCGTCCTCATCTGGATGACGCTCGTAGGGGTACAAAGGGACTTCAAAGATCTTGTTCATCTGGTCTCCTCCCAAATTCCAGGTGCCGTCCGGCACAGCTCAACCGTCTCCCGGCATGGGGCCGCCGGGAGGATGGTCTAGCGTCTCACAGGTTCCGCCGGGGCGATACGATCTGGATCAAACCGCCCCGGTTGCAATGCCGGCCGAACGTTAGCCTTGAAGGGCCTCCCACATTTCCAGATCACGCTGAGCGGTCCAGATCCGCGGGGTTTCGATGCCGCGGGCCTCGTCATAAGCGCGGGCGACGTTGAAGGGCAGGCAATGCTCGTAGATCGCGTAGTCGGCGAACTTCGGATCGCACTCGGCGCGCACTGCATCCCATGCCTCTTTCAATGTGCCGTTGCGGGCGGCAACCTTGGCGGCGGGACGGTAGGTGCTGTCAACGAAGTCGCGGGTGCTCTCGATGGCGGCGTTGACCATCTCCTTGCCCACTAGTGCATCACCGCGGCCCGGTGCGATGGCGTCCACGTCGAACGCCTTGATGTTGTCGAGCGTATTGCCCCAGTCGCCGAAATGGCCGTCGCCGCAGTAGCAGGCAGAGTGGTATTCGACAATGTCGCCGGTGAACATCACGTTCTGGTCCGGCACATGGATCACGATGTCTCCGGCGGTATGGGCACGGCCCAGATGCATCAGATCGACCCGGCGGTTGCCGAGATAGACCGTCATATCTTCTGAAAAAGTCGTGGTAGGCCAGGTCAGGCCCGGAATGCTTTCGTGGCCTTCAAACAGACGCGGGAAACGCTGAAACTCGCTGTCCCAGTCCTCTTGGCCGCGCTCCACAACCATCGCGCGGGCTGCATCGCCCATGATAACCTGCTGCGCGCCAAAGGCGGAGGCACCCAGCACCCGTACGGCGTGATAATGGGTCAGCACAACATGAGTGATCGGCTTGTCAGTCACTGAGCGCACGCATTCAATCACCTTGTTGGCCAGCCGTGGCGTGGCCTGTGCTTCGATGATCATCACGCTGTCATCGCCAATGATCACGCCAGAGTTCGGGTCACCCTCTGCAGTGAAGGCATAAAGCCCTTCCCCGATCTCATCAAAGGTGATCTTCTTTTCAGTCATGTCCCCTTGGGACGCAAAAGCCTTAGCCATGATGGTATTCCTTATCGTGCGTAGGGATCTTCAAGCGCAGGCAGAACAGTGCCTTTGCAGTCGCCAAATCCGATGGTGTATCCGTCGCCCTTTGCAACGCCCTTCAGCGTCAGCGTGTCGCCATCAGCGATGAAGGAACGCTCTTCACCCGTCTCCAGCGTAATAGGCTCCTTGCCGCCCCAGCTGAGTTCCAGCAACGAACCGCGGCTTTCCTTCGTCGCACCGGAAATGGTGCCGGAGCCCAAAAGGTCGCCAGCATTCATCGGGCAGCCCGAGGTCGAGTGATGCGCCAGCTGCTGCGCGGCTGAGTAATACATTTCCTTGTAATTGGTCCGCGCGATAGTGGTCGCGCTCTTGCCCTCCGGCGCCATGGTGACTTCCAGATCAATGTCATAGAGCATGGGCCCGCAGTCCTTCAGATGGTCCAGTAGTTCCACCTCGCGTTCCGGCGTGTCGCAGCGGAAGGGTTCCAGCGCCGGTTTGGTCACAATCCAGGGGCTGACCGAGTTGGCAGTGGCCTTGGCCTGGAACGGCCCTAGCGGCTGGTATTCCCAGGCCTGGATGTCGCGCGCCGACCAGTCATTCAGCAGCACATAGCCAAAGATATGGTCGTCTGCCTCCTGCACGGAGATCGGGCCTTCCGACGGCGTGCCGACAATTGCGCCCATCTCCAGTTCGATGTCAAAACGCGCGCAGGGCGCCCATCGCGGCTTGTCATCGTTCGGGCCTTTCAGCTGCCCCCAGGGGCGGCGCACATCGGTGCCCGACACCACCACGGAAGACGCCCGCCCGTTATAGCCGATCGGGATATGCAGCCAGTTCGGCGGCAGCGCGTTTTCCGGCCCGCGGAACATGGTGCCGACGTTGAAGGCGTGGTTCTTGCCGGCATAGAAGTCGGTGTATTCGCTGACCGCAAAGGGCATGTGCAATTCCGCATCCACGGCGGGAACCAGCAGCGGTTCCACCATGTCCTGCCCGGCAGCACCTTCGGACAGCAGCGCAGTCAGACGGGCGCGCAGAGCGGCCCAGACAGCCGGGCCTTCCTCCATCAGGTCATTCCAATAGGGCACATCGAACAGCGGCGCATCGCTCAGCTGGACCAGGCCGGCTTCTTCGGCGGCCTGCATGTCCAGGATCATATCGCCGATGGCCACGCCGCAGCGCGGATCATCGCCATCAACGGAAAACACGCCATAAGGCAGGTTGTTCAGCGGGAACGGGTGGTTCGCATCATTGGCCGAGGCCACCCAGGATTTCAGCAGAGGCATCGTGTCTCCAGTTTCCGGATCCGAGGGATCCTTTTCATCTTTTCCGGAAATACTCCGGGGGTGAATGGGCCGGTCAGGCCCAGAGGGGGCAGCGCCCCCTCACCATTTTCATTTCAGGCCGGGGGTGCCGTCGAACTTCTTCTCGATGTCACTCCAGCAGTCGATATAGTCATCCTGCAGCGGCGCGTCCTTAGCTGCAAATGCAGTCAGATGCTGCGGGAAGCGGGTTTCGAACATGAAAGACATGGTGTTCTCCAGCTTCTCGGGCCCCAGATTGGAATTTGATGCGCCTTCGAACGCGTTTTTGTCCGGTCCGTGGGGGAGCATCATGTTGTGGAGCGACATGCCGCCAGGCACAAAACCTTGCGGCTTGGCATCGTACTGCCCGTAGATATTGCCCATCAGCTCCGACATGATGTTCTTGTGATACCACGGCGGCCGGAAGGTGTTTTCGGCCACCATCCAGCGGTCGCGGAACAATACGAAATCAATATTCGCGGTGCCCGGAACGCCGGACGGCGCGGTCAGCACGGTAAAGATCGACGGGTCCGGATGGTCGAACAGGATCGCGCCAACCGGGCAATAGGTGCGCAGGTCGTATTTGAAAGGCGCGTAATTGCCGTGCCAGGCAACCACGTCAAGCGGCGAATGGCCGATTTTGGTTTCATGGAACTGGCCGCACCATTTGATGGTCACGGTGGACGGCACTTCGCGGTCCTCGAATGCCGCCACCGGTGCCTTGAAATCGCGCGGGTTGGCCAGGCAGTTAGCGCCAATCGGCCCGCGGCCTGGCAGCTCGAACTTCTGGCCATAGTTTTCGCAAACAAAACCGCGGCACGGCCCTTCCAGTACCTCCACCCGGTAAACCAGCCCGCGCGGGATAATGGCAATCTCCTGCGGTTCCAGGTCGATGATGCCCAGCTCAGTCGCAAAGCGCAGGCGGCCTTCCTGCGGCACCACCAGCAGCTCGGAATCGGCCGAGAAGAAATAGCTGTCCACCATCGTTTCGGTGATCAGATAGATGTGGCTGGCCATGCCTGTCTGTGTGTTCACGTCGCCTGCGGTGGTCATGGTGCGCATGCCGGTGAGCCAGGTCAGGCCTTCCTCAGAATGCGGTACTGGATCCCAGCGGTACTGGCCCAGTGAAATCACATCCGGATCGATGCAGGGTGCCGACTTCCAGTACGGCAGTTCAATCTTCTGATAGCGGTGCGAATGCTTCACCGAGGGCCGTATGCGATAGCACCATGTCCGTTCCGGCGGGTCGGCTGTAAACGCGGTACCGCTCAGCTGCTCACCATATAAGCCATAGTTGCACTTTTGCGGGCTGTTCATGCCCTGCGGCAGCGCACCGGGAAGCGCTTCGGTTTCAAAGTCATTGGCAAAGCCGGGCATATAGCCCTCGTTCGGCCCGGCAATCGAGGGGGCCTGGATCATTTCATGGGGATCGGCGGGTAGATTCATCGCGCGTTTCTCCTCTTGCTGCTTGCGGAATATTAGTTGTTTTTGTAACTAACAAGGGGAAGGGGAGTAAAAAATGAACGAAAAAGATGATTTCGCTTTGCAGGATTTCTTGCCGTATCTGCTGAACCGCGCGGCTGAGGAAAGTTCGCTGGGGTTCCAAAAACACTACAAGAACCGCTATGGAATGTTGCGAACGGAATGGAGGGTGCTGTTCCACTTGGGCAACTACGGGCAGATGACGGCCAAGGAAATCGGCAACCGGGCGAAGATCCACAAGACCAAAATCAGCCGTGCTGTGGCCAAGCTGTCGGAGAAACGGTTTGTGGCCCGCTCTCGTGATGATAACGATCGCCGTTCGGAACATCTGGCGCTCACGGCGGCGGGGGAGGCTGCCTATATGGATCTGCGGGAATATGCATTGCAGTTCGACACCAGCATCTGCGCCAGGTTCACCACCGGTGAGGTTGCAATTTTGCGGTATATGCTGCGCAATTTAGCAGGGATCGCCCCATAGACATCAGCGGCCGGAATACCCAAATAGAGCCGCGGTATTGAAGGTGAAAACATGATACAGATCGATGTCAATTCCGGAGCGCTGATTGCCTGGCTGATGGAGCAGGGGCTGCAGGGCGCGCATCAGCAGGACTTGCTGCAAGGATATTGTCAGCGTCTGGCCGATGCCGGGGTGCCCTTATGGCGGTTCCATCTGGCGCAGCGTGCCTTCCACCCGAAATTCGGCGGGCTGGGCTTCAACTGGACCCGCGCGGATGGCATCAGCTACGAGCACTATGAATATCGCGAATCCCCGCGCGAAGAATGGCTGCGCAGCCCGTTCTTTCACATTCTGGAACATAATCTGGAAGAATTCCGCGAAAGGATCGAGGACAGCGCCCCAGAGGAATTTCCGTTACTGCCTGAGCTGCGGGAACGCGGGGCGACTGATTACTTTGCAAAGGGTGTGCGGTTTGCGCCGCCGGATGCCGGGCCGAACGATCCGCGTCATCCCAGCGAAGGGATGCTGATTTCCTGGTCCACGGACCGGCCCGGCGGGTTCAGCAACCGCGAGCTGGATCTGCTCCGCACCACTCTGCCGCATCTGGGGTTGGCGTTGAAATCCTCGTCGAACAGGCAGATGGCCAGTGACCTTCTTCAGGTCTATCTGGGCCGTGATGCAGGCCGCCGGGTGCTGTCGGGCGAAATCCAGCGTGGTTCTTCGCAGCAGATTGATGCGGTTATCTGCTTGTTTGACCTCAAAGGTTTCACCCAGCTTGCAGAGCGGCTGCCCGGCACTGACCTGATCGAGATGCTGAATGGCTATTTCGGCCTTGCGGTGGAATCCATCCAGGCGCATGGCGGCAATATCCTCAAGTTTATGGGCGACGGAATGCTGACTATGTTCAATCTGGGCAGCATTAAGGAGGACGCCCATGCCGCTCTTGCCGCTGCGAATGAACTCTGTGGCAAGGTCCGGGCGTTTAATTCGATGCGCGAGGAACAGGGCCTCCCCACAGCTGGCTTTACCCTGGCGCTGCACGCGGGAACCATTCTTTATGGCAACATCGGTGCGGAAAACCGGCTGGATTTCACCGTAATCGGGCAAGCGGTGAACCAGACCGCCCGGATTGCCGGGATGCACCGTTCAGTCGGGCAAAGCATCATCATGTCCGAAGACGTACGGAAAGCGGCCGAGGGCACCAATCATGATTTGGTGTCGCTGGGCCGCTACATGCTGCGCGGAGTGGCTGAACCGATTGAGCTTTACACCATACACCGCGGTAAATGCGGCTGCGATCGCTGAACTACAGCCGGAACAGGATCAGATACTGATTTCGACTCCCGGCAGGTTCACTTCCTTCATCATGTCGCGCAGCTCCTGCCGGGCGGCAATGTTGGAAATATTCAATTGCTTGACACCAATGTCCTTGAGGTCCAGCAGGGTCAGCCCTCGGGGAAACAGTTCGCGAAAGATGACCCTCTCGGAAAAGCCCGGTGCGACCCGGAAGCCGATCCGCTTGGACAGCATATTGATGGCGCGTTCCATCTTTTCCTTGTTGACCATGCGCTGAGTGCCGACCCGGTTGCGGATCACGATCCAGTCAATCGGCTTCAGCCCGGCCTGCGCGCGCAGCTGGCGGGCGTTCCACACCATTTCCGAGTAGACGGACGGTCCGGTGATCGCTTCCCCCTTCTGGTCTACATGCGCCAGCAGATCGAAATCGACAAAACTGTCATTGAGCGGGGTGATGAGCGTATCGGCCAGTGAAGAT
>NZ_JAXMOX010000239.1:0-6445 GCF_034669605.1 Leisingera sp.
TGGTACCTTCACAGACCAGGCCTTGGCCCTCTCGATCCTGAGTGGGAAGAGGATGCTTTGGAACTGACCGGCACCATTTATGCGGCGCGCAGCAAGTCAGAGCGCCCAGAAAAAAGTGGTCCGCTACATCTTGCACAAGATCGGTGTCACGTCTCAGGACGTTCAGCGCCGGGTGGCAGACGCACGTAATGATGCAACCTTTCTACTTGCCGATGTAGATATCGGTGCAACCTACGAACTGCGAAATCTTTCCAGAATGAAGATCGAAGACCTGCTCCACAGGTTCTTTGATGCTGCCCGTCCTTCAGGCCTGACCATAACAGACCGCTTTGGGAAGAAGGTCTTCCCTCGTGAATGGTTTTATGTCCTGTCCGAACATGTGGCTGAAGCGGTGGAACTGATCCAGGATGGAACCATGCATCTCTATCGTTACGATCCGACTGTTCAAAAGATCGTAAGGATCGAGGATTGAAAGCCTGACGCGCCGATGATCGGCAAGTATCTCTCAAATGCACGGGTTTCGTTCGATCACGCCAAAAACCTGCGACTTGCAGCGGAGAGCAGTAACCAGGCGGATCAGCCGAAAGTTTCGGAACTGGGACCTCTCCAGAGAACGGACGTCATAAGGCATTGTAAAAAATAAAAAAACTGCGCCCCAGATCGGGGCGCAGAAATGCCTGTATTTCACAGACGGGTTAAGGCAGCCCGGCCAGTGTCCACCACGCGGAATGCGTCAGCACAAAGACCGGGTTTTTTTTAACTTCTCCGTCAGGCCTTAGCCGTTCTGGCGGATGGTCTCGTTCTTCGGGTCATAGGGGCTGTCGCAGGTGACGACCGCATCCCACAGCTTGTCCTGGATCTTGACCTTCAGCTTGGTCCCTTCGACCGCCAGCTCGGGCTTTACATAGCCCATGCCGATGGATTTCTCGAAGGCCACCGAATAACCGCCCGAGGTCAGGCGGCCCGCACGGGTGCCGTCTTCGGCGTACAGCGCCTCGCGGCCCCAGGGATCAGCGTCTTCCGGACCGTCGATCAGCAGGGTGCAGCATTTCACCCGCACACCGGTCTCGATCAGCTTGTCCTTGCCGTGGAAGTCTTTTTCCAGGTCGACAAAGCGCGGCAGGTCGGCTTCCAGCGGGGTCGCGTCGCGGCCCAGCTCGTTGCCGAAGGCACGGTAGGATTTCTCCTGGCGCAGCCAGTTCTGGGCGCGCGCGCCGACCAGCTTCATGCCATGCTTTTCACCGGCTTTTTCCAGCAGATCAAAGAGGTAGTTCTGCATCTCCATCGGGTGGTGCAGTTCCCAGCCCAGCTCACCGGTGTAGGCCACGCGGATCGCATTGACCGGGCACATGCCCAGTTCGATCTGACGGGCCGACAGCCAGGGGAACCGCTTGTTGGACAGCGCGGTTTCCGGATCGGCATCAACGATGATCTCTTTCAGCACGTCGCGCGATTTCGGTCCGGCAATGGCAAACACGCCCCACTGGGTGGTCACGTCCTGCAGCTCGATACGGCCGAACTCGGCTTCCTTGTCCGCGATCGCCTTCTTCAGGAAGTCGGCGTCGTATTCGGTCCAGGCGCCCGCCGACACCAGGTAATACTCGTCGTCCTTCAGGCGGACGATGGTGTATTCGGTGCGGGTGGTGCCGGCAACGGTCAGCGCATAGGTCAGGTTGATACGGCCGACCTTCGGCAGTTTGTTGCAGGTGAACCAGTCCAGGAACTGGGTTGCGCCGGGGCCTTTGACGATATGCTTGGTAAAGGCGGTTGCATCCACCAGGCCAACGCCTTCGCGGATGGCTTTTGCCTCGTCGACAGCGTGCTGCCACCAGCCGCCGCGGCGGAAGGAGCGGGCTTCCTCGTCAAAATTGTCAGCTGCGTCCAGCGGACCGAAGTAGTTCGGACGTTCCCAGCCGTTGACCCAGCCGAACTGTGCGCCGCGGGCCTTCTGGCGGTCAAATGCCGGGGCGGTGCGCAGCGGACGGGCTGCCGGGCGCTCTTCGTCCGGGTGGTGCAGAATATAGACGTGCTCATAGCACTCTTCGTTCTTGCGCGCCGCGAACTCGGTGGTCATCCAGTTGGAGGAATAGCGTTTCGGGTCGAGCGACGCCATGTCGATCTCGGCCTCGCCGTCCACCATCATCTGCGCCAGGTAGTAGCCGGTGCCGCCCGCGGCGGTGATGCCGAAGGAGAAGCCTTCCGCCAGCCACATGTTGCGCAGGCCCGGTGCCGGGCCGACCAGCGGGTTGCCGTCGGGGGTGTAGCAGATCGGGCCGTTGAAGTCGTCCTTGAGGCCGCTCTCGGCGCAGGAGGGCACCCGTTCGGCCATCGCCATGTACTGATCGGCGATCCGGTCCAGATCAAGCGGGAACAGGTCAGCACGGAAGCTGTCCGGCACACCGTGTTCGAACCGCGCGGGGGCGCCGCGCTCATAAATACCGAGGATCCAGCCGCCGCGCTCTTCGCGGGCATAGGATTCATTGTCGGCGTCGCGGACAACCGGGTGCTCGGGGTTGCCGGCCTCGCGCCATTTGACCAGCTCGGGGTCCTTGTCCATGACGATGAAGGTGTGCTCGACCGGGATCGCGGGCATCTTGATGCCCAGCATCTTGGCGGTGCGCTGCGCGTGGTTGCCCGATGCGGTCACCACATGCTCGGCGGTGATCACCACCTTCTCGTCGCTCTCAACCAGGTTGCCGCCCTTTTCCACCATCTTGGTGCAGGTAACTTCCCAGTGGGTGCCGGTCCAGTGGAATTCATCGGCCTGCAGCTTGCGGACGATCTCGACGCCGCGCTGACGGGCGCCCTTGGCCATCGCCTGGGTCACGTCGGCGGGGTTAATATAGCCGTCCTCGGTGTGGTAGATCGCCCCCTTCAGGTCGGAGGTTTCGATCAGCGGCCAGCGTGCCTTGATCTCATCCGGGGTCAGCCATTCATAGGGCACATCGCAGGTTTCCGCGATGGAGGCATAGAGCATGTATTCGTCCATGCGCTCCTGGGTCTGGGCCATCCGCAGGTTGCCGACCACGGCGAAACCTGCGTTCAGGCCGGTTTCCTCTTCCAGGGTCTTGTAGAAATCGACCGAGTACTTGTGGATGTGGGTGGTCGCATAGGACATGTTGAACAGCGGCAGAAGGCCGGCTGCGTGCCAGGTCGAGCCGGAGGTCAGCTCGTCACGCTCGATCAGCATGACGTCTTCCCAGCCGGCCTTGGCCAGGTGATAGGCAATCGAGGTGCCAACGGCGCCGCCGCCGACAACAAGTGCTTTGACTTGGGTTTTCATTCTCCGGCTCTCCAGCTTTATGAGATTCTTGGATGCGGTTATGCCCGCGCATTGAAATCCGCGCAAAATCCATCCGACGCTAAAGCATCCAAAACCGACCTTGCGCGCCGCAGCCTATCGGATTTTACCGCAGCCCTGCCGGAAAGGGTGTTTTTCTGTGCCGCGAAAAGGGCAGCGGCGCCTTCGCCCCCAGCGGTTCCTTGCTCAGGCCGGTTCGGGGCCGTCAGCAGTCCGCGACATTGCCGCGGCGGATGCAGACCGGCTGAGGCGCGTCCTCGCTGTTCTGCGCCTCTGCAACCTGCTCGCGGCCCGATATCAGGCTGTTGCCGTAGCTGGCCGTCCCGCCCAGGATTGCCTGGCCGCCGCCGGCTGCAACGGCGGCGAGGCTGGTTGCCTCCTTGGCGGCACGGGCACGGGTAAAGCGGTCCTGCAGGATGGTGCTGTAGTCGGTGGCGCTGAGATCGCCCCAATTCAGCCCCGCGTCCCGGGTCTGGATGTAGTAATCATAGCCGATCACCGCCTGGGTGCTGAACACCAGGATGCCCATTGCCTTTTTCAGTCCCATGCCGGTCTCCGGTTCCACGAAATGCTGCGGCTTCATCCCAAATCAGGAGCCGGCGCAGAATTGCGGCAGCTTTCCGGCATTTCGGCGAAAACTGCCGTGCACGTGCCGCTGCCCTGCCGGTTGCTGCTGCATTCTGCCGGTGCTTATCCCTGGGTGCTGTCTGATGCCATGACCGTCAGCAGTAAGGAGTGGCGGCGCCGCCAAGGAGGCGGGACGGGAGCTTCCTCCCGCACACTGAACGTCGTTTCTGCGTGCCCTTGCCTAAGGGCCCTGTTCCAAAGTGCCGGGGGTGTCAGTCCCGGCGGTGACCGCGATCAAGAGAAAGAGTGGCATATGGGGTTTAAAATGCGGTGACAGGGGCGTACGCCGGAGGCGCAACGCTCTGAGGTCGCGTCCGGGCGCAGCCGTTGTGCAGTGAGTATTTCTGAAAAGATGAAGCGCCGGTGCGTGCCTCTTCATCTTTTCAGAAATACTCAAATCCCGCCGCCGGCCCAGTGCGGGCCGCTGGCGGGCGTTTGCGGATCACATCTCCAGAATCTTGACCGGGTTCATGATGTTGTCCGGATCCAATGCGGCCTTGACCGCCGCCATGTAACGGGTGGTCTCGCCCAGTTCCTTTTGCAGATAGGGCCGTTTGCCCTGGCCGATGCCGTGTTCGCCGGTACAGGTGCCGTCCATCGAGATCGCCAGATCGTTGAGCCAGCCGACAAACTCATCCGCCTTCTGCCGCTCATTGCCGCTATCCATATCGATCAGCAGCAGCGCGTGAAAGTTGCCGTCGCCCACATGGCCGACGATCGGCGCCATCAGCCCCATGCCTTCGGCCTTGTCGCGCGCGGCGCCGACGCATTCGGCCAGACGCGAGATCGGCACGCAAACATCGGTGGAGATCCCCTTGGCGCCGGGGCGCAGTTGCAGGCTGGCCCAATACATGTCGTGCCGCGCCTGCCACAGCTTGTTGCGCTCCTCGGCCGTCGAGGTTGCGGCGATGTCGAAACCGCCGAATTCCTCAGCGATGGAGGCAAACATATCACTCTGTTCCACCACACCCGCATCGGAGCCGTGGAATTCCAGCAGCAGCAGCGGGTTTTCCGGCAGGTCGAGGCCGGAATAGGCATTGGCTGCCCGCACGCTGAGCGCGTCCAGAAGTTCGATCCGGGCAACAGGGATACCGTATTGGATCGTCATCATCACCGCGCGGCAGGCGTCGTCCACACTGTGGAAGGAGCAGCGGGCGGAGCGCACCGCCTCGGGGATGCCCTGCAGTTTCAGGGTCAGCCCGGTGATCAGGCCCAGGGTGCCCTCGGAGCCGACCAGAAGGCGCGTCATGTCATAGCCGGCCGAGGATTTCTTGGCCCGCTGCGCGGTGCGGATCACACCGCCGTCGGCCATCACCGCTTCCAGTGCCAGAACGTTATCCTTCATGGTGCCGTAACGCACTGCATTGGTTCCCGACGCCCGGGTGGCGGCCATGCCGCCGAGCGAGGCATTGGCGCCGGGATCGATCGGAAAGAACAGGCCCTGATCGCGCAGGTAAGTGTTGAGCTGCTCGCGGGTGACGCCGGGCTGCACCACCACGTCGAGGTCTTCGGCATGGACGGCGATGATCCTGTCCATCCGCATCATGTCGATGCAGATACCGCCGGCGGGGGCGTTCACATGGCCCTCCAGCGAGGTGCCGGTGCCGTACGGGATGACCGGCACGCCGTGCTCGGCGCAGACCTTGACGATCTCGGCAACCTGTTCGGTGGAGGTCGGGAAGGCGACCGCATCCGGCGCCTGGTTGGTGATCCAAGTGGTGGTGTGGCCGTGCTGCTCGCAAATGGCCTGGCCGGTTTGCAGCTGGTCGCCGAACCGCTGTTTCAGCGTCTCGACGGCGGCGGCGATCCCGGCTTCGTTGCGCGGCAGTGAGGTGGCTTGCACCATGGCAGATCTCCTTGGGGTCGGGGCACAGAGCCCGGAACTTCACCAGTTAACCTACGCCCGGCACCTGCAGTTCTTCAATACCCAGTAGCCGGTAGAAACCCGTAACCCGGCCCGGCAGCCGGGCGGAGGCTTTATCCACCCAGTGCAATCCCCTCCCGGCGCGGATCCGCCGCCCCCTTCAGCCCGTCTCCGATCTCAATCGCGTGCAGGCCGGAGGTCAGATCGCGGATATTGACCTCATAGCCCAAATCCGTCAGCGCCCCCGCCAGCCCCTCGGCGCTGGTGCCTGCCTCCAGATCATAGGTGCCGAACCGGTTGACCAGATGCGGCAGCGCCAGCGCCGCCTGGATATCCAGCCCCCAGTCGGCCCAAGCCACAATGGATTTCGCAACATAGCCGATGATCCGGCTGCCGCCGGGGGAGCCGATGGCCAGCACCGGCTTGCCGTCCTTCAGTATAATGGTCGGCGCCATCGAGGAGCGCGGCCGCTTGCCCGGCTCCAGCCGGTTGGCGATGGGCACGCCGTCCGCATGGGTGCGGAAAGAGAAATCCGTCAGCTCATTGTTCAACAGGAACCCGCCCGCCATCAGCCGCGAGCCAAAGGCGTTTTCGATTGTCGTGGTCATCGACAGCACGTTGCCAAAGCTGTCGACGATGGAGATATGCGAGGT
>NZ_JAXMOX010000240.1:0-6414 GCF_034669605.1 Leisingera sp.
CGCGCAAAGCCAAGCGCTCCCGCCACAAAGCCTGTGGCACATCCTCAAGCTTCGATGTCAGATGGAGATGTGCCAGCGCCGCACCCGACCAAAACGCAACATCTTCAGCGGTTTCGGCACGTGGGGACGTGACCCAAGCGGGCATCCGGGGTAGCGTGTCGAGGTCGCTGATATGATCCGGTAGCGCAAATGTCATATCCTGAGGTTATACTCGCACGGCGCTTTCTACCAGAGAATAGCTCAACTACCGCCCCACCTTGCTGTCCCTATTTATGTCCAATAAGTTTACATTATTGGATGTATGAAGACATGCTGCAGCACAGTTCAATACTAGTAGATTTTCGTGTCGGAAGACCGGAATTGATGAGATTCAAGCACTTCCCTGAAAAACGAGTCGGGGTTCATGAGATTCTGTACCGGTATTTATGAGACTGGATGAGTCGGTATTTGTGAGACTGGCGCTGTCGCGCGGCTTTTTCGGCAGACTGGCGTGCCCTCTCGTCGCGCTCAGCGCGCCAGAACCGGGCCGAGATGCTTCGCCTCAACGAGAGAGGCCATGGGCTAATCGCCTGCCGGACCCTTCCCTGCCCCTCCGCATCACTCTCGAGCATGACTGAGATCGCCCATTTGACCGGATCCTCAGTGATCCGCCCGACGCCGACCGTCAGCGCGAAACATTGCAAGAGCGAGCCCTGCGCCAGAGCGTGAAGACCGGGCCGCACCGGCTTGGCAAGCACTGGCGCCACCTGATCGTATTCGGGGACAACGACCGTCAGCGCCTGTCGGAGGATCGGCGTGGTCAGAAAATCATGGTAGTCCCGCCGGTCTTTCAGAGACATTCGTGGCTGCTCGCCGACGTTCGGCGGCGAGGCGCGGCGATGCCGTGCCGTCAGAACCTGAAGCACTTGGGGCGCTTCCAAGTGGCCTTGCCCCGCACCGCGCGCCCAGGCATCGAGATGAGCGGCACCGACCTCGGCATGCCCTTCAAGTTTCTTGAAGAAATCCGTACCGAACCGGTTGGACAGGGTCTCGCCAGTGGCGTCCCGAAACTCCACACCATGCACCGGGCAGCGAAATCGCCACGGCAGCGCGGCGGCTTTGCGATGCACGTCTTCGGGACAGTGCCGACACGGAGACCGGTTCTTCCGCGCGATCATCATGCGCACCGCTGACCCCAACTTCCGAAAAGTCATGGCCTGCACCGCTTCCGGCGAAAGGCCGGTCCGAGCCGCGACCAGAGCCCCCTGCCCTTCCGAAAGACGCCATTCCAAGTCGAACACGTCGTGCCCCTTCAGGCCAAGCGCGGCGACGAATTCCGAAACCGTCATGGCGTAGAACGGGGCCATGCGCGCGGCCCAGGAAGACAGCCGTTCGTCGGCCTCGGGGAGGTAGACTACCGGCAAGCGCCCGTGCGCGGTCACACCGGCTCTCCCAGGACCGCCTGCAACCGGTCGCCGCCCAGAATATCGCGCGCGAGGATGCGTTCCTCCCCGCTTTCGATGGCGGCGATCGCCAGCTGCGACAAGATCGAAAAAATGCCCGAGGTGATGCCGCCAGTCACCTTGATCATCCGCGTGAGTGCCTTCTCGTCGATCTGGCTTTGGCGCCGAAGCGGCAGCGTGCGCGCGAGCGTGCTCATCAGCCCATTCAGATCCTCGCCCTCCCGCCATGGCGGCAATGCGAAGGCCTCGAAACGACGCACCAGTTGATCGTCGGTGCGCAGCGCGTTGCGGGCCTGCGCCGTACCGACACAGACCAGCGGGATGCGCAGCTCGTTGCCCAGGAAGCGCAACATGTTCAGGAATCGCGCCTGTTCGCGGATCGTACCCGCCTGCAGACTGTGGATCTCGTCGATGACCAGCATCCCCGGACGCAATTCGGCGAGCAGACGCAAGGCCAGGCTTTCCAGCACAGACAGTGTCGCCCGCGGCGGCTCCGGGGCACCAATCGCCGCCAGGATCCGGCGGTAGAAGCGCGATTCATCAGGCCCAGACACCATCTGCACGGCGACGACCGGCATATGCAGCCGTCCGCTGGTCTCGTCGAAGCTCGATGCGTGGTCGCGGGTGAACTTCTCGATGATCATAGTCTTGCCCATGCCGCTGTCGCCGACAATGAGCAGGTTCGGCATGCGGGCGCGCTCGGGAAACGACATCAGCGTTTCCAGCTTCTCCAAGGCGGCCTCAGCCCTGGGGTAGGAGATCCAGCGGTCGGCGCGAATCCTATGAATGCGCTCCTCGGCACTGAGCGCGGCGATCTTGCCGGCTCCCGGATAGAGATGCGGGAACTCAGTCATCCTCGTACCACTCCTCGACCTTGAAGCCGGGGTGGCTGAGAAACGGGCTCCCCGCCCCTTCCGGCGCAGGCAGGGCATCTCGCGCGGCGGCATCCGGTGTCACATCGATCATCGGCAGAGGGGCCAGATGTGCCCGCCGTGCCTGGTGGCGCCGTATCGCCTTCGTCTGCCGCTCGGCGCTGTCGACGAGGTCGCGCTGCGTCTCGATCGTCCTGAAAATCAGTTCCTCATCTACCGACCGGCGCCCGGCCTCGCGCAAAGCGCGTCGCGCGGCGCGGTGCTCCCAGAGCGTGACCGCAGGCCGTGTCAGATCCGCCGGTCGGGCTTCGATGATCCCGTTCTCTGTCAGCACGAAGATGCGCGAAAGATCACGCGGATCGTATTTGAGCGTGAACTTGCGGCTTTCCCGGCCCATCAGCCAGCGCAACTCGTCCGCCCAGTAGCGGATGTGGAAGAGATGCAGGCCGTCGCGCTGCAAAACCCGCTGCTCGGAGGGCAGAAAATCGACCAAGAACTGTCGGAGATCGACCGGCATGCGGAGCTTGATCTCATCCGCCTGCGCCGCCCAGGCTGCTGACGGCGTCTTTTCCAGCACGCTGTGGACCCGCGCATGGTAGGAGCCGGTGATCTCGAGAGCGAGCCAGGTCTCCAGCTCTCCGAGCGTCATCACCGCCTCGGCCTCGGCGTCGAGATCACCGCGCTCGAAAATGTTCGAGAAATGCGAGCCCGGCAGCAGGTGAATCGCGCCCATCATCGTGCC
Organism: Leisingera sp.; assembly: GCF_034669605.1. Classification (GTDB taxonomy): domain Bacteria; phylum Pseudomonadota; class Alphaproteobacteria; order Rhodobacterales; family Rhodobacteraceae; genus Leisingera. The sequence goes on from NZ_JAXMOX010000240.1 coordinate 3,057, forward strand.
GATCAGGCGCTCGATATGGCCGCCATAGCGCGGCGTTCCCGGTGGTCGGTGCCGCAGGTCGATCTGATATTCGGAACAGGCCCGCTCGAAGGCGCGCGCGTGGAACTCCGCGCCATTGTCCACGTAAATCGCGCTCGGGATACCCTGCGCAGCCCAATCCGTGCTAATATCTCGCGCAGTGAGCCAATGCGATTTATCCATCACCGCATGGGTCAGACACAGAGCAACAGCCAGAAGCGATGGCGGCTCCAGCGACAGATGAAACCCCAAAACCATGCGGGTGTTCACATCGATTGCCACAGTCAGCGTCGGACGACCGAGCGGGCGACGCGTCACCGGGTCAACCACTGTCACATCGGCCTTGGTGTGGTCGATCTGGACGATATCGAGAGGGCTGTCTGCAGTAAGGCTTCCCGGCGTGGCCAGATGGCGCCGCTCGGCCTTGACCTTGCCTTCACGCCGGCCCATCAGCATTGCCTGATCGTGCCCCTCCAGCCAGCGGCCCAAACGCCGGATCGAGGGTGGTGCCAACCCTTGCGCCTGACAATCGGCAGCGATCTCACGCCAGAACCGTGTCCTGGTGGGCTTGCGGCGGGTGGCATAAAACTCCCTGAAATGATGGGCCACGATCGCTTCCACCGCCGGGTCCAGAGGCTGCATGCCCGGTTTAGGGCCGCGGGTATCCCGCAGCAGTCCACTCGTCCGCCCGTCCTCGCGGAACTGCTTCACCAGGCGAAAGAGCGTGGATCGGCTGATATTCAGCTGGCGCATGGCCCAGTCGACATTGCCCTGAGTGAGCTGGGCCGGCAGTTCCCCGATCACGCGGGCGCGGTACTCGGCCTCTTCCCAATCCTTGTCAGCCGGAAAATTATCGGACATAACTTGCTCAATGCGCGGGTGCCGGATAGTCTCACCAATGGTGACTCAAATCGGCGTCTAGTCTCACATACCCTGAATCGATTTCAGAAATGCGACACAGGCAAGCTATTGAAAACAAATGGAACGCAGTCTCAGAAATTCCGGCAGACCGACATTCAGGGGAAATATGGCCACAGAGGACGAGAAGTTGAGCTCAACACGCCCTAGTACATCCGAAGATGCTCAGGGTGACGCGAGAGATCATGAGAAAAGTGACGGCATCTCCCTGCCCTTGCATGTGGCGAGCTCGGGCACCCTCGATCAGCTGGTAGAAACCGCACGCGGCTATGCAAAGCAGGCGGCCTCTGAGAACACCCTGAAGGCCTATGCGAAAGATTGGGCGCAGTTTACCCGCTGGTGCAGAGTGAAGGGAACGGACCCTTTGCCGCCTTCACCCGAGATGATCGGCCTCTACCTCGCCAACTTGACTGCACCCGTGGGAAAGGCCCCTGCCCTCTCAGTCTCGACCATCGAGCGCCGTCTTTCTGGCATTAGCTGGAACTACAAGCAACGCGGCTTCAACCTCGATCGCAAGAACCGCCATATCGCCTTCGTCCTGGCCGGGATCAAACGCAAACACGCCCGTCCGCCGGTGCAGAAGGAGGCGATCCTGGCGGAGGACATTCTCGCGATGGTGGCCACCTTGCCCTACGACCTGCGCGGTCTGCGAGACCGGGCCATCCTGCTGATCGGCTATGCGGGCGGTCTGCGTCGGTCCGAGATCGTCAGCTTGGATGTCAACAAAGACGACACACCGGATTCAGGCGGTTGGATCGAGATCCTAGAAGAGGGTGCCCTGCTCACGCTGAACGCCAAAACAGGCTGGCGTGAGGTTGAGATAGGTCACGGCTCTAGCGACCAAACCTGCCCTGTTCGCGCGCTGAAGCAGTGGCTGCATTTTGCGAAGATCAATTTTGGATCGGTGTTCGTCCGCACGTCCCGTGATGGCGCGAAGGCGCTCGAGGCGCGACTCAATGACAAACACGTCGCCCGCCTGATCAAACGCACCGTGCTGGATGCTGGCATCCGAGCGGAACTACCCGAAAAAGAACGTTTAGCGCTGTTCTCAGGCCATTCCCTTCGTGCAGGTCTGGCAAGTTCAGCAGAGACTGACGAGCGTTATGTCCAGAAGCAGCTCGGCCACGCTTCGGCCGAAATGACCCGCCGCTATCAACGCCGGCGTGACCGGTTCGGAGTGAACCTGACGAAGGCAGCCGGATTATGACGTGGATCTGCACACTTCGGATTTCAAAGCCGAAAGTGAAGCAACATGGCGAGGGAGATCGCTGCGGGAATGGAGGGTATTTACGATGATGACCTCGTCCGATCGATCCAGAAAGACCAAAAATGCTCCCCTGCCCTTGTGAACCGTAGGTCTTCGACATCATCAACGAGAACTGCGCGACTCCGACTATGGGCCCGGTCATTCAAAATACGTTCACAGCAGTTGAGGAATTTGGCTTCGTAAAGCTCTGCTTGGCGCAGCCCGAAAGTTTCGATTGTCCATCTGGCGATTGTTTCTATCTGGTCCAAAGTTGAACTAGCGAGCCGGGGTGACTTGAAACCCATCATCGGCTGAATGTGTCTTTTCACGCCGTTAATGTCCTGCTCGACGACATTGTATGGGGCCGCTGCCGGGATCGCATCGCTCCTAGTAAGAGTTCCAGCGCTGTAGGTGTGCTCATAACGATTCCGTCATTTGTTACTAGACGCCAGAAAATTCAGAGTGCTCAGGGCTGTACTGTTCACAGCTGTGAACAGTAATAGGGGAGGGGGGCTCAGTAAGTTCACAGCTGTGAACTTACCCCCGTCGCACCTGCAATGCGCGGATCATAGCGCCGCAGGAAAACAAACCGTTCTCGGCCTTTCGTGTAAGCGAACGCAGATAGGCCGATGGGCTCTTGATCTCCGCAAATCTCTCGAGCATCGCAGCAAGTGTCGTTGCAGCTTGCGCAGTGCCCATTCGAGATTGAGCTTCCTTCCAAACCTGTCTGGTAATTCCCATCATTGGGCTAACAGCATCCGAAAGTCTTACAAGATCATCCCAATGCCGTACGGAGTCCGGAGCGAATGTTTGTATTTCTTTGCAGGTGCTCAACACTAGCTTTATTGGAGGCGCCTGGTGCGATGATCTATGGCTTACCGTCGCGGCTTCATTAGCGCCACTTCCAGCTTCTTCTCTATTATCTATATATTCTTTATTTGAACTATGATGGTGCTGCTCAATATTAGCGTCGCTGGTGCTCATATTATCTGATTGTGGCGCGTCGATACAGGTTTTGACTTCTTCCAGCGCTGCCATCATTTTTGTTTCGAGAACGTTTAAATCTTCAAAGCTTAGTCTCCTGCGCAGGTCACGGGCTGTGAGCAGGGAGAGGTCGCTCATACGGTCCCATAAGGCCAGGTCGGGCTTCAATGACAGCCCATAGGCGATGAAACC
>NZ_JAXMOX010000241.1:0-6385 GCF_034669605.1 Leisingera sp.
TGTCAGGGCACCGGAGGAGATGTAATCGACCCCCGTGGCGGCCACCTCGGCAATGCGGTCCAGACGCATGTTGCCGGAGGCCTCGGTCACCACATGGCCCTTGGCGAGCTCCACGGCCTTGATCAAGGTGGGAGTGTCCATGTTGTCCAAAAGCACCACGTTGGCGCCGCCAGTGGCGATGACTTCGGTCAACTGGTCCAGGGTGTCGACCTCGATTTCCACCTTCATCATGTGGCTGACGCTGGATTTGGCGGCCTCTAGAACGGCGCGTATCCCGCCTGCCGCGGCGATGTGGTTGTCCTTGATCAGGATCGCATCCGACAGACCGAAACGGTGGTTATAGCCGCCGCCATGCAGTACCGCCTGCTTCTCGGCAATGCGCAGGCCCGGCGTGGTCTTGCGGGTGCAGGTGATGCGTGTGGCGGTGCCCTTGGTCTCCGTAGCAAAGGCCGCTGTCAGCGTGGCAATGCCGGTCAGCCGGCCTGCAAAGTTCAGCGCCACGCGTTCACCCGAGAGGATCGAGGCGGCGGAGCCTTCGATGGTCATCAGCGTGTCGCCCTTCCGGCATGGGCTGCCGTCCGGCAGGAGCGTTTCCACCTTCAGCCCGGCATCCACCAGGTGAAAGGCGATGCGGGCGATCTGCATCCCGGAGACCACGCCGTCCTCGCGGGCGTTCAGCCGGGCGGAGTAGGTGGCGGAGGCCGGGATCACTGCGCGGGTGGTGATGTCACCGTTCTGGCCCAGGTCCTCCATCAGCGCTGCACGCACCATCGGTTCCAGTATCAGGTCGGGCAGGGTGGCGAATTGAGTGCTCATGTCAGCTCCTTCACGGCCTTGGCACGGATCGCCATGGCCTCGTCCAGGGTGATGCGGGTGCGATGGGCCTGCGCGGGGTCGGCCGTGGGGAAATCGTCCCGGAAATGACCGCCGCGGCTTTCCTCGCGCTGAAGCGCAGCAGCAGTGATCAGCGTGGCCGTGGCGCACATATTGGTAAAGTTCTCGTCCGCGGCCTGCTCGTCTTCGAGCTGCGCAATGGCTGCCAGTGCTTGTTTCAGGCCGTGGGCGGTGCGGCGTACCCCGGCATGGGCGGTCATGGCCTGCCGCAGGTTTTTGACTGCTGCAGCGTCCAGATCCTGACCGCCCGGCGGGAAGCTGGGATGGATCGCATCCACATTTGCAGGAGGATCCAGCGACGCGATGTCATGCGCTGCATTGCGGGCATAAACGAGCGCTTCCAGCAGGCCGTTGGAGGCCAGCCGGTTGGCGCCATGCAGGCCGGTGGAGGAGGCCTCGCCGCAGACCCAGAGGTTCTGGAGGCTGCTGCGGCCCTGCAAATCGGCCTCGACCCCGCCCATGTGGTAATGCGCGGCAACAGCGACCGGGATGGGGTCTTGCACCGGGTCGATGCCAGCACGGGCGCAGGTTTCCGCAACTGTGGGGTAGCGGGTCAGAACCTCGGCGCCAAGCGCATCGCGGGTGTCAAGCATCGGGCGGCGGCCGCTTTGCGTTTCGGCAAAGATTGCGCGGGCAACAATGTCGCGGGGCGCAAGCTCGGCGTCCGGGTGCTCTGCCAGCATAAAGCGTTCCCCATGCGCGTTGATCAGCACCGCGCCTTCGCCGCGCAGCGCCTCGGTTGCCAGCGGGGCGGGATCCTCGCCAATGTCAATGGCCGTGGGATGGAACTGCACAAATTCCGGGTCGGCGATGCGGGCGCCTGCGCGGGCGGCAAAGCCGATCACCTGGCCGCGGATGCGCGGCGGATTGGTGGTATGGGCATAAAGCCCGCCGGAGCCGCCGCCGGCCAGCAGCACGCCGGGGCATTTGATCAGCACCGGGGCAGAGGCCGCATCGGCGCGGGTGATCCAGATTCCCGTGACAGTGCTGCCTTCGGATTCAAGCCGCACTGCCTGAGTGTTTTCCAGCACCTGTACGGAGGGAGCTGCGCGCACGGCAGAAATCAGTGTCTGCATGATTTTTTCGCCGGCCTGATCGCCCTTTACGCGCACCACGCGGGCGGCGGAATGGGCGGCTTCGCGGCTCATCACATAGTTGCCGTCCGGATCGCGGTCAAACGGCGTGCCGAGGTCGGTCAGGTCCAGGATGTGCGCGCGCGCGACCCGGGTGACCATCGCGGCAACCTCTGCGTCGACCGTGCCGGCACCCGCCTGCAGAGTATCGGCTGCGTGGGCCTCGGGCGTGTCGTGATTGGCCATGGCCGCCGCAACGCCGCCCTGCGCCCAGGCCGAGCTGGCGCCTTCCCCCAGGGTTTCCGGCGAGATCACCAGAACCGGCCGCGGTGCCAGCTCAAGCGCGGCGTAGAGCGCGCCAAGGCCTGCGCCGGCAATGACAATGCGGCCGGTTTCGATCACAGATCAGACGCCCAGCTTCTGGCTGAGATCGATCATCCGTTGAACAGCCACCCGGGCCTTTTCGGCCACTTCCAAGTCCACCACGACCGGTTCGGTCATTGTGTGCAGCGACCACAGGATCTTCTCCAGCGTGATCTTCTTCATGTAGGGGCACATGTTGCAGGGGCCGACAAACTCGACCTCGGGCAGCTGGTCTGCGATGTTCGAAGCCATCGAACATTCGGTGATCAGCATCGCCTTTTCGGGCTTCTCGTCGGTCACATATTTCAGAATGCCGCTGGTGGAGCCTGAGAAATCGGCCTCGTTCACCACATCGGGCGGGCATTCCGGGTGCGCAATCAGCCGGGTGCCGGGGTTCCATTCGCGGAAATCGCGAAGATCCTGCGCGGTGTACCGCTCGTGTACGATGCAGGAGCCTTCCCACCAGACCACGTTTTTTTGCGGCACCTGTTTGGCGACGTTCTGGGCCAAATACTGATCCGGTGTCATGATGACCGTGTGGCTGTCTTGCGCCGCTACGATCTGAGCCGCGTTCGACGAGGTGCAGCAGATGTCTGACGCTGCTTTCACCTCAGCCGTGGTGTTCACATAAGAGACCACTGGCGCACCTGGATATTTGGCGCGCATCTGCTCAATGCCTTCGGCGGTGATTGATTCCGCCAGCGAGCAGCCGGCTTCCATGTCGGGAATCAGCACGGTTTTATCCGGGCTGAGGATCTTGGAGGTCTCTGCCATGAAGTGCACGCCGCACTGGACGATCACATCGGCCTCGACATTTGCGGCTTCGATCGCCAGCTGCAGGCTGTCGCCAACCACATCCGAGACACCGTGATAGATCTCGGGGGTCATGTAATTATGTGCCAGGATCACCGCGTTGCGTTGCTTTTTCAGCTCCAGAATGGCCGCGACATAGGGCGCATGGGTGGCCCATTCGATGGGATTCACCACGCGGTCCATGCGCGCGTAGACATCCGTCATCTGTTCGGCAAGGGCAGGATCGGGTGCCAGATCATACTGGCTGGCGAGTTGATCCCGCATGGATTGCAGGTCGAACATGGCAAGTCCTCAAAGTTGCGTCCAGGGGGACACTTTGGACGGGGGTTGTTTCATGTTCATTTCGCGCACGCAAGCATGCGTGAGCGGAATTGCTGCTAAAAGCGGTGATTTGGCGCTAACAGACGGCATCCTTGGGAGGCCGTTCTTTTCCAGATGGGTATCGGGGGTAGAATTTTCCAGCCGGATTGCCGTTTTTGGCTGTCCCGGAGTCTTCTCCTGTGATTTGGAGCCGCGCAAAGCCATGTTAGACCAGCGCCGTATGTGGCCCCTGGGAGAGTGACCGGACGCAATGAATGATCTGTGGGCAGGACTGAGCCAGGCCATTTGGCTGCTGGTGACGCTGGATGCGGACCTGGTGGAGATCACTCTGCGGTCTTTGCGCGTGACGCTGACGGCCCTGATCATCGCCTGTGCCATCGCGTTGCCGCTGGCGGCTTTTCTCGCGGTCAAGCGGTTCCGGCTGCGCCGGGCCACGATTGCTGTGCTGAACGCGCTGATGGGGCTGCCGCCGGTGGTGGTGGGGCTGGTGGTCTATGTGTTCCTGTCGCGGGCCGGGCCGTTCGGGGTGTTCGGATTGCTGTTCACACCCACAGCGATGATCATCGCGCAGGTGATCATCGTTGTGCCCTTGGTGGCCTCGGTCGCGCATCAGTCGCTGCGCGAGCTGTGGAGTGACTACCACGATCTGCTGATCTCGATGAACGCGACCCAGTTGCAGCGCATTCAGGCGCTGTTGTGGGACGGGCGGCGGGCGCTGCTGACCGCGGCGCTGGCAGGATTTGGCCGGGCGATTGGCGAGGTCGGCGCGATCATGGTGGTGGGCGGCAATATCGACCACGCCACGCGGGTGCTGACCACGGCAATTGCGCTGGAAACCGGCAAGGGCGAGTTCGCCATGGCGCTGGGGCTGGGCTTTGTGCTGATCGCGCTGGCAATTGCGGTCAACCTGGGGATCCACTGGCTGGGCCGGACCGAGAGCGAGGGGCGGTGGTGATGCAGATGTTCCCGCTGGTGGCCCAAGGCGCGCAGGTGCGCCGCCGAAGCAAGGTTCTGGTCGGCCCGGTCGATCTGACCCTGGGCGGGCAGGGCACATCAATTGTCATTGGCCCCAACGGGGCGGGCAAGACCACGCTTTTGAAGATGCTGCATGGGATTATCCGGATGAACGGCGGCAGCTTGGACTGGGCCTGCCCGCTGGAGGAGGCGCAAAGGCGCCAGGCCTTTGTGTTCCAGACCCCGGTGATGATGCGGCGCACGGTGATCGAAAACATCGCCTATCCACTGAGGCTGACCGGGGTGGACCGCAAGGAAGCGCGTGCCCGCGCGGCGGATTGGGCCGCACGCGTGGGGCTGGGAGAGATCCTGCAGCGCCAGGCCACCATGCTGTCGGGCGGCGAGCGGCAGAAACTGGCCCTTGCCCGCGCCTTGGTGCGCGAGCCGGAAGTGTTGTTCCTGGACGAGCCTTGTGCAGCCTTGGACGGGCGCGCGATGCGGGAGATCGAGGAAATCCTTGCCCATGCCTCAGGCAGCGGCACGCGGCTGATCATGTCCACCCACAACATGGGCCAGGCGCGGCGGCTGGCGGATGAGGTGATCTTTGTCCTGCATGGCCGCATTCACGAATTCAGCCCGGCAGGGGATTTCTTTGCCGGGCCCCACACCGCGCAAGCGCGCGCATTTCTGAACGGAGATATTGTCGAATGAAACGTCTGATTATTGGTGCCGTTGCATCCATGGCTTTGACTACAGCCGCGCTGGCGGAAGAGATGAAGATGGCGGTGACCACCTCCTTCCACAACTCGGGCCTGGCGGAAATCCTGCTGCCGGAAATCAAGAAAGACCTCGGACTGGATGTGCAGCTGCTGGTGGTTGGCACCGGCCAGGCGATCCGGCTGGGCGAAGCGGGGGATGTGGATGCGATTCTGGTGCATTCCCAAAAGGCTGAAGAGAAGTTTCTGGCGGGCGGTTACGGCACCCACCGCCGCGAGATCATGTATAATGATTTTGTCTTCATTGGGCCTAAGGCGGATGCGGCTGGCGTGTCCGGCGCCGCGGATGCAGCAAGCGCGTTGCAGAAGATTGCCGGAGCAGAGGCTGCCTTTGTCAGCCGTGGAGATGACAGCGGAACTCATAAGAAAGAGCTGAGCCTGTGGGCTGCGGCCGGCGTCGATCCGGAGGGGTTCGGCGACTGGTACCGCGCAGTTGGTGCGGGGATGGGGGCTGCGCTTAATACGGCGTCGGGCATGGACGGTTATATCATGTCCGACCGGGCGAGCTGGCTCAACTTTGGCAACAAGGGCGGCTTGGCGCTGCTGTTTGCAGGCGATCCGGTGCTGTTCAACCAATACGCCTATATCCCGGTGAACCCGGAAAAGCATGGCCACGTGAAGAACCGCCTGGCAATGCAGCTGGAGGATTGGCTGGTTTCGGACAAGGCTCAAGATCTGATCAATGGCTATCAGATCAATGGCGAGACATTGTTTGTGTTCAACGCCAAGCAGTAAAACCGTTTGGTTTGCACGCTGAGCCCCTGCTGTCCGCAGGGGCTCTTTTTTTGGGCAGTGCTCCCGCCCTTTCGAGGCATTGAAAATACCCTGCAAAGGATGAGCGTAGCAGCTGTGCTGCCCACGGCTGGGGGGCGGAAATTCAGCAGGCTGCAGTTGAAGCTCCAGCAGTTGCGCGCCGCGTGTCAGCGTGGCGCCAGGTCCAACTGAGCGGCGCATTCTTACAATGTGCCGGAATGCGCTGCTGATTGGCTGGGCCGGGCGGCGATTTTAGGCAACCGTATTGATGACCGGCCTGCGGCTGGTGTCTATGGTGGCGACGAGAGGCGGCGTGGAAGTCTCGGTTCAGGTTCGGATGTTGGAACTCTTGCAGGGCCCCGCAGCGTGAAGGCTGAAGGCTGATGGCGCCAGCGCCGGGCCGCGTTAGTATCGGGCGTGGCGCCGAGATCGGAAGAG
>NZ_JAXMOX010000242.1:0-6363 GCF_034669605.1 Leisingera sp.
GCATCAGCGCGCCTGCGAGTCCCATCGCCACCGACAGCACAACTGTGCCCGCACCCACCAGGATCGAATTCCAGATCCCGTTCAGGATGCGTTCGTCCTGAAACAGCGCCGAAAACCACTCGAACGGCAGGCACTCCCACGGGGTCATCCGCGGGAAAGACGGCGAGTTGAAGGCGGTGGCCGACATGATCACCAGCGGGCCCAGAAGATAGGCAAAGAAGATTCCCAGATAGACCCAGAGGCTCAGGTGCATGAAAGACAGGTTCTTCATTTGCCGATATCCCCCATGTTCACCTTGAACAGCCGCATGATCGCCAGCACCAACAGGATACAGGTCACCAGCAGCACCACCGCATAGGCCGCGCCCTGCGGCCAGTCGGAATTGTCATTGAACTGCTGATAGATCAGCTGCGTGAACCACAGGCTCGACGGCCCGCCAAGGATCTGCGGTGCCGCCAGCGCGCCCGCCGACAGCATGAACACCATGGTGCAGCCCGAGGAGATGCCCGGCTTGGCATAAGGGATAACCACCCGCTGGTGGATCTTGGCCCAGCTGGCGCCCATATCGCGTGCCGCCTCGATCTGGTTGCGGTCCAGGCTCTCGATCACGTTGTAGATCGGAAAGATCATCAGCAGGATGTATGCGTAGCCCAAACCGGCATAAAGCGCGATGTCATTGCGGATGAAATCAAACGGCGTGTCGAAAATTCCCAGCCCCACCAGTGCATTGTTCAAAACCCCGGTCTCTCCGAAGATGATACGCAGGGCGAACGCCCGCAGGATCTCGTTGATCCAGTAGGGGATGATCAGCATCAGCGCAAAGATGCGGATGTGATTGCCCTTGGTCTGGGCCAGGTAATAAGCGATCGGGTAGCACAGGATGAGGTTGAAGATGGTGACGCAGACCGCCGCCACCAGGGTGCGGAAGAAAACATTGAGATCGACGGCATTGTAGGTCTGGCCGCCGCCTTCCGGACCGAACACAAGATATTTGTAGTTTTCAAACGTATAGACATCCCTGGGGCCGCCGATCTCTGGCGGCGGCAGGTTGGTCCGGAACGAAAAGTCGAGCATCGACAGCTGCGGCAGGATGATCAGGCCGATGGTCCAGAACAGGACCAGGCCCAGCATCAGGCTGCCCATGCCGGTGCCGTTGCGCTTGAAGAATTCCTTCAGGAAGACTGGCATGGCGTGCGCCCCCTCATTCCGCGGCCAGCTCACCTGCGGGTACGGCAACTGCGTTTTCCGTGGCGTACTGCAGGGTGATGTTCTGACCGGTGTGATCGTCAAAGGACTGCCCCACATTGGGGATCGAGACCTTCAGCTCCTTGCCACCGTCGCCCTCCATGAAGATGTTGAAGGCATTGCCCTCGAACTCCTCGTGGTTGACCCGCGCCGAGACCAGATTGCGGCCTGCAGCACCGTCGCCTGCCAGCGCAAAGGCCTCGGGGCGGATGAACATCATCGCCTCGTCGCCTTCGCTCATGCGGCCCTGATTGGCGGTCGAAATCCGCGCCAGAAGGTCGCCCGAACGATTGGTTGCGATCAGTGCCTCATTTCCCATCACCCGCTTGACCTTGCCGCGAAACACGTTGTTTTCGCCGACGAACGACGCGGCAAAGGCGGTGGCGGGGTCATTGTAGATGGTCTTGCCATCGGCGATCTGGTCGATCACCCCCGCCTTCATCACCGCGATATTGTCGGACATGGTCAGCGCCTCTCCCTGATCATGGGTGATGTAGATGAAAGTAATGCCGACGCGTTGCTGGATTTCGCGCAGCTCGGTGCGCATGTGCTGGCGCAGTTTCAGATCCAGCGCTGACAGGGGTTCATCCAGCAGCAGAACGTCCGGCTCTGCACAAAGGGCGCGCGCAATCGCCACCCGCTGACGCTGGCCGCCCGACAGCTCGCTGGGCAGCTTGTCGCCCTGCCCCGGCAGCGCGATCATGTCCAAAAGCTCATCCGCGCGCTTGCGTCGCTCGCGGGTTGATGCGCCCTTGATTTCCATCGAAAAGGTGATGTTTTCCCAAACTTTCATCAGCGGAAACAGCGCCAGATTCTGGAAGATCAGCGCGGTGGGTCTCTTGTTGGGGCCAATCCCCTTCATGTCATTGCCGCCGATCAGCACCCGGCCGTCACTTGGTTCCAGAAATCCCGAAACCGCCCGCAGGATTGTGGTCTTGCCGCAGCCCGAGGGGCCCAGGAAAGAGAAAAAATCTCCTCCATTGATGTTCACATTGGCATCACGCACGGCAACAAAGTCACCGAAACGGATCCAAAGATTTTCGAGATCAACACCGACCCCAGAACCCATTTGATTTCTCCCCAGGGTACAGATCCCCTTCCGGTGGAACTCCACCGGCCTCGCAGAACCTGCTTCCCTTTTATTCTTGTTGAAGGCACCGCTCCGGCTGTCTGCCGGCCGAACGGAACCGGCCCCCGGAAGAAAACTCCCGGGGGGCCGCGTGATCAGGCGCTTCGCTTAGGCGCTCTTGAACTTGTTGACGAACTCGGTCCGCACGTCCGCATACCACGGCGCCTCGGCCGGCCAGGGGTTCAAATTGGCCAGCGAATTGCCCGGATAGGCTTCGGCAAAGTTTTTCTTGTAAACATCGCCCGAATGGTTGTCAGCACCCAGAACCGGCGAATTGTAGCCATGGCTGTCGATAGCCTTGCCTGCCGGTTCCTGCTCGTAAGCATAGGAGACAAAGGCGTAAACCTGTTCCTCATTCTTGGCCCCGACCGGCATCGAAATGCCGTCGACCCAAGCCATCGCGCCTTCTACCGGCGCCTGGTAATGCACCGGCTCGCCAGCGGATTTCAGCGCCAGCGGCGGGCCGTCCCAGGTCTGGCCAACCACCACGCCCTCGTTCAGCAGACCGTTCTTCTGGGTGTCGGCGTCGTTCCAGATCAGCTTGATCCGGTCCTTGCGCGCCACGCACCAATCGGTGACCTGGCCCCAGACCTTGCGCATGGTTTCCTCGTCCTCGTAAGCGGCCCAGATCGAGCCAGGCTCCATTTCGCCCGAAGCTTCCATGAAAAGACCCGCACCCAGCATCATCGAATGCGCCCGCCCCATGGTCTTGCCGGCATTTTCTTCCGACCAGACATCGCCATAAGACGGAGCGTCACCCGCAGGCAGCCATTTGTCGGTGCGGTAAGCGATGCCTTCGGTGCCCCAGATATGCGGCAGCCAATGCACGCCCGAACCGCCAAAGTTCCAGGCATCGGTGCCGATCTTGGCCATCGCCGGGTTCACTGCGTCAACATTGACCTTGCTCATGTCGAACGGCTTCAGCAGCTCCAGAGGACCCCACTGCAGCGAGCGGTTGTTGGTCGGCGAAACGATGTCAAAGCCTTGGCCCTTGGTGGCCTTCATCTTGTTGATGATTTCCTCGTTCGAGCCGATTCCGGTGTAGTTCACCTTGATGCCGGTCTTGGCCTCGAAGCCCTGAATGAATTCCGGCGGCAGGTAGTCCGACCACATCAGGATGTTGATTTCGCCCGAAGACGCCAATGCGCTTTTTGAATAAAGAGGCGCCGCCAGTGCCGCGGCGCCTGCGCTTTTCAGCACCGTGCGGCGGTTTAGTGAAGTCTTTGCTGACATATCCAGTAATCTCCCTTTGGACTGTTGTTTGTTGTTTTTGTTGTTTCAACTGTAAATTCTTGCGGTGCCGTTCGCGCCTCTTAAAGTGACAGTTTGCAAACCCCATAAGGCCAGAACTGTTTCAGTCCGGCTTTGCACATTGCCGGTTCCGGCGCAGTTGAATATCCTCCACAGCAATGCTCGGCTTCTAAAAACCTTCGCTGAGGCTGTAGTGTGCGCCCGCCGGCGCGAGGCGTCAATGTTCTTAAACCCTTACAATGCGGCAGCATTTGCCCCGCGGGCCCGTAAAGCAACTGCGCAAGGAGCGGATTGCCTGTGCGACAGCCCAGGCACATCCTGCCAGGCCTTGGGTTTCAGCCTCTTGCCACCAATGGGCCGGAAACGATGAAGCTCCTCATGACGCAGCTGCGGTATTGCGGGAGACATATCCGATGCCTGGCCAATCCGCCCGCAACGGGTGACTGCAGGATGCGCCCGATGAGACCGGTCTGTCGGTCAGTACCCTCTCGCACTACCTTCGCAATCTTGAGGATCACTTGGGTGCGGAGCTGTTCAATCATAGCCGCCGCCCGATGGTGCTGACACCCAAGGGGCAGGTGTTCTTGGCCACTATCGGTGATGTGCTGCACGCGATCCGCAAGGCCAAGCCTGAAGCTTCGGCCGGAAACATTTCCGGGGCAAGTTATCTTCGGCTTGCCACGATTGAGGGCTTCGAAAGCGACATCATACATGAGCTCGCCGTATTCCTATCACCACCCAAACCAATGTGGAGCTGATCGCGCTGAGGGCAATCGAGGACCTCCAGAACGAATTCCGCCTCCATTTCCCGCACGATCTCCGCCCCGCCGGGCGCCCGGCAAAAACCACGCCGCTAACGCCGGTGATGGCTGAGGAAGGTGCCGAATTCACTGTCGTGAACCGGGGGGGGACGGGGGGAACGGGTCGGTTACATTAAGCCCTCAGCGGACGCTCACCCCGCGCTCAGCTTTAACATTGACGAGGCTTTCGATATAATCGCCGCAGCAGTGAAGAACATGCAGGAAAACGTGGGCCTGGCCGAGGTCAACGGCTTCAACCGGATTGAAATCACCAGCACGGACCGCCACAGCTTCCTAAAGCGGATGTTCTGCGGCGCCGGGGCCTGGCGCTTTGGCGAGGTTGGCCTTGGCTGCCTGTTGAACCATCACGGCATGACCAAGGACGAGGCAACTGCGGCCACGGCCATAGCCCGCTCACATTATCACCCGGGCTTCGAACGCATCCGGGGCAGAGCCTCTGCCAAACAGCAAAACGCCCGGGATAATCCCCGGGCGTTTTCATTTCGGTAACTGGTCCTCGGATCAGCTGCGGCCTTTCCAGGGCACCAGCCAATTCTCGGCCTTGCGCATCAGAATGTCGATGCCATAGCCGATGATGCCGATCAGCACGATGCCCATGATCACGATATCGGTCAGCTGGAACTTCGAAGCGGCGATGATCATCATGCCAGCCCCTTTTTGTGCAGCAACCAGTTCCGCCGCCACAACCGTGCCCCAGCAGACGCCCATTGCCACCCGCGCACCGGTGAATATCTCCGGCAGAGAGTTCGGCACGATCACGTGGCGCATGATCTGCCACTTGGAGGCGCCCAGCGAATAGGCCGCGTGGATTTTCGAGATATTGACCCCCGAAACCCCGGCCCGCGCCGCAATCGTCATGATCCACAGCGCCGCCAGGAACAGCAGCACGATCTTGCCGGTCTCCCAGATGCCGAACCAGATGATCACCAGCGGGATCAGCGCCAAGGGCGGCACTGGCCGCATGAATTCGACAATCGGGTCGAACCAGCCGCGAAACCAGCCCGACAGACCCATGGCATAGCCCAGGGGAATACCGACAATCGCCCCGGTGACAAACCCCACGATCACCCGTGTCAGCGACCAGCCCAAATGCTGCCACAGCGAGAAGTTCTGATAGCCCACCGAGGCAATCTCAAAGAACCGCGCCACCACCGTTTCCGGAGCAGGCAGCCAGATCGGGTTCATCTGCATCCCGCCATGCGGAGTAAAGCTGATCGCCCCCTTGCCGGTCAGCGTCACCTTGCCATCACCCGTATCCACCGCTGTGCCAGCCGCAATCGGTTCACCATTGATGGCAACGATCCTGGCGCCTTGCCTGCGTTTGGCCTCGTCATTTTTGTCAAAGATCAGGATGGTGGAGCGCCCGGCCTGTGCCGCCATAGCATCATCCTTGGCAAAACCGTCTCCGGGATCCACTTCGAAATTCGCGCTTTCCTCGCCAAACCCGGCCACCCGGACAGTGATATTGGCGTCATCAGTGGCTCCATCCGCAGTCTCCAGCGTATAGGTAAATCGGGTTTCACCGGTAAACGGGCCAGGCACGTGAAGGGGAAACAGCTTGGAGCCGGTAAAGGCGGCCCAGATTACAAAGATCGCCAGAACCGAAATGATCGACGCTGCCCGGTCCGGTGTAACAGCGCTTTCGTCGCCAAAGGTCACGGTTTTCAGGCTGGTGAAATCCTGCCGCGACTGCATGCCCCTGCGGATGAGCTGCACCAGGAAAAAGGCTCCGGAAAACAGCGCGATATAGAAAATGAGGACTGTCATGCCACTTGCTCCGTCCGGCCCATGATTTCCTCTTCCATCTCCCAGATCATTGAAAGGATCTCATCCCGGGTCTCGGCAAAACCTTCGGATTTCTTGACGTCGCGCAGGTCGGCATTCACCCCGCGTTCGGCAAAGGGCAGGTTGTATTCG
>NZ_JAXMOX010000243.1:0-6361 GCF_034669605.1 Leisingera sp.
CTCGACTTTCTTGCCACGGATCATCTGAGCCTCCAGGTTCAGTTTCTGCGGGCCGGTGCGAAGCATGCGCAGTTTTGCCATTGCTTCGTTGTCGGCCACGCGGCGGGGATTCTTTTCCTTACCCATGACTTACTTCCGCTTCGCTTTTTTGTCAGCGGCATGGCCATAATAGGTGCGGGTCGGCGAATATTCACCGAACTTCTGACCGATCATGTCTTCCGAGACGTTGACTGGGATGTGCTTTTTGCCGTTGTAGACACCAAAGGTCAGGCCGACGAACTGCGGCAGGATGGTGGAACGGCGCGACCAGATCTTGATCACTTCATTGCGGCCCGACTCACGCGCTGCTTCGGCCTTTTTCAAGACATAAGCATCAACGAAGGGGCCTTTCCATACGGAACGTGCCATGGATTAGCGGCCTTTCTTCTTGGCGTGGCGCGAGCGGACGATAAGCTTCTGCGACGCCTTGTTTTTGTTGCGGGTCCGTTTGCCCTTGGTCGGTTTGCCCCAGGGGGTCACCGGGTGGCGGCCACCGGAGGTCCGGCCTTCACCACCGCCGTGGGGGTGGTCGATCGGGTTCATCACGACACCACGCACCGAAGGACGCTTGCCCTTGTGGCGCATACGGCCGGCTTTACCGAAGTTCTGGTTCGAGTTGTCGGGGTTCGACACGGCACCGACGGTGGCCATGCATTCCTGACGCACCAGGCGCAGCTCGCCCGAGGACAGGCGGATCTGGGCGTAACCGCCATCCCGGCCAACGAACTGAGCGTAGGTACCGGCTGCACGGGCGATCTGGCCGCCTTTGCCGGGCTTCATTTCGATGTTGTGGATGATGGTGCCGATCGGCATGCCCGAGAACGGCATTGCGTTGCCCGGCTTGATGTCGGCCTTCGCGGAGGCGATGACCTTGTCGCCGACGGCCAGGCGCTGCGGCGCCAGGATGTAGGCTTGTTCGCCGTCTTCGTATTTGATCAGCGCGATGAATGCGGTCCGGTTCGGGTCGTATTCGATCCGCTCAACGGTGGCCGCTACATCAAATTTGTTCCGTTTGAAGTCAACGATCCGGTAGAGGCGCTTTGCGCCGCCGCCACGGCGGCGTGCAGTAATCCGTCCGGTGTTGTTCCGGCCGCCCGATTTGGTCAGACCCTCAGTGAGAGACTTGACCGGACGCCCTTTCCAAAGCTCCGAACGGTCGATCAGAACCAGCCCACGCTGGCCCGGCGTCGTCGGCTTATACGACTTGAGTGCCATGCTTTCTGTCTTCCGTTTAGCGTGCCCGGCCTTAGGTTATTGTCTTTGGCCCGGCTATGTTTAAGGCCCCCGTAGGTGCCAAAGATATAGGGCCCCGAAGGTCCCAGAGTTGATGCATCCTGACAAACGTAACAACCCCGGAACGAATCCGGGGTCTGCAGGATGGATGGCGTGTAGCAGTGATAGGGGGGGGAGTCTAGCGCGGATTACGCTATTCAACCCCCTTACCCCAATCCACATTCAGCTCATCATCATATTGTACTGGCAATACCATCATCGCTTCATGGGACGGAAATAGCCTTCCCATGATCTTGCGGCTTTCATCAAACCCAAACGACATATCCTCCATCATGAGGTTGAGTTCTTCCATGCGTTTGCGGGTAACTAGGCTACGTACATAGGCCATGAACTCATGTGCATGATGGTACCTCTCAAGAGCGCCATCAATGTCAAAGACCTTTTCTTGGTTCTTGAAGAACGTCAGAATCGGATCCCCCCCTTCCCTATAGAGTGGGATGTAGTCGTCAAAGAAAACCTCCTCCACCTCGTCCATAGAGACATCTACATTCCCGTGAACACGTAGGTTTCTGCGATCCATTACTTTCTTGAAGTTCTTGTACTCGCTCCGTGAAGTGTCAACGCCGCCGATAAAACCTTCACATTTTAGGTGCAAATCGAAAACTCTGGTGTCAATTGGCTGGCGAACAAATGTCTCGTACTGCCGTACGTTCTGCCGCAACTCCTCGCGACGCAGAGCGAAAATCAAAAGGTTGATGAAACTTTCGACCAAGATTGGCGTCAGAATATCCAAAGAAATTGCAGCCCCGAAAAGCTTGCTAGCTCTCGCTCCCATTCCACGTATCTTACGCTGGTATTGCTTGATCCCTTTACTGGATGTTCGACGAGGAACTGAGAAATCCGGTGAAGCACCATTTTCGCTCAGCACTTCGTGATACTCGGCACACACTTCGGCAATCAAAGCATGCCTGTTGGAGACCAGCTTCCATTTCTGCAGCCTCTGACCGACCGCATTCATTTCCTTACCGTGGTTTCGAAAATCCCCCTTGAGGGCATTGACAAACTTGACCCAGTCCAAAGGCCTCATTTTACGGCCGCTAATCCCCACCTGGACATCGCGACTTCCGCCCTGAATCCAAATACGATGTTCGCCAGCCACGATGAAGAAATCCCAGTGGACTAAGTTATCACTATCCTTGCTCTTTTTGGAAAGCGTCATAAACCCATTCGGCTCTCCAAATCTCGCTACTAGGTACTTGTACACTGTCAAGGGGGAAAGCTTGCTACGAAAGGCCAGTAGCTCTCCAAATTTTGAACTTCGCGATTTGCTTTTGCGGTCCAAGAAGTCCACCAAATCGCTCGGAGTCGCAGCCGTCCAAGTTGCTGTGTCAAAAATCATCTTCGCCTCAAAATTACTACTCGGCATGTGCCGCGCCGGTCTTTTCAGTTAGCTTATAAAAATCAACAAACTCTATGTTTTGAATCACCAGCGCCGTCCCGCGGGGTGGCGCTCTCAACGTGGCGTTTGGCAGTTTATCCCGGCCAAGTCCGTACCGCCTCGCCGACGAGAACACCACCAGCCAAAAGCGCCGCCCCATGGGGGCGGGTCATGCCAGCGTCATGCTTTCAGCATGGTGCTGGCGCGGCGGCCTGCGGCCTTGCTGCCGCGCTATGGGCAAGATCACAGGGCAGCGCTTTGGCAGCCCGTTGCGCAGGCAGCGCACGCTGGGCTTCGCGGATCTTAACCGGCAGCGGCTATACCTCAGGGCAAAGCTGTCTCAAGGATCCCGCCATGCCCCACAGGCCCGCTGCCCCAACACAAAAGGCCCCCGCTTGGCAGCGAGGGCCTTCCAATCTTGTCAAAAAGGCAGATCTCAGAGTCCGGTGGACACGTCGATGGTGTTGCCTTCTTCCAGGGTCACATAGGCCTTTTTCACGTCTTTCCGGCGGCCCATCTGGCCGCGGAAGCGCTTCACCTTGCCCTTGGTGATGGTGGTGTTGACCGCTTTCACCTTGACGCCAAAGAGCGCCTCGACGGCTTCTTTGATCATCGGCTTGTTCGAGTCGATTGCCACCTCAAAGACCACTGCGCCGTTTTCGGACGCCATGGTGGTTTTCTCGGTGATGATCGGCTTGCGGACCACATCGTAGTGTTCTGCTTTAGCGCTCATTTCAGGCGAGCCTCCAGTGCTTCGACACCTGCTTTGGTGATCACCAGGGTGTCACGCTTCAGGATGTCATAGACGTTTGCACCCATCGTCGGCAGGATATCCAGGCCTTCGATGTTGCGCGACGCTTTCAGGAAGTCTTCGTTGACCGAAGAGCCGTCGATGACCAGCGCGCGTTTCCAGCCCAGGTTTTTCACCTGTTTGGCCAGAGCGGCGGTTTTGCCTTCGGAGGCTGCATCCTCGATGATGACCAGTTCGCCCGCTTTGGCTTTGGCGGACAGCGCGTGGCGCAGGCCCAGCTTGCGGAACTTCTTGGTCAGATCGTGGCCGTGCGACCGCGGGGTCGGGCCCTTGTAGATACCACCCTTGCGGAAGATCGGCGCGTTGCGGTCACCGTGGCGTGCGCCGCCGGTGCCCTTCTGGCGATAGATCTTCTTGGTCGAGTAGGAGGTCTCCGAGCGGGTCTTCACCTTGTGGGTGCCCTGCTGCGCGTTGTTGCGCTGCCAGCGGACCACACGGTGCAGGATGTCCGCACGCGGCTCCAGGCCGAACAGGTCTTCCGACAGCTCGATGTCGCCGGACTTGCCGCCGTCGAGTTTGATCACGTCAAGTTTCATGCTTCACCACCTTCCGCGGGAGCTTCCGCAGTTTTCAGAGCGGCCGGGAAAGGCAGACCCTCGGGGGCTTTCTTCTTCACGGCGTCCTTGACGGTAACCCAGCCGGATTTCGGGCCGGGAACGGCGCCTTTGATGAAGACCAGGCCGCGGTCGGCGTCGGTTTTCACCACTTCCAGGTTCTGGGTGGTCACGCGGGCTGCGCCCATGTGGCCGGCCATCTTCTTGCCTTTGAAGACTTTGCCCGGATCCTGACACTGACCGGTGGAGCCGTGCGAACGGTGCGAGATCGACACACCGTGTGTCGCACGCAGGCCGCCGAAGTTGTGCCGCTTCATGGCACCGGCGAAACCTTTACCGATCGAGGTGCCGGTGACGTCCACTTTCTGGCCTGCCAGGAAGTGTTCGGCCGAAATTTCGGCGCCGACTTCGATCAGGGCGTCTGCGGGCACGCGGAATTCCACGAGCTTCCGCTTCGGGGCAACCTTGGCAGCGGCGAAGTGGCCGCGCATGGCTTGCGACGTGCGCTTTGCCTTGGCGGACCCAGCACCGAGCTGAACGGCGGTGTAGCCGTCTTTGTCATCGGTGCGCTGTGCAACAACCTGCAGGCCGTCCAGCGACAGAACGGTCACAGGGATCTGCTTGCCGTCTTCCAGGAACAGCCGGGTCATGCCGACTTTCTTTGCGATAATACCAGAGCGCATATTCATTACCCTCCGATCTTACGACTGCAGCTTGATTTCGACGTCCACACCAGCGGCGAGGTCGAGCTTCATCAGCGCGTCCACGGTCTGGGGGGTCGGATCAACGATGTCGAGCAGGCGCTTGTGGGTCCGGATTTCGAACTGGTCGCGCGATTTCTTGTCAACGTGGGGGCCACGCAGAACAGTGAATTTCTCGATTTTGTTCGGCATCGGGATCGGGCCACGGACCTGAGCGCCGGTGCGCTTGGCTGTGTTGACGATTTCCTGGGTGCTGGCATCCAGCACGCGGTAATCGAATGCCTTCAGCCGAATGCGAATGTTTTGGCTTTGCATTACATCTGCCTTTATTGAGGCGTTGAGGTTGAGAGGAGGGCCAGCGACCACCGCGAACCCTCATCGAACCCAAAAGGCGGGAATCACCCCGCCTCTATCCGCACAGAGCGAACCTGCGCGCTATACGCCTGCTGCGGCAGTCTGGCAAGGGGTTTCGCACCGAAACGGTTGCGTTTGGGGCGTACGGCGGGTTTGGGGTTTGTTAGGGAGAGTTAAAGGCAGGTTACGCGGACAGAGCGGAGACTGAGCACTGCACTCATCGGCGGCAACGCGGACATTGCTGCCGTTCCTGTTGCAAGTATGAATGGCGGCTTATCACCCACGAAGAATATTGATCGCCTAGGGCGGTTCGATCATGTTCATGATGTGGATCGCGTTAAGATTGCTGCCTAAACGAACGCCAACTTATAAATTGAAATGGGTCCGCGCAAGGATTGCACGGTGTGGTTCAAGCACTTCCACCCGCGTTTTTCGACAATTGAGCTAGCAGCATCAGTCGATGTGTAAATTTTGGCGAAACCAAGCCTTCGAGCTTGTTCTTCCACTGCTTGTATCAATGATGTTCCGATGCCGTGACCACGAAAATCTGGATCAACTACCACAGCGGCCAACCAAGGACCGTCAAAATGCTCCGATCCGAGCGATTCTAGTTTGAGCGCGGCAGTACCGAGAATCTGCCCATCCTTGCTCACCGCCACAACGGCAATCGGTAATTGGTCGCGGTTCATGCATCCGATAAGGTCGGCTTCTGCATTTCCTTTGCCATCCGGCCCGTACCACGGCGTCCACTCGGCGATGAACAACTCGGCCAATCGTTGCATTGCGTCCGCTTGATCGAAGAGTAAAGCTATTTGGTAGTCCATTCCGGTCCTCAATGCCCTTATGCCGTAGCCACGCTGTGTTGGTTCCAAGTCTTGTATGCAGGGAAGCACAGGCCACGGTAGCAGACATCCGTGCATCATGCAGCATCGGGAACTGTGGACTCCTTTTACACATACGCTGCATTCAGAACAAACGCCTGCTTTCGTGAAATGAGCCAAACCAGCGAACTGTCATTCCGTTAGTCTGATCAATAATGCGAAGAGAGCGCGCCTGACCGGGGCCTGCGGCTTTGTTCCGGCTGGCCCAGGTTTTCCAATTGCAGAAAAAGGGCCACTCTTTCGAGCGGCCCTTTCTATTATCTCACCTGAGTGGCTCCCGGCGATTTTCCTGCGGAAAACCGCCTGCCGCCACCAGACGGCAAAGCCGTCTTACTCGGTGATTTTCGACA
>NZ_JAXMOX010000244.1:0-6310 GCF_034669605.1 Leisingera sp.
GGCATCCGACCTGGCGGCCCTGTGCAAAGGCCCGGAAACGCATGACCGCCATCGCCATTCTCCTGCTCGCGGCAGGCGCCTCGTCCCGGATGGAAGGCCGCGACAAGCTGATGGAGGATGTTGACGGCCTGCCCCTGCTTGCGCTGATGTGCCGCCGGGCGGCGCTTACCGGTCTGCCGGTGTTCGTGACCTTGCCCAGCAGCACCCATCCGCGCGCGGCTGCCATCGGCAGCGCCATCCCGGTACCCGTTCCCGGTGCGGATGAGGGCATGGCCGCCTCGATCCGCTGCGGGGTCGCGGCACTGCCGCCAGAGGCTGAGGCCGTGATGATCCTGCCCGCCGACATGCCAGAGGTTGAAACCCAGGACATGCTGCATCTCGCCGTGCATTTCCCCGGAGACGGCGGCCCGGTCCTGCGGGCGACCTCCGAGGACGGCACCCAGGGCCACCCGGTGCTGTTTCCACGCCGCTGTTTCGCCGCCTTGAAAGCCCTCAGCGGGGATCAGGGTGCCCGCAGCATCCTGACCTCCGAACCGCTGCAGATGGTGCCCCTGCCGGAAAACCATGCGCTGACCGATCTGGACACGCCCGCGGACTGGGCGGAGTGGCGCAGCCGCCGCTGATCCCTGTACTCTCCCCCTGCATATGCAGAGAAGGCAGGGCCCATGGCCCTGCCTTCCTGCGCTTTGCTCTTGTCTGCCGTTTCCCCCAAAACAGCAGCAGCATTTCTCAATGCACGAGCAGATGCGCCTCGTGTTTCCGCAAGGACCGGCGTGCCGCGGAATAGGCGGCCCGCCCCTTCTCTGACTTAAGATCCGGAAACAGCTCGAACAGTTCGTTGCGCTGTGCGTTGTCCAGCCCGCGCAAGGACTGGTCGCCCGGCTGAAAGCTCTCGGTCCAGGCGCCATCGGACAGCACCACTTCGTGCTGATCGAACATAAAGTGGATATAGGTCACCTCGGTGGTTTCCACCGCATCGACACCCGCCAGCCCGGTCAGATGCTTGGCAGCCACCAGAACCTCGCGGTCTTCGAAATACAGCGCCGTCTTGTCATTGGCGACCAGTACCCGGTGATTGGGGCTAACCATCATGTCGCGCTCCGGCAGGCCATTGCCCAAGGCGCCCTGGCGGATCAGCACCGGCTGCAGATGGGCAGCACTGCCCAGCTCCTGGCGCTGCAGCGTGCGGGTGCCAATCCAGCGGATTTCCTGAATGCCGTTGTCGCGGGTGATCACCCGGTCGCCAGCCTGCAGGTCTTCCACCCGGCGTTCCCCCTGCGGGGTCGCGATCAGCGTGCCCGGCGTGAAGCAGGGAATGATCTGCTCGATCTCGCCAAAGGTCATCGAGCCGGTCACTTCGCCGTCGCCGTCAAGAAAGTTGACGGTGCCGGAGATGCTGTTGCCATCCGCATCCACCGTGACGCCGGTCAGCTCAAACGGGCCGCTGCCGGTCAGATCCAGCGTGTCGAAATCGTCGCCGCCTGAGCCGCCATCAACCTCATCGCCGGCATCGCCGCCCAGGAAGGTATCGCGACCGGCGCCGCCGGACAGGGTATCGGCGCCCTGGCCGCCGGTAATCAGGTCGTTGCCTGCGCCGCCGCGGACGATGTCGTCGTCGATACCGGCATCAATGGTGTCATCGCCCGATCCGCCGGAAATGTCGTCGTCGTCGTCCTGGCCAAAGATCAGATCATTGCCCGAACCGCCGTCTATCGTGTCCCTGCCGTTGGTCGGGTCCGGATCCGCAGGACGGCCGTCGCTGCCGTCGTCAGTGATGTTCAGACCATCCGGCAACGCCGGGTTCAGCCCGCCATAAATGGTGTCGTTGCCGCCGCCGCCCAGCAGGCTGTCGGAACCTTCGCCGCCGATCAGAACGTCTGCATCGGAGCCGCCATGGATGGTGTCATCGTCGATGCCGCCGTCAATCACGTCCATGCCCGAACCGCCGTCGATCAGGTCCGCGTCATCCCCGGTGGAGATGGTATCATTGCCGGCGCCGCCCAGAACGGTATCCCGGTCGTCATAGGGATCGGCGTCCGCCGGAATGAAGGGAATGTCGGGGTCAGTGCCGCTGTAGCCCGGAAAGCCCCGGTCCGGCAGCGGATGACCGCTGTCCTTGGAGGTGTCGATCAGATCATCGCCATCCCCGCCGTCGACCGAGTCGGAACCGTCGCCGCCGTCGATGGTGTCATCTCCGCCGCCGCCGAAAATAGTGTCGTCGCCCTCGCCGCCGGTCAGGCTGTCGTCGCCCGGCACAACCGGAGCCTGAGGATCGGAGGAATAGTCGAAATGCGCAGTGTCGAGTGTCGTGCCGGAAATTCCAAGGTCAACGATCAGCTTGACGTCGTTGAAATCCTTGTCGCCGAGGTTTCGGCTGTCTTCAAAACCCAGCTGGACGGAACCGTCCGGGAATTCATAGACCCCCTTGGTGTGGTCCAAACCGTCGGGGTTCAGTCCCGAATTTGCGCCATAGCCGGAAGAGTAATAAGTGCCATGCGGACTGACGATGCCAACGCCGACAACCGCGCCTGCGGGCGCATCATAAAAATAGGACTCGCCGACATCCGCATTGGCATTCTGCGACAGCATCACGACATTGCTGATCTCGCCGGTTGACGGATCGATGGTGTAGGCAAAGACCTTGTTCTGGAACGCCGCATTGGTCGAGGAAATGGTGATCTTGACCGGTTCATTGGCACCGGAGACGCCATCGCCCAGGATCAGGTCATCGCCGCTGCCGCCATCAACAGTATCATCGCCCGAGCCCGCATAGATGCTGTCATTGCCGCTGCCTGCGAGGATGACATCATCATCCGGCCCTGCTGCCGGGTCGGTAGCATCGGCGTTATCAACCATGTCGCCTTCCGGATCGCCGGTGTAGCCCGCATTGATCAGGTCATCCCCCGAAGTGCCCTCGACAATTCCGTTCAAGGCCGCATTCGGCATATCGGTACTCTTCGCCATCACTCTCTCCTCACCGGTCTTGCCCCAAGACCATCGTTCGGGCCTGCCGGACAGCCGCACAGCCATGCGGAACTCCGGCGAAAAAACACCAGCCCAAGCGGAGAGAGGACCAGAACGCGCAAACGCTCTGGAGTGCACGCCGGAACAGCGTGCAGCCGAAAAGCAAAAGCTCTCAGATCAGCGGTGTGCAGACATTTTCAGCACAGGGACTCAAGCTAAATTTTAGCAGTCCGCCACAATCCAGCAGCTCGCAGAACTCGCCCCCCCAATGGGCTAAAACATGCATACGTTAGGTGCCTCCGGTCACAAAGCCGAAAAATTGCCTAAAATTCCGCCAATTGTGACCGACGGGCCGATTGAGGCTGTGCCGCCGATGCCGGATGACGCAGATTGTTTCTGATTCCGGAGGCAATCGGACGCTAAAATTGCATTTCCAGCACATATTTCCCGCATTCGTTGCTTGGCGGCGTAAATTGGTTGCCAAATTCGAAACAAGGGGAAGATTTGGCGATACCGTCGGCTTTCAGCTCCGTCCGCAAGCGGCCCCAAGGAAAATAACTTGGATTTGATTTCAATCCTCACCGTTTCCGATGTTTGTTTCTCAACGCGGCGGCAATGCCAGAGCGTTCTTTCGAATCAACCGGCCGAAACGGAGGGTCAGCGCCGCCGCGGAGAAAGTAAATAACGCTAAAGAATTTATTCAATCCACCGGCAGGCGTCCGCTGACCGGTCTTCGTTTGACGCCTCAGCATCCGCTGCAGCATGTATTTGCCGCCTTGTCAGGCCGGGCCTGAAGAAAAGGATTGCAGTCAACAATTTGGGTTATGGCGGAGAGACAGGGATTCGAACCCTGGAGACGGTTTCCCGCCTACACACTTTCCAGGCGTGCGCCTTCGACCACTCGGCCACCTCTCCGTGAGGGGGCTTTTGAAGGATCGCAGGGGGAAATGCAAGGCCCGAAATGGGAAAAAAGCACCCAGGCCCGCATTCTTTTCAGGACTCCAGATGCAGATAGACGCGGCGGTTCTGCTTGCCCTTTTTCTCCACCTTGCCAAGGCGGATTCCGCCGATTTCACCAGTGCGTTTCACATGGGTGCCGCCGCAAGGCTGCAGATCGATCTGCGCGTCCCCGGAGCCAATGCGGACAAGGCGCACCTGCCCTGCCCCGCGCGGCGGCGAGACCGACATGGTTTTCACCAGCTGCGGATTCGCGTCCAGTTCCGCACCGGTGATCCAATCCTCGGTCACCTCCAGATCGCGGTCGATCAGGGCCTGTAACCGGTCCTGCAGCGCCTGCTTGTCCTGCGGCGCCTCTGGCATGTTGAAATCGAGCCGGCCCTTATCCGCGCTGATAGAGCCGCCGGTCACCTTCAGCGGGATCACCACTGACAATAGATGCAGCGCCGTATGTATCCGCATGTGGCCGTAGCGGCGGTCCCAGTCGAGCACCTGAGTAACTTTGGCCCCTTCGGCCGGCAGCGTCCCGCCCTCCTGCGGCACCAGAACCGCCGCACCGTCTTCGCCTTTGACGGTTGTGGCAATGGTGCATTGGCCATCATCCCACAAGAGCTGGCCGCTGTCCCCCGGCTGGCCGCCTCCGGTGGCGTAGAACAGGGTGCGGTCCAGGATCAGCCCGCCCTGTTCCGTATGGCCCAGCACCATCGCTTCGCTAATCCGGGCATAGGCGTCCTTGCGGAACAGCAGGTCATTTGTCGGCATCCGTGTCTCCATCGGCATCTTGGTCGGGATTGAGCTGCAAATCTTCAAGGTCAGGCTTCGGCGGCGGCGCCGATGAGGCCGCAGCCGGGGCTTCGGCGAAGACGGTGCCGGCCGAAGGGGGCGTTTTAGCCTGGTTCAATGCCTCCGGGTTACGGATCCAGATGTCGCGCTGCATGAAGGGAATCTCGATCCCCTCTTCATCAAACCGTTTGGCGATTTCATAGTTCATGTCGGATTTCACCGACAGAACCCAGTTCACGTCCCGCAAGATGGCGCGGATCTCGAAATCAAGACTGTCGGCGCCAAACCCCTGGAACACCACCGAAGGCGCCGGGTTCAACAGCACCATCGGGTGGTCCTTGGCAACCTCTTTCAGGATCGCCTCGACCTTGCGCGGATCGGTGCCATAGGCCACGCCCACCGGCACGATCACCCGGCCAACGGTGTTGCCGCGGGTGTAGTTGGTGACGGTGCCGGAGATCAGGTCCGAGTTCGGCACGATCACATCGGTACGGTCGAAGGTCTCAATCCGGGTGGAGCGCACCGAAATGTCGCGCACATAGCCCATCAGCCCGCCGACCTCGATCCAGTCGCCCTTGGAGATCGGCCGTTCGATCAGGAGGATGATGCCGGAGACGAAGTTGGAGACGATGGTCTGGAGGCCGAAGCCGATGCCGACGGACAGCGCACCGGCAACAATCGCCAGCGACGACAGATCCAGCCCGGCCATAGAGATCGCCACCACCGCAGCCAGGAATATCCCGACATAGCCGAGGCCCGAGGTGATCGCGTTCTGGCCGCCGGGGTCGATCTTGGTCTTGGGCAGCAGCGTGTTGCGCAGGCTTCCCTGCAGCACCCGGGTCAATGCGTAACCGGTGGCAAAAATCACCGCAAAAGTCAGGAAGGCGGTGGGCGAAACCCGGGTTTCGCCGAACTGGAAGCCTTTGAGGAACTGCGACCACAGCTCTGTCAGGTCAGCGATCCGCGCACCCCAGATCAGCGCCAGTGGCGGCAGCGCCAGCAAAGCCAGCATAAAGCCGATCAGCACCGAGAACAGCGACTCGCGCGCCTCGCTGCCCTTGCCCGACAGCCAGCCGTAGACATCGCCGAAGAAGCGGTGCAGCACCAGGAGCGCCGCCAGCAGCGCCAGTGTGGTTGCAGCCGGGTAGACCAGTGCTTCGGCGGCGTTCACATAGCCAAGCGCCGCCAGCAGCGGCGAGATGAAGCCGAGCAGGTAGATCGCCCGGCGCGCGATAGAGAACACATGCCCGGCCCCGGCCGCAATGGCGCCGTCCTCGGCTTCCTCGCCCTGGGCGCTTTGCAGCTTGCGCCGCTTGGCACCGATGCGGTGCAGCCGCAGCAGCACCAGGGCCGTGGCCAGGATTAGCGGGAAGCTGAGGACCGCATGGGCGGGCTCAGAGACGTTCTCGAATTCGCCGAGCTTGACCAGCGCGTCCTGCAGCACCAGCAACACGGCCAGCACATCGACCATCAGCCTAGTGATGTTGCGACGCCCCTCCTGGACCGGGATCAGGTCATTTTCGATCTTGCTGGCAAACAGCTGGTTACCGAGCCAGTGGAACGAGAGGATCAGGAACGCCCAGCCCGGCACGAAATCGAGCAGAAA
>NZ_JAXMOX010000245.1:0-6276 GCF_034669605.1 Leisingera sp.
CAGAACATGAAATCTCCGACGGTCTCTGGCGTAAACGCTGGGCATGCGAAAAGGCTGCTCTCGAACTTATCCTGCACAAGGGAAAGCACGGATTGCCCCCGGGATGGACGGCCACTGTTCTCGACTGGTTTGATGGCCTGAACCACTGAACATACCGCGGTTTTGCTGTCGCGAATGGAGGGCTGCTTTCTACGGCAGACAAGCGAGCAGATTCAAGAACGGGTTTGAGGGGGAAATGCCGGGTGCGGGTCAAGATCCGTCCTCCCCCCCCCCAAAAAAAAGCCCCGCAGAAATCTGCGGGGCTTTTCATTTTTTTCGCCGTGAGGCCGGAGACGATTAGTCGCCCGACTTCAGCGCTGCACCCAGGATGTCGCCCAGCGAAGCGCCGGAGTCCGAGGAGCCATACTGTTCCACAGCTTCTTTTTCTTCCGCGATCTCGCGTGCCTTGATCGACAGGCCCAGACGGCGGGTCTTGGAGTCGACGTTGGTGACGCGCACGTCGACCTTGTCGCCAACCGAGAAACGCTCGGGGCGCTGATCGGCACGGTCGCGGGCCAGGTCGGAGCGGCGGATGAAGGACTTCATGCCCTCATATTCCACTTCGATGCCGCCGTCTTCGATCGCAGTCACGTTCACGGTCACGATCGAGCCGCGCTTCACGCCGCCAACCGCTTCTGCGAACTTGTCGCCGCCCAGAGCTTTGATCGACAGCGAGATACGCTCTTTGTCGACGTCCACTTCGGAAACAACGGCCGAAACCATGTCGCCCTTGCGGTAGTTCTGGATCGCATCTTCGCCGCGCTCGTCCCAGGACAGGTCGGAGAGGTGAACCATGCCATCGATGTCGCCGTCGAGGCCGATGAACAGACCGAACTCGGTGATGTTCTTGACTTCGCCTTCGACCTCGGTGCCTTCCGGGTTGGCTTCGGAGAAGACTTCCCACGGGTTGCGCATGGTCTGCTTGAGGCCCAGGGAAACGCGGCGCTTGGCACCGTCGATTTCCAGAACCATGACGTCGACTTCCTGCGAAGTGGAGACGATCTTGCCCGGGTGGACGTTTTTCTTGGTCCAGGACATCTCGGAGACGTGGACCAGACCTTCGACGCCCGGCTCCAGCTCAACAAATGCACCGTAATCGGTGATGTTGGTGACGCGGCCCTTGTGGACCGAGGACAGCGGGTACTTGGCGCCAACCAGATCCCACGGGTCTTCCTGCAGCTGTTTCATGCCGAGGGAGATACGGTGGGTCTCTTTGTTGATCTTGATGACCTGAACCTTGACGGTTTCGCCGATCGACAGGATCTCGGAGGGGTGGTTCACACGGCGCCATGCCATGTCGGTGACGTGCAGCAGGCCGTCAACGCCGCCGAGGTCAACAAACGCACCGTATTCGGTGATGTTCTTGACCACACCGTCTACCGCTTGGCCTTCGGTCAGGTTGCCGATGACTTCGGCACGCTGTTCGGCACGCGATTCTTCCAGGATGGCACGGCGCGAGACAACGATGTTGCCGCGGCGGCGGTCCATTTTCAGGATCTGGAACGGCTGCTTCAGACCCATCAGCGGGCCGGCGTCGCGCACCGGGCGCACGTCAACCTGCGAACCGGGCAGGAACGCAACAGCGCCGCCCAGATCGACGGTGAAGCCGCCCTTGACGCGGCCGAAGATCGCGCCTTCGACGCGCTGGTCGTCGGCATATGCTTTTTCCAGGCGGTCCCAGGCTTCTTCACGGCGGGCCATCTCACGCGAGATGACGGCTTCGCCGCGGGCGTTTTCAGCCGAGCGCAGGAAGACTTCAACTTCGTCGCCGACAGCGATTTCAGCAGCTTCGCCGGGATTTGCGAATTCTTTCAGATCAACGCGGCCTTCCATTTTGTAGCCGACGTCGATGATGGCCTGACCGGCTTCGATTGCCAGTACTTTGCCTTTGACAACCGAACCCTCGTCCGGCGTGTCCATTTCGAAGCTTTCGTTCAGGAGGGCTTCGAAGTCCTCCATTGATACGTTTTGAGCCATGAGGTCTCAGATTTCCTTTTCATATGGTTTTTCTGGCCATGCGGTTGTCTCCGCCGGTCTTGGTTCAGCCGCACTGGACGTGGCCCGGATCACATCTGATCAAACAAACACAAAGGGCCGAGGTGTGCCTCAGCCCTGCTCAGATGTGTCATCCGGACGTTGACCGCCCTTGTACCGACAGCGCGCGTATAGGCGGATTCCCGGTTGCGTGCAAGGGGGAAGGCCTGCGGAGCTTGGCGGCCTGCATGAGGCCGTCAGCCAAAACCGGGCAGCCCGCCGGGAAGATCCAGGCTCAAGACCCATTGGCCTCCGACCTGTGGCGTGAGGCAGCGGATCCGGCCGTACCGGCTGCACGGGTTATAGCGCTTTCCCGCCCGGATATTATGTGTATATATATAGCCATTAAAATTCTTTAATTGAGTTGGGAATCCGGATGCCAGCCCCCCGCGCGAACATGAGCTACAGGGATATCAAGCAGGTCGTTCTGGACCGGATCCAGAACCGGATCTGGGCACCGGACAGCCTGCTGCCCAGTGAAACTGAACTGGCTGTTGAATTCTCGAGCACGCGCACCACCGTGAACCGGGCGCTGCGGGAACTGGCTGAAGAAGGCTATCTGGAACGCAAGCGGAAAGCCGGGACACGGGTTTTGAATTCACCAGTCCGCAAAGCCCAGTTTTCAATCCCCCTGGTGCGGGATGAAATCGCCGAGACCGGCGCCGCTTACCGGTATTCCTTGGTTGAGAGCCGTTTCATGCTGGCCCCGGCGTGGCTGTCATCCCGGCTTGACATCCTTCCCAAGCAGGAGGTTCTGCACCTCAGATGCATGCATTATGCCGACAATTCGCCGTTCCAATACGAAGTGCGCTGGGTTGTAACTGAGAGCATACCCGAGGTTCTGGACGCGGATTTCACTGAATCCGGGCCGAATGACTGGCTGGTGCAGAAAGTCCCCTTCACAAATCTTGAACTGAGCTTCATGGCGACAAAGGCCGATCAGACAGTGTCAGAGTTTCTGGACGCCCCTTTGGGCGACCCGGTGTTCACTGCGGAACGGATTACCTGGCTGCGCAACAAGCCCGTAACGCTGGCAAAGCTGTTTTTCGCTCCCGGTTATAAAATGACAACGCATCTGTGAGTTTAGCCTTGGCTCGCCGCGATGCTGGCGCCGGGCCGGCGGTTTCCCTGCCCGGCAGGCGATGACATTGCGCTGAGGCAGGGTCGGCCAACAGGCGGTGCTTGGGCGACAGCAGCATCAGCCGCTTCGGAGACAGCAGGCTGCCAGGGCGGGCGCAATGCCAGCTCTGCCGGGCCCAGAGTGCGTTTAGAAACCCAAATCACCGGCTGAAACCCGTTGCCGGCGGTTTACAGCATGTCTCCCACCCGGATCCGGCCCGCGGGCACTGCGCAGCGCCTGGTGGCGAGAAGAACACCCCGAGTGAAACAGGGGATGCCTGCAGGGATGCTCTGGTCGGTGGTTGTGATCCGGGACGGGGCCGCCGGTCAGGGTGTCCGTGCCGGTGGTGCCATCGCCGGCTGCGATCGTGCCGCCGCCGGTGGTGCCCTCCATGTTGTCAGCGGCAGCCGCACCGGTTCTGGAAGCTGCAAGGTTAGCGGTGCCGAATGGCGGTGATGCGATGCACTAAGCAGGGTGTAAAATTTTCGCGCGTCAATTATTATGGCCGGAACCTTCAGGCACGGTCACATTGGCCTTGTCCTACCACTGCAGACAAAGTGAGAACCTTCATGGGTGACAAAAAGATCAGGAACATGGAGGAATTCGCAGCAGTCAGCGGCCTTTCACGCCCGACGCTGTCGAAATACTTCAACGACCCATCCAGCGTCAGGGCATCAACCCGGAAGCGGATCGAAGATGTGCTGGACCATTATGACTACCGGCCCAATCTCTATGCGATCAATCAGAACCGCCGGCTGACCAAGAATATCGGAATCGTGGTGCCCTATCTGGCCGACCCTTTCTTTGCCGAAATTGCCCGCAACATCGAAGAGCATATTCTGAGAACCGGATACCGCCCGGTTCTGCTGGGTTCCCACGGCAACCCTGATCAGGAGATCGAAAACCTTGAAAACCTGCGGCTGCTTAAACCTGCCGGGGTTCTGCTGGCCCCCTTGGGGCGGGCGTCGCATCAGGCACGCATCGCCGCCTTCTGCGACGAGGTTCCAACGGTGATGTTTGATGCCAGCATCGGCGCCGCAGGACAGGCGTTCATTGGCTCAAACAACTATCAAAGCATCGGACTTATTGCCGACTACCTTTGCCGGACAGGGGAGCCTCCGGCCTTTTTCGAAATGAAGAATCCGGCAAACCCGAACGCCCATAAACGGCGCAATGCTTATCTCGCGGCTATGGAGCGGCTGGGACACAACCCGCATCTGATCCAAGCTGAAGGGGAAGGCTGGGAGTTTGAGGAGATCGGCTTCCGGGAGGGCACCCGGGTGGTGCGCGACCGCAACCTGCCGACCAATACGATCCTGTGCAGCAATGACCGTCTGGCGATCGGCTTGATGTCGGCCGCCTATGAGGCCGGGATTCGGATTGGTCTGGGTGCTGACTGCGGGATGCGGGTCGCCGGG
Organism: Leisingera sp.; assembly: GCF_034669605.1. Taxonomy (GTDB): domain Bacteria; phylum Pseudomonadota; class Alphaproteobacteria; order Rhodobacterales; family Rhodobacteraceae; genus Leisingera. The sequence continues at coordinate 4,612 of NZ_JAXMOX010000245.1, forward strand.
CATGATGATCATCCCTTCTCCCGCTATACCTGCCCGACTTTGACGACGGTTTCACAGGATTACGAGGCCATCGCCAGGCAAAGCGCAGCGTCCCTGATGGACCTTATCGAGGCGGAAAACCCGCCTGATTCGCGGCAAGAGATTCTGTTTGATGGCCGGCTGGTCATGCGCGGGTCCGCATAACCTGCTGATTTCCCGGCAGACCGCCCAAACTTTACGCGCGTAAAGTTAAAATTGACAGCGCAGCGGCGGCGCCGTTAATCTTGGAGGCGACATCTAATCAGGGAGGTAGAAGATGTTTGCTAAGTACGCCATTGGTACGGCAACAGCCATTTCACTGCTCGCAGCGGGCAGTGCTTCTGCCGAGACCATCACCATTGCAACTGTGAACAACGGCGACATGATCCGCATGCAGGGTCTGACAGACGATTTCACCGCCAAGACCGGCCATGAGGTCGAATGGGTGACCCTGGAGGAAAACGTGCTGCGCCAGCGGGTGACAACTGACATCACCACCAAGGGCGGCCAGTTCGACATCATGACCATCGGCATGTACGAAACCCCGATTTGGGGCAGCAACGGCTGGCTGGTGCCGCTGGATGATCTGCCGCCCGAATATGACGCCGATGACATCCTGCCCGCCATGCGCGGCGGTCTTAGCGTGGATGGCACGCTGTATGCGGCGCCATTCTATGGCGAAAGCTCGATGATCATGTACCGGACCGACCTGATGGAGCAGGCGGGGCTTGAGATGCCCGATGCGCCGACATGGGATTTTGTCGCCGAAGCTGCCCGCGCCATGACAGACAAGGACGCCGGCATCTATGGCATCTGCCTGCGCGGCAAGGCCGGCTGGGGCGAAAACATGGCCTTTTTGACCGCGACAGCCAATGCCTTTGGCGCGCGCTGGTTCGATGAAAACTGGCAGCCGCAGTTCGATCAGCCAGAGTGGAAGGAGACCCTGGAGTTCTATGTGAACCTGATGAACGACGCCGGCCCTCCGGGCGCGTCGAACAATGGCTTCAACGAGAACCTGTCGCTGTTCCAGCAGGGCAAATGCGGCATGTGGATCGACGCCACTGTGGCGGCGTCCTTCGTGACCAGCCCGGACGATTCCACCGTGGCTGACAAGGTGGGCTTTGCGCTGGCACCCGATACCGGCAAGGGCAAGCGCGGCAACTGGCTTTGGGCCTGGGCGCTGGGAATTCCCGCCGGCACCCAGAAAGCAGACGCCGCCAAGGAGTTCATTCAATGGGCCACCTCCAAGGAATACATCGAACTGGTTGCCGAAAAAGATGGCTGGGCCAATGTGCCGCCGGGTGCGCGTACCTCGCTCTATGAGAACCCCAACTACCAGGAGGTTCCCTTTGCCCGGATGACGCTGGAAAGCATCCAGTCGGCTGATCCGACAAACCCCACAGTGGATCCGGTGCCTTATGTCGGTGTGCAATTTGCAGCAATCCCCGAATTTGCCGGAATTGCAGGTCAGGTCGGCCAGGAATTCGCCGCCGCGCTGGCCGGCCAGCAGAGCGTCGAAGCAGCGCTGGAGAAGGCCCAGGCACTGACCACTGACGAGATGGAAGCCGCAGGCTACTGATCTTCGGTACGAACTTCAGAGGGCGGCCCGATTGCCGCCCACTGACCCCGGCGGTCCCCCACTGCGCA
>NZ_JAXMOX010000246.1:0-6263 GCF_034669605.1 Leisingera sp.
AGTGCAGATTCGTGGCCGATCGAGGTTGGTCTCGCATGGCTTGACGGAAAAAGAGCCGTCGCGGAGAGCTGCCTCATTCGTCCGCGGATCGAATGGTTCGAGGACGACTGGGACCCAAATAGCGAAGCCGTTCACAGCATCCCGCGCTCTGATCTCGACAACGCCGAGAATGCTGATGAAGTTACCGCGTGGTTGCTGTAGACAGTCGCGGGCCAGACATTGGTTTCAGATGCGCCAGAATTTGATCAGAGGTGGCTCGGCCGCCTCTTGGGAGAGACTGGCCCGAAGATCCACGACTTCGACAGTGTTGTTTGGGATGCTTTTTCTGACGAGGGAAACGTTCGATCTGGGCGCCTGCATCGAGTGTATGATATCCGGACTAAGCGGCAGACGACCCACCGCGCCGGTGCGGATGCAGCAGATTCACGCTCCGCTTGCCAGTGCGTATTAGAAGTCAAATGAGGCGACTGGACAGGTGGAGCAACCAATGACCGAAGCCGCGAAATAGGTGAGATCTCTGAAGCCTCAGGTTCAATGAACCCGCGAGAAAACCGCAGCTGAGCCTTAAGTCTTTGACTTTATGGTAGGCCTGGAGGGATTCGAACCCCCAACCAAAGCGTTATGAGCGCTCTGCTCTAACCGTTGAGCTACAGGCCCGCCATGGTTTGGTGGTTAGGAAATGGCGCGGGCAAGGTCAAGCGGTGATTGCAGGCCGCACCGGTGAAATTGCCGTGCGGGCCGACCCAGACGCGCTGCGCCGGGTGCTGCGCCAGGCGGTCGGCTATGCCCATCAGGCGGCCCCTTGGCAGTTGGGCCATTGAGGCCGGTTCAGAAGCTGTGAAATCCCCCCGGCGTGCAGTCTGTGATGGCGCGGCGGATTCCTTTGTTTCCTTCCGAGGCGCCTTGCGCTAAAGGCTGCGCAACCGATTTGAAGGAGCCAAGTGATGACCAGCGGCAAGAACGGCTTGACCTATGCAGACGCAGGTGTGGACATTGATGCGGGCAACGCCTTGGTTGACCGGATTAAGCCGGCTGCCAAGCGCACCAACCGCTCCGGCGTGGTGAGCGGGCTGGGCGGGTTTGGTGCGCTGTTCGACCTGAAAGCTGCCGGCTACAACGACCCGATCCTGGTAGGCGCCACCGATGGTGTCGGCACCAAGCTGCGGATAGCCATCGACACCGGCGTGGTGGACGGTGTTGGCATCGACCTGGTTGCAATGTGCGTCAACGACCTGGTCTGCCAAGGCGCTGAGCCTCTGTTTTTCCTTGACTATTTCGCCACCGGCAAGCTGGAGTCCGAAACCGCCGCCCGCATCATAGAGGGCATCGCCGAGGGCTGCGTCCGCTCCGGCTGCGCGTTGATCGGCGGTGAGACGGCTGAGATGCCGGGCATGTACCCGGAAGGCGATTTCGACCTTGCAGGCTTTGCCGTTGGCGCGATGGAGCGCGGCACGGCACTGCCGGAAGGCGTGCAGGAGGGCGATGTGCTGTTGGGGCTGGCGTCTGACGGCGTGCATTCAAACGGCTATTCTCTGGTACGCAAGCTGGTGGAGGTCTCGGGGCTTGGCTGGGATGCCGATTGCCCTTTCGGCGATGGATCGCTGGGCGAAGCATTGCTGACCCCGACCCGTCTCTATGTCAAACAGTGCCTTGCCGCGGTACGGGCAGGCGGCGTTCATGCGCTGGCCCATATCACCGGCGGCGGACTGACCGAGAACCTGCCGCGGGTGCTGCCCGGGGACCTGGGCGCCGATATCGACCTGAATTCCTGGGACCTGCCGCCGGTATTCAAATGGATGGCAGATACCGGCAGCATAGCTGAAGCCGAGATGCTCAAAACATTCAACTGCGGGATCGGCATGATCCTGTCGGTCTCTGCTGACCGCGCAGATGCGCTGGCCGGGTTGCTGGAAGCAGAGGGTGAGACCGTTGCGCGTCTGGGCGCAGTTACCGCAGGTGCCGGCATGCGTTATTCCGGCAAGCTGCTGTGAGCCGGAAAAAGGTCGCAATCCTGATTTCCGGCGGCGGCTCTAATATGGTGTCGCTTCTGGAGAGCATGACCGGCGACCACCCGGCACGGCCATGTCTGGTCTTGTCCAACAATGCCGGTGCCGGCGGGCTGGCCAAGGCAGCCGCTGCTGGCGTTGCCACTACTGTGGTGGACCACCGTCCCTTTGCTGGCGACCGTGAAGCGTTTGAAGCAGAGCTGGCGAAACCGGTTATCGAGGCCGATGCCGACATTGTCTGCCTCGCTGGTTTCATGCGGGTGCTGACTGCGGGTTTCGTGTCGCTGTTCGAGGGCCGGATGCTGAACATCCATCCCTCGCTGCTGCCGAAGTACAAGGGGCTTCATACTCACGCCCGCGCGCTGGAGGCCGGTGACGGCGAACACGGCTGCACCGTGCATGAGGTGACACCGCGCTTGGATGACGGCCCCATTCTGGGTCAGGCACGGGTGCGGGTGCTGGAAAACGACACGCCGGATACGCTGGCGGCCCGGGTGCTGGTGCAGGAGCATCTTCTTTACCCGGCAGTGCTGCGCCGCTTCGCGGCGGGTGACAAAACGCTGGTTCAGCTGGGCTGAGGTCCGGCTGATTGCATTGCCTGGGACAAGCGCGTATCACGTCCCGGCCCACATGAGATTGAAAAGCCGGAATTTATGAAAACTCTGACCACCACCGAAGACCTGCAGGCCTTTTGCGAAACCGCCGCACAGTATCCTTATGTCACGGTGGATACCGAGTTTTTGCGGGAACGGACCTATTATTCCAAGCTTTGCCTGATCCAGCTGGCCTTTGCGGGGGATGGTGAGAACGATGCGGTTCTGGTTGACCCGCTGGCCGACGGCATCTCGCTGGAGCCCCTTTATACGCTGTTTCGCGATGAGAACGTGGTCAAAGTGTTCCACGCTGCCCGCCAGGATCTGGAAATCTTCTGGGTTGACGCAGGCGTCTTCCCCAAGCCGCTGTTCGACACCCAGGTGGCGGCGATGGTCTGTGGCTTTGGCGATCAGGCAGGCTATGAAACCCTGGTGCGCAAGATCGTCAAACAGGGTGTCGATAAGACGTCGCGTTTTACCGACTGGTCGCGCCGCCCGTTAAGCGAGGCGCAAAAGACCTATGCGCTGGCCGATGTGACCCATCTGCGCAATATTTACGAGTTCTTGGCCGCTGAACTGGAAAAGAGCGGCCGGTCGCATTGGGTGGCCGAGGAGTTGCAGGTTTTGACCGATCCGGCGACCTATGACATTCAGCCCGAAGATGCGTGGAAACGGGTCAAAACCCGGACCTCTTCGGGTAAGTTTCTGGCCGTGGTGCGTGAATTGGCCGCCTTCCGCGAAACCTATGCGCAAACCAACAATGTGCCGCGCAACCGGGTGTTCAAGGATGATGCGCTGGTCGAGCTTGCTTCGACCAAGCCGCGCAACCCTGGCGATCTGGGCGGCTCCCGCCTGCTGCTGCGCGAGGCGCGCAAGGGCGCAATTGCCGAAGGTATCCTGGCGGCCGTGGCCAAGGGGGCAGACTGCCCGCCCGAAGACCAGCCCCGGATGGACCGCAGCAAGGAAAAGCAGCAAGTGAATCCGGCGCTGGCGGATCTGTTGCGGGTGCTGCTGAAGGCCAAGACCGAAGCAGAGGGGGTGGCGGCCAAGCTGATCGCCCCCAGCGCGGACCTGGACGCGATTGCGGCGGGCCTGCGCGATGTCCCGGCCCTCAGCGGCTGGCGCCGCGAAGTGTTTGGCGCCGATGCCCTGCGGCTTTGCGAGGGCAAGATCGGCCTCGCAGCCAAAGGCCAGGCGGTTCAGGTGGTGGAGCTGTAAGACGCCTCGGCCGCTGCCAACAGCCGGCACATAGAAAAACGCCCGCAACGATTGCGGGCGTTTTCCTTTTTAAGCGGTCATGGGGTTAGCGGCGGCGGCTTTCGCGGGCATTTTCCGCGCCATTCACACGCACGGTGCGGATGCCGGCCAGATCCTGATTCGTAACTGTGCGGGCGGCATGGATAGTGCGGCTGGACTCGCTGCCGGTTGGCGTGCCATCCTCTGGATAGACAATCCGGAAATCGAAGCTCAGGACGCCTTCATCATTGTCTTCGACCGGCCGCAGAACAACATCATAGGCGCCCTGACGGGCAGCAACGGCAGTTGCATAGATGATGGCGCCGGATGCGGTGCGTTCTATCCGCATACCGGTCACGTGACTGACCAGGACGGAGGTGTCCTTGGGCTCGGGGCGGGCAAAGAGGCCACGGGCGTTGCTTTCTTGCGGCAGCAGCGGGTTGCTGTTTCCCGGTGCTGGCGCTTCGGCGGGCGCGGAGCTGCCAAACCAGTTGGACGGGTTGATCCGCGACTGTTTCCAGCCGCCGCAGCCTGCCAGCATCAGCGCGCAGGCCAATGTAAGAGCCAATGGTTTGTGCATCTGTCCCCGCCCATTCAAAATGTCTTTGCAAGGGATTACCCCATTGGCGGAAGCTTGAAAAGCGGTTGAAATGGGGCGGGCAGGGGCTTAGGTGCTGAACTGCCCCCGGAAACGGATTTTGAGGATAACGGACGATGGCCACTGCCGCCTTTGAAGAGATCGTGGAAGACTTCGAGTTCATGGAGGACTGGGAAGACCGTTACCGCCATGTCATCGATCTGGGCAAGGCGATGCGGCCGCTGGATGACGCGCTGAAAGTGCCTGCAACCAAGGTCGACGGCTGCGCCAGCCAGGTCTGGCTGCATGCCACGGTTGAAGACGGGGAATTCCGGTTTGACGGTGACAGCGATGCGATGATTGTGCGGGGACTGATTGCCGTGCTGCGCTGCTTGTACAATGGTTTGGGCCTCAAGGATGTAGTTGCCGTGGATGCCAGGGCGGAACTGGGACGGCTTGGGCTGAACGAACATCTGTCTTCGCAACGCTCGAACGGGTTGCGGTCGATGATCGAGCGGATCCGCGAAACCGCGATGGCGCAGGCCTGAGGCCGGCCGGGCGAGGGGGCGGCCCCTCGCGCTCCCCGGAGTATTTCTTGAAAGATGAAGGGCCTACTTGGCCCAGTTGGAAATCGCGGTTTCCAGATCGCCGTAGCCGGTGTGGCGGTGCTCAAACTCCAGCCCCATGCGGTCTGCGCAGTCGCGGGCTTTTTCCAACAGCTTGGGGTCGCTGATCTGCGACTGGTATATCAGTTTGGTGTAATTGCCGAACACCATGTCCCGCAGTTCCGGGTGTTTGTCGAGCCCCATCGGGCGCCAGACAAAGGCATCGAATTGCTTGACCAGGAAGTCGGTCAGGTAAAAGGCGGTGATTTCACCCGCATCGGTACGGGCCGCAAAGGCGTCGTTGCCCTCAAAAAAGGAATAGCAATGCGGGCCTGCGACCATTTCCACGCCGAGTTCCGCGCATTTGCGCTCCAGCGCGCCGCCTGTTCCGCAGTCTGCATAGATTACATAAATCTTGTCATATGTGGTTGAGTATTTAGCCACGGCGCCGTCGACGGCATCTATAATCTGATCCGGGTAGAGGTGCAGTTTTGCGGGCAGGCAGGTGAGGTCGATGTGATCCAGCCCGTTTTTCGCCTTGATATCAAGGATTTCACGCGCAAGCGCGCCGCAGGCGATCAGCAGGATACGGCCGGTCTTTTTCTCAGGGGCGGCGAGCCCCTGTTCGGTGAGGGAGCTTTCCTCAAGCGTCCGCCCGGTCGGAGGGCGGAAGGCAGCCCGCTCGGTCAAGCGGGCTGCGCGTCCTTTGCGTGCCAAATCAGGCGCTCATCGAGTTGTGCTTGCGCGCCACCATATCCTTGGCCATTTCAACGGCCACGGCGGCATCGCGGCAATAGCCGTCGGCGCCGATTGCTTTGCCGAACTCTTCGTTCAGCGGCGCGCCGCCAACCAGCACGATGTAGTCATCTCGCAGGCCTTGCTCGACCATGGTGTCGATCACCACCTTCATGTAAGGCATGGTCGTGGTCAGAAGGGCCGACATGCCGAGGATGTCCGGCTTGTGCTCTCCCAGGGCTTCCAGGTAGTTCTCGACCGGGTTGTTGATCCCCAGATCGACCACTTCAAAGCCGGCGCCTTCCATCATCATCGAAACCAGGTTTTTACCGATGTCATGGATGTCGCCCTTGACGGTGCCGATAACCATCGATCCGATCTGAGGGGCGCCGGTTGCAGCCAGCAGCGGTTTAAGAATGGCCATGCCGCCCTTCATTGCGTTGGCGGCCAGCAGAACCTCGGGGACAAACAGGATGCCGTCGCGGAAGTCGGCGCCAACGATGGTCATGCC
>NZ_JAXMOX010000247.1:0-6186 GCF_034669605.1 Leisingera sp.
ACTGTTTCTGGCTGCCGCATTTGCGGCGGCCACCCCCGTTGCGGCGCTGGACCTGGCCAGCCAGTACCAGGCCGAGCCGCACCTCTCCCCCCTGCCCCGCACCGACGCCGAACGCACCCGGATAGAGGCCGTGACCGCGCCCGCCGCGGATTTCTCTGCACCCGAACGGTTCGAAGACCTGCCAGCCGGTGCTGCCACCGTGCGGGCGCGGCCGGATGACGAAGCGTTCTCGCAGCATTCCGCCAACCTCAGTTTCGAGCAGGAGCTGGAATTCAAACTGGGCAATGGCCTGTTCAAGAAGATCTGGGTGTTTTCGCCCGCTTCCACCCTGGCCTCTGACGGTCTCGGCCCGCTCTATAACGCCCGGTCCTGCCAGCGCTGCCACCTGAAGGACGGCCGCGGCCATGTGCCGGAGCAGCCGGACTATGCGTCCGCCACCATGTTCCTGCGCGTCTCGATCCCCGGCCCCGTGCCGCCAGAGCTGCGGGAAGTCCATGACTATATCGGCACCGTGCCCGATCCGAACTACGGCACCCAGCTGCAGGATTTCTCCGCCCCCGGCATCGCGCCGGAATACAAGCTGCAGGTCGCATACGAGGACTTCGAAGTTGCCCTGAACGGCGGCGAAACAGCAACTTTGCGCCGCCCCGGCTACACCGCTGCAAACCTCGGCTACGGCCCGCTTGCCAAGGGCGCCATGCTCTCCCCCCGGGTCGCGCCGCCGATGATCGGGCTGGGATTGCTGGAGGCCGTCCCCGCCGCCGACATCCTCGCCCACGCGGATGAGGAGGACGCGGATGGCGACGGCATCTCAGGCCGTGCCAACCTTGTCTGGTCGCGCGAATTCAACCGGATCATGCTGGGCCGCTTCGGCCTGAAAGCCGGAATGCCGACCGTGCACGAACAATCCGCCAGCGCCTTCGCCGGCGATATCGGCATTTCCACCCCGCTGTTCCCCGCCCACGCCGGCGAATGCACCGGCCTGCAGACCGCCTGCCAGTCCGCGCCGCATGGCGGCGGTGATTCCCGTGAAACCGAGATCGACCAGCCGAATATGGAACTGGTCGCCTTCTACAGCCGCAATCTGGGCGTGCCCGCCCGCCGGAACGCGGATGACCCGACGGTGCTGCGCGGCAAGCAGCTGTTCTATGACAGCGGCTGCGCCTCCTGCCACGTCCCGAAATATGTGACCCACCGGTTGGAGGACCGCCCCGAGCAAAGCTTCCAGCTGATCTGGCCCTACTCCGACCTGTTGCTGCATGACATGGGCGAAGGCCTTGCCGACCACCGCCCCGAGGCCCGCGCCACGGGCCGCGAATGGCGCACTGCGCCGCTCTGGGGGATTGGCCTGACGCAGCAGGTCTCGCCCCGCGCCACCTTTTTGCACGACGGCCGCGCCCGCACCCTGCTGGAGGCGGTTCTGTGGCACGGCGGCGAGGCGGAAGCGGCCAAAACCCGGGTGGTGGAGCTGCCGCCGGAAGACCGTGCTGCCCTGATCTCATTCCTGGAGAGCCTCTGATGCGCGCCCTTGCTTTCGCTGTTGCCTTGGCTGCAGCCCCCGCCGCGGCCTCAGACCTGTCCAGCGCCATCACCGATCAACTGATCCTCCCGGCCTTCCAAACGCTTGCAGAGGACGCGCAGGCACTGGCGGAGACGGCAAAGGCGGATTGCACCCCGCAGTCCGGATCCCTGCGCGCAGCCTACGGCGCCGCCTTCGACGCCTGGATCGCCGCCAGCCCCTACCGTTTCGGGCCGACGGAAACAGACAGCCGCGCCTTTGCGCTGGCATTCTGGCCCGACAGCCGCAGCAAAACACCCAAGGCGCTAGCCAGTCTGATCCGCAGCGAAGACCCCGGCATCTCGGACCCGGCGCAATTCGCCAGCTACTCCATCGCCGCCCGCGGCTTCTATGCCTTGGAATTCCTGCTTTATGATCCTGAGCTCTCCACCGAAGGCAGCGCCGGCTACCGCTGCGCCCTGACCCGCGCCATCAGCACCGACATCGCGGCCACAACCCAATCCATCAAAATGGACTGGGAACAGAGCTACGCCGCCGAAATGCGCAGCCCCGCCAATCGCTACCAAAGCGACGAGGAGATCACTCAGGAACTGCTCAAGGCGCTCACCACCGGCCTGCAGGTGCTGGACGACATGCGTCTGGGGCGTCCGCTGGGAACATAGGACAGACCCCGCCCGGCCCGCGCCGAGGCCCGCCGCTCCGGCCGCAGCCTTCGCCATGTGCTGCTGTCCCTGAACGCGCTGGAGCCGCTGGCGCTGGCTCTGGCGGCCCCCCATGCGGACCTTCAAACCGAATTCACCGCTGGTTTTTCCAAAGCCCGCAAAAAGGCCGAGACCCTCGACGACCCCGTCTTTGCCGGCGCTGCCGATCCCGCCAGCCGCTTCCGCATCGAATCCCTGCAGCAGGAGATCAAGGACCTGCGCGCGCTGGTGGCCGGGGAACTGGGCCCGGCCCTGGGTGTTGAGGCAGGCTTCAATTCCCTGGACGGCGATTGATATGGCGTCCCGCCGCGGCTTTTTGGCCGGCCTTCTGGCCACAGGCCTTGCCCCGCAGGCCAGTTGGGCCAACGCCGGCAGCCCCGCCTTCCTGTCTGCCGGCAAGGACGCCAGCGGCGCCTTCCTGCTTGCGGGCCTCACAGAAGACGGCGGAATCCTGTTCAGCCACCCGCTGCCGGGCCGCGGCCACGCCGCAGCGGCGCATCCCACCCGCCCCGAGGCGGTGGCCCTTGCCCGCCGTCCGGGCCGCTTTGCCGATGTGATCGACTGCCGCACCGGCACCGCCATCGCCCGGTTGGAGCCACCCGCTGGCCACCATTTCTATGGCCACGGCACCTTCTCCCCCGACGGCGCCCGCCTGTTCACGACCGAGAACGACTATGAGAACGCCCGCGGCATCATCGGAGTCTGGGATGCCGCGGACGGATACAAGCGCATTGGCGCCTTTGCTTCCGGCGGCATTGGTCCGCACGATATGCTGCTGCGCCGGGACGCGCCGGGGCTGGTCATCGCCAACGGCGGCATTGAAACCCACCCCGGCAGCGGCCGCGCCAAGCTGAACCTTCCGGACATGCGCCCGAACCTCAGCTACTTGGGTTTTGACGGCACCCTGCAGGACCAGATGGAACTGCCCCGCAGGCTGCATCTGAATTCGATCCGCCACCTCGCCATGCGCATCGACGGCACCGTTGGTTTCGCCATGCAATGGCAGGGGGATCCGGGCGAACAGATCCCCACCGCGGGCTTGCACCTTCCCGGCAGCCCCGCGCGTCTGCTGGCGGAGGATGATCCCCGGGTGCTGAACATGAACGGATACGGCGGCTCCATCGCCTTTTCCGGCGATGGCACGCAGATCGGCGTCACCTCCCCGCGCGGCGGGGTGCTGCAGGTGATGGACACTGTCGGCGGCGCGCTGCTGAACGAGCACCGGATGCACGACGTCTGCGGCCTTGCCGCCTCCCCCGGCGGCTTCACCACCAGCACCGGCACCGGCCGGTTATATGCAATCTCGGACGCAGGCCAGCATCCGCTGCACCGGTCAGAGCTGGCCTGGGACAACCACCTGATCCGGCTCCGCTGAGCCAGCCAGGCTGCTTCATCCAAAGGCGCGCGCCACACTGCGCGCCTTTTTTCGTTTTCACCACACACAAAACCAAAACGAAAACGATAGGTGACATTTCACGCGCGGTCCGCTAAAGAATCGCAGCGAAAGGAAAGCCTATGGATGCCGCCAGCCGTCAAAACGAAATCATTGCCTTGCTGAACCAGCAGGACCGGGTGGAGGTTGACGGCCTGTCCCAGCGCTTTGGCGTGTCGTTACAGACGGTGCGGGCCGACCTGCGCGACCTGTCTGCGCGCGGCGCCCTGTCCCGCGTGCATGGCGGCGCTGTCCGGCTAAGCTCTGCCGCCAGCCAGGGCTATGAGGACCGGCGCAAGCTGAACGCGGGCAACAAGCTGGCGATGGCGGCGCTGGCAGCTGAACTGATCCCCGACAATTGTTCGCTTACGCTCAACATCGGCACCTCCACCGAGCAGGTGGCACGGGCGCTGTCCGGCCACAGCGGCCTGACCGTTGTCTCCAACAATATCAATATTATCAACCTTATGATGAGCGGTCAGGCCAAGGAACTGATCCTGGCCGGCGGCACTGTGCGGCAAAGCGACGGCGCCATTGTGGGCGAGGACGCGGTTGAATTCCTGTCCCGCTACAAGGTCGATTTCGCCGTCATCGGCGCCTCGGCGCTGGATCCGGACGGCGCCGTGATGGACCACGACGCCCGCGAAGTTTCGGTCGCCCGCGCAATCCTGAAAAACGCCCGTCAGCGGGTTCTGGTTTGCGACGGCAGCAAGTTCGCCCGCTCCGCGCCGGTGCGGATCTGCGATGTGGCAGAGCTGGACGTGATGATCACCGACCGCCCGGTGCCGGAACAATTTGCCGAGGCCGCGCAGGCCGCAGGCACCCGGATCCTCACCGCCGGACAAAACGAAAGCAGCGAAAATGACTGATGCACCTGTCACGGACCTTTTCATCATCGGCGGCGGCATCAACGGCTGCGGCATTGCCCGCGATGCCGCGGGACGCGGCCTGTCGGTGACATTGGCCGAAATGAACGATCTGGCCTCCGCCACCTCCTCGGCCTCGACCAAACTGTTCCACGGCGGCCTGCGCTATCTGGAATACTTCGAGTTCCGCCTGGTCCGCGAGGCGCTGATCGAGCGCGAGGTGCTGCTGAAGGCGATGCCGCATATCTCCTGGCCGATGCGCTTTGTGCTGCCGTTTCACAAGGACATGCGCTTTGACAGCGAAACGCCCGCATCGAAACTGCTGACAACCTTCATGCCCTGGATGCGCGGCCGCCGTCCGGCCTGGCTGATCCGGCTGGGGCTGTTTCTCTATGATTCCCTGGGCCAGCGCGGCATCCTGCCCGGCACCGCCAAGCTGGACCTGTCCCGCGACCCGGCAGGCCGGCCGCTGAAAGACAAGTTTCAGACCGCCTTTGAGTATTCCGACTGCTGGATCGAAGACGCCCGGCTGGTGGTGCTGAACGCCCGCGATGCGCAAGCGCGCGGCGCCAGCATCCTGACCCGGACCGAGGTCACTTCAGCCGAACGCCGCGCCGGCCACTGGGTGATCCGGACCAAGAACCGCGCCACCGGCGCAGAGCAGGACCACCGCGCCAGGATGCTGGTCAATGCAGGCGGCCCCTGGGTCGCCGATGTGCTGCACCAGAAGCTGGGCCTGAGCAGCCGCGAAAACGTCCGTCTGGTGCGCGGCAGCCATATAGTGGTGCCGAAACTGTTCGACCACGGCCGCTGCTATTTTTTCCAGGGCAGTGATGGGCGGATTATCTTTGCTATCCCCTATGAGCAGGATTTCACCCTGATCGGCACCACCGATGCCGACCACCCCGACCCGGACACCGCCCCCGTCTGCACCGAAGCGGAGCAGGACTATCTGGCTGACTTCGCATCGCAATACTTCAAACAGCCGCTAAGCCGCAACGACGTGGTCTGGACCTATTCCGGCGTCCGGCCGCTCTATGACGACGGTGCCAGCTCCGCCACTGCAGCAACCCGCGAATACGTGCTGACACTGGATCAGGCCAAGGCGCCGCTGCTGAATGTCTTTGGCGGCAAGATGACCACCTACCGCAAGCTGGCCGAGGCGGTGCTGGCGAAAATCGGCGAGGTGTTCCCGCAGCTGCCCTCTGACTGGACCGCAGGCGTTGCCCTGCCCGGCGGCGATTTTGCGGTGGAGGATGTGGAGAAACTAAAAGCCAAACTGGCCGCAGACTATCCGTTCCTCACCGCCTATTGGACAGGCCGGATGATCCGCGCTTACGGCACCGAGGCATGGGAGGTTCTGGGCGCCGCCAAAACTGCCGCGGATCTGGGGCAGGACTTTGGCGCGACCATCACGGCGCGGGAGCTGGACTGGGCCATTGCCCGCGAATGGGTGCGCAGCGGTGATGATTACCTGTGGCGGCGCACCAAGCTGGGGCTGCGATTGGATGAGGCCCAGCGCGCGGCGGTCGATGCCTACATCCAAGGCAAAGCGGCTCAGCTCGCGGCATAACACGAAGGGCAGCGCCCGTCCCGGCGGGGTGGGAAGCGAAGCGCCCGCCCCGTGGGGGGCGGGACGGGCGCTGCCCGGCCTCTCGGCCGGGCGGG
>NZ_JAXMOX010000248.1:0-6180 GCF_034669605.1 Leisingera sp.
GATTGGCTGGCGGGAGACGGGCTGACCAACGCCGATATCAGCTGCTGCAGCTACCTCTACTACCCCGAGCCCTTCGGCTTTGACCGCGCCGATTGGCCCCATATCGACGCCTGGCTCACCCGTATCAGCGCGCAGCCCGGCTGGAAACACCCCTATGACCTGATGCCCGGCAGACCGTCGGACCGGACTTGAGGAGACAAGTATGACTGAAGCTTATATCTATGACGCCCTGCGCACCCCGCGCGGCAAGGGCCGCAAGGATGGCGCCCTGCACGAGGTGACCTCGGTGCGGCTGTCCGCCCTGACGCTGAACGCGCTCAAGGAGCGCAACGGCCTGGAGGGCCATGCGGTCGAGGACGTGATCTGGGGCAATGTCACCCAGGTGAAGGAGCAAGGCGGCTGCCTGGCACGCTCCGCTGTTCTTGCCTCGGATCTGGACGAACGTATTCCGGGCCTCGCTATCAACCGCTTCTGCGCGTCTGGCATGGAAGCCGTGAACCTGGCCGCGAACCAGGTGAAGGGCGGCGCCGGTGATGGCTATATCGCAGGCGGCGTCGAGATGATGGGCCGGGTGGCCATGGGCAGCGACGGCGCCGCAATTGCCGTCGACCCGAGCCTGGCAATGGACACCTATTTTGTGCCGCAGGGCATCTCGGCCGATATCATCGCCACCGAATACGGCTTTAGCCGCGATCAGGCCGACGCGCTGGCGATGGAAAGCCAGCGCCGCGCCAAGGCCGCGTGGGACGACAACCGCTTTGCAAAATCCGTGATCACCGTCACCGACCAGAACGGGCTGGCGATCCTGGATCATGACGAATACATGCGCCCCGGCACCGACATGCAGGCACTGGGATCGCTGAACCCGGCGTTCCAGATGATGGGTGAGCAGATGCCCGGCTTTGACAAGGTGGCGATGCTGAAATACCCGCATCTGGAGCGGATCAATCATATCCACCATGCGGGCAACTCCTCGGGCATTGTGGATGGTGCTGCGGCGCTTCTGATCGGCAACAAGGAGTTCGGCGAGAAGCACGGGCTGAAACCGCGCGCCCGCATCAAGGCGACCGCCAAGATCGGCACCGACCCCACCATCATGCTGACCGGCCCGGTTCCGGTGACCGAGAAGATCCTGGCCGGCAGTGGCATGACGATCGGCGATCTGGATCTTTTCGAGGTGAACGAGGCCTTTGCGAGCGTGGTGCTGCGCTTTCAGCAGGCATTTGATGTGGACCCGGAGCTGGTCAACGTCAACGGCGGCTCCATCGCCATGGGGCATCCGCTGGGTGCCACCGGTGCGATCATCATCGGCACCCTGCTGGATGAGCTGGAACGCCAGGACAAAGAATGCGGCCTGGCGACGCTGTGCATCGCATCCGGCATGGGTGCGGCCACCATCATCGAGCGCGTCTGATGCCGAAGCTGGACCTTTCCCGCCTGCCCTGGCGCACCGGATCGGGCTACCCCGGCAAGCTGGCTGCGGCGGGTGACGGGCGCAGCGTGCAGCCGCTGGGCGACCTCGGCGGCCTGACCCAGTTCGGCGTCAACATCGTGCGGCTGGAGCCGGGCGCGATGTCTTCCTTGCGCCACTACCACATGGAGCAGGACGAATTCGTGATGGTGACCGAGGGCACCTGCACCCTAATCGACGATCAGGGCGCGCATGAGATGCTGCCGGGCGACTGTGCCAGCTTTCCGGCGGGGGATGAGAACGGCCACCATCTGGTGAACCGATCGGACAAGCCTGCCGCCTTTCTGGTGGTCGGCACCCGCACCCCGGCAGAGACCGCTTTTTACAGCGATTTGGACATGATGGTGAAAATTGCCGAAGGGCAGTTCAATTTCACCCGCAAGGACGGCAGCCCGCTGACGGCTGACCAGACCGGAGAAAACACATGAGCGATTTCAAATACCACGTGGACGCGGACGGCGTCGCAATCATCACCTGGGACGCGATCGGCAAGTCGATGAACGTCCTCACCCGCGAGGCCTTTAGCCTGGTGGAGGAATATGTTGACCGGGCGCTGGCGGACGAGGCCGTCAAGGGTATCGTGATCACCAGCGGAAAGAAGGATTTTGCCGGCGGCATGGACCTGAATGTGCTGGCCACCATCCGCGAAGAATCGGGTGAGAACCCGGCCCAGGGCCTGTTCGACTTCACCATGGGCGGCCACCGGATCCTGCGCAAACTTGAACTCGCAGGCATGGACCCGAAAACCAAGAAGGGCGGCAAGCCGGTGGCCTGTGCCATCAACGGCACCTGCGCCGGCATCGGCACTGAGATTGCCCTCGCCTGCCATCACCGGGTGATGACCGACAACCCCAAGGCCAAGGTCGGCCTGCCGGAGATCATGATCGGTATATTCCCCGGCGGCGGCGGCACCACGCGCTATTCGCGTATGGTGGGCGCAATGGCGGCGGCGCCGGTGCTGCTCGAAGGCAAGATGCTGGATCCGAAAAAAGCCAAGGGCGCCCAGCTGATCGATGCGGTTGCTGACGATGCTCTGGCGGCGGCCAGGGAGTGGGTGCTGAACGCCAAACCTGCCGATCTGGTGAAACCCTGGGACGCCAAGGGCTATAAAATGCCCGGCGGCGCCCCCTATCATCCGGCTGGATTCATGACCTTTGTCGGCGCCTCGGCGATGATCAACGGCAAAACCCAGGGCGCCTTCCCGGCGGCGCAGGCGCTGCTCAGCTCAATTTATGAAGGCGCGCTGGTTGATTTCGACACCGCGCTGAAAATCGAGGCCCGCTGGTTCACCCATGTGCTGATGAACCCGTCGTCCTCGGCCATGATCCGCAGCCTGTTCCTGAACAAGCAGGCGCTGGAAAAAGGCGCGGTGCGGCCCAAGGAGGTGCCGGATCAGGCGGTCAAAAAAGTTGGCGTTCTGGGCGCGGGCATGATGGGCGCCGGTATCGCGCTGGTCTCCGCCCAGGCGGGCATCGAGGTGGTCCTGATCGACCGTGACCAGGAAGCTGCCGACAAGGGCAAGGCCTATTCCGCCGCCTACATGGACAAGGGCATCAAGCGCGGCAAGGCGACCGAGGAGAAGAAAGCGGCGCTGCTGGCGCAGATCACCGCGACCCCTGATCTGGACGCGCTGAAAGGCTGCGACCTGATCATCGAGGCGGTGTTCGAGGATCCCGGCGTCAAGGCGGAGATGACCAAAAAGGTCGAGGCAATCATCCCCGAGGACTGCATCTTTGCCTCCAACACCTCGACCCTGCCGATCAGTGAGCTGGCCAAGGCGTCCAGCCGCGCGGATCAGTTCATCGGCATCCACTTCTTCTCGCCGGTCGAGAAGATGCTGCTGGTGGAGATCATCAAGGGCCGCGAAACCGGCGGCCGCGCGGTGGCCAAGGCGCTGGACTATGTGCGCCAGATCCGCAAAACGCCGATTGTGGTCAATGACGCGCGCTTCTTTTACGCCAACCGCTGCATCATCCCCTATATCAACGAAGGGGTGCGGATGATTGCCGAGGGCGTCAGCCCGGTGCTGATCGACAACGCCGCGCGGCAGCTGGGTTTCCCGGTGGGGCCGATCCAGCTGACCGATGAGACCTCGATTGATCTGGGGGCCAAGATCGCGCGGGCAACCAAGGCGGCAATGGGCGATGCCTATCCGGAAAGCCCGTCCGATGAGCTGATCTTCTGGATGGAAGAACAGGGCCGCTTAGGGCGCAAGGCCAATGCCGGTTTCTTCGACTATGACGAGAAAGGCAAGCGCGTCGAGTACTGGAAGGGCCTGCAGGAGAAATACCCGCAAACCGCTGAGCAGCCTGATCTGATCGAAGTGCAGGAACGGCTGATGTTCGCACAGGTGCTGGAAGCGGTGCGGGCGCTGGAGGAAGGCGTTCTGGAAGACATCCGGGAAGGCGACGTGGGCGCGATTCTGGCTTGGGGCTTTGCCCCCTGGTCCGGCGGTCCGTTCAGCTGGCTGGATATCATCGGCACACCCTATGCGGCCGAACGCTGCGATCAGCTGGCCGGACAGCATGGCGATCGCTTTGCCTGCCCGGATCTGCTGCGCGACATGGCGAACAAGGGCCAAAGCTTCTATGGCCGGTTCGACCCGGAAAAATCTGCGGCCGCCTGAGGGCAACGGATAACGCAAACGGCCGGGCATTCCCGGCCGTTTTCAAGTGTTCCGGTAAACGGGCTGCCCGCTCAGTTCAGCGGTTGTTGATATCGGGCCGCGGCGGATGCCGGGCCGGGCGTGTTCCAGTGGTCGTCCTCGGCCATCATCGACAGCACCAGGCCGTGCGCCTGATCCGGCGGCAGCACCCTGTAGGCGCTTTCCCCGGTAAAGATGCGCCCGCACATCAAATTGACCGGAGCTGCGGAGAACCCCAGCATTCCGGCTTCCAGATAAATCACCTGATCCTCGGCGAACCGCAGTGTGACCAGCTCCAGCTGCGCGCCGGGATGCATCCGGCGGATACCGCGGTAGCCCTCCAGCGCGGCGGCAGGCACGACCGCAAAAGGATCGCCCTGAACATCCTCCACCAGATCGCTCTCCAGCAGCACGCCCTGATCCGGCATCAGCCACAGCGGCACCCGGTTCATCAGCGCATCACGCGGCACCAGCAGCGGACAGCGGGCCGGGTCAAGTTCCCCGTCGCCCGGAACAATGGTTTCGCGCTGCAGCTCCACAACCGTCTGCATGCCATGATCGAATGTCAGCACCTTGTCGCCTGCAGTCAGCGCCTCAACCGGGCGCCAGCCAAGGTTCGACGCAACATGGGTGCCGGCCAGAAACCCGCCCTGCCCGACTGCGGCCAGAGGAAAACCGCTGCTCAACGGCTGTCCCAGCGGGGCTTGCGAGCGTTTCAGGAGCCAATCCAGCATCCGACTTCCTTTCCTGCAGCCAGGGCAGTTCCGCCCAGGCCATTCCGGTTATTACCGCCATCCCCGGTGCTGTCAGCCCGGCAATGCGGCAACGACCGCTCACTGTTCACGTCCAAGCGCCGGACTGCCTGCCGCTGGCCGGTCCGGCCCCGCGCTGGCAGCCGCAGCACTGTTTCCTGTCATTGAAGTAAGGGAGATTCGTTAAAAGAGTATTCAAATTGCCCGATATCTGCGGCACAGGCCCCGGCAATGGCTTCGGCGGCAGCATCGTCATAATAGCGCCGCCAGTCCCGCTGCCGGCCGCTTTCATTGACCCGCGGCAAATCGAGGGAAAAGCCGAGATGGTCGAACAACGGCCGGGCATCCTCCTGGAAATGCTCCAACCGGATATAGAGCTGGCATTGCTCCGCCCCATCTGCACGGCGCATGTAGGAGGCCGAGGGGCTGCCCTGAAACGCGCTGAGGATCTGCGGATGCTGCACAAAGGCGCGGAACTCCAGGCTTTGCGCGATCCGGACCGCCGGGTGGCCGAAGCTCTGCTCCCGCAGCCAATGGTAATAGCTGACCGCCCGGTCCCAAGGGTTGCGCACCAGGGTGAACGCAAACAGCGACCGCAGAGTTTCTTTTGGCACCAGCCCGTCGATATCGGCAAGAGCGGAGTGTTTCCACAGCCGCCCGCGGGTCTGGGCATCCTTCAGACGGCGGCGGCGTTTCAGCGCCTTGGGCGTATCCCCCAGCATCATGTCATCCGCCATGGCACGCGCCTCAAGCGCCAGGGCCAACGCTGTGCCGCCGGTCTTGGGGATATGGATAAAGACGTATTTGCGGCCCGGCGACAGGATCATGACCTGACCCTAAGCAATTGCTCCAAAGATGGAAACGCCGGAAATGCACCGGGCGGCGCTGGTCTGCCCGCCTGGCCGGAAAGCCGCTTGCCGGGCAGCGGGACAGGCGTCGTCCTGCAACGGGGAACAACAGCAGTCTGCCGCTTCTTTCTGGCCGGAAATACTCCGGGGTGAATTGCCCTGCAGGGGCAAGAGGGGCAGCGCCCCTGGCCGTCATCTGGAGCGCAGCGCGATGGTTGTTCCTGCGGCTATGATCAGTGCGATGCCCGAAATCTGCCATCCGTTAAGAGCCTGCCCCCAATAGGCCCAGGCGACACCGGGGCCGACGATCATCACCGAGTATTCGAACACCGCAACATAGGAGGCCTCGCCCAGCTGGTAGGCCTTGGTGATCAAGAACACGCCACCCACCGCCGCGCAGCCCTGCAGCAGAATCAGGTGTGAGATCTCCCACAGCGGCCAGACCCAGCCGCGGGTGACAAAGCC
>NZ_JAXMOX010000249.1:0-6173 GCF_034669605.1 Leisingera sp.
CGCAGGCTGCGGCATTCCCGGATCGGCCCGGCCCGGCGGGCGCTGGAGGATCCGTCTTATGTGCATTTGCAGGAGAGCTTTGACGGCATCGGGTTGCGACCCTATGCGCCGGTGCATTTGCGGCTGGACGGAGACCTGGGCGCGGACATCAGCGCCGCCTGGGTGCGCCGCACAAGGATCGAGGGCGACAGCTGGGAGCTGGAGGACGTGCCGCTGGGAGAGGCGGCGGAATCCTACCGCATCCGGGTGATGCGCGGCGGCACGGTGCTGCGGGAGGCGGCCGCGGCGGCGCCGGAGTGGTTTTATCCTGCGGCAGCGCAAGCCGAGGACGGCGTGCTGGCCGGTGACATTCTGGAAGTGGCGCAGCGGTCGGCGCGGTTCGGCGCCGGGCCGGCGGCGCGGGCTGTGCTGGGATGATGCACCCGGTTCTGCCTGGCGATGTTGCCGCGGTGGCACGGGCCTTGCTGGCGGCAAGCGACGGGGACCGCTTGCGCCTGTGCCGCCGGATTTTCGGCGGCGCGGCAGAGGCTGCGGCGCATACGGCGCTGTTTGGCCGACTGCATCCGCGCTGGGGCGACGGGAGTCTCAGTGCGGCAGCGCGCCGGTTTGCACTGGCGGATGAACCATGTCTGGAGGATCCGGAGTATCTGCGCTGCACCCGGCTGGTGCTGCGCGAACTGGCGGCAGCGGTTGAGGCCTGCGGGGCGGCTCCCGCCCGCTGACCGGGGCAGGGCAGCTGCCCGGCCGGCTGTTGGGCGTGGCGCCGACTGAGCGGACTCATTCAATTCGAAAATATCCTCCATCACGGGTTTGCGTTTGCTGAAAAGAACCTTAGATGGGTAGTCTGAGCGGAGAAAGGGAGCAGATCCATGGCCAAAACACAGCAAGCCGTTACTCCGGTGGATCCCGTATGGGACCGCATCACCCGCGAAGCTGAGGAGGCCGTCGCCACCCAGCCGCTGATGGGCGGGCTGATTCACGCCTGTATCCTGCATCACAAGACGCTGGAGAAGGCGCTGTCCTACCGGATTGCGGCCAAGCTCTGCTCGAACGAGATGTCGATGATGGTGCTGCGCGAAATCGTCGATGACGCCTATGCCGAAAGCCCGGGCCTGCTGGAGGCGGCGCGCGCCGACCTGATGGCGATCAACGAGCGCGACCCGGCCAGCCACCGGCTGCTGCAGCCGATCCTCTATTTCAAGGGGTTCCAGGCGGTGCAGGCCTACCGGGTCAGCCATTGGCTGTGGGACCAGGGCCAGAAGGACCTGGCCTATTTCTTCCAGATGCGCACCTCGGAAATCTTCGGCATCGACATCCACCCTGGCGCCCGCATCGGCAAGGGGATCATGATCGACCACGCCCATTCCATCGTCATCGGCGAGACCGCGGTGGTCGGCGACAATGTGTCGATGCTGCATTCGGTGACCCTGGGCGGCACCGGCAAGGAAGAGCAGGACCGCCATCCCAAGATCGGCGACGGTGTGCTGATCGGGGCCGGCGCCAAGGTTCTTGGCAATATCAAAGTCGGCCATTGCAGCCGGATTGCCGCCGGATCGGTGGTGCTGGAGGAGGTGCCGCCTTGCACCACGGTGGCGGGCGTGCCGGCCAGGATTGTTGGCGAAGCGGGGTGTGATCAGCCCTCGGTCAATATGGACCAGGTGGTGCCGGCGGGGTCTTCGGCCGCGGAGTGAGCCGCCTGGGTCCGGCCCGGGAGTTTGAGTATTTCCGGAAAGATGAAGCGGGTGTTTGAAGGCCCGTCCTTCAGGCGGCACGGCAGGCGGCTGCGGGCCGCCGGCCGATACAGAACAGACCGGTACAGAACAGGCCGATACAGAAAAAGCCCCGGCGCCGAGCTGACGCATTCCGTGTGGTGGGACACTGGCCGAGGCCAACTTAAACCGTCTGCAATACGCAGGCATTGCTGCGCTTCTCTTTGGGGCGCAGTTTTTTATTAATCACCACATGCACTTATGATCTCCGTTTGCGGAAGAGGCTCCAGTCCCGAAACTTTCGGCTGTTTCGCCT
Source organism: Leisingera sp. (assembly GCF_034669605.1). Lineage (GTDB taxonomy): Bacteria > Pseudomonadota > Alphaproteobacteria > Rhodobacterales > Rhodobacteraceae > Leisingera. Next base: position 2,026 of record NZ_JAXMOX010000249.1, read on the forward strand.
GGTTGCTGCTCTCCGCTTCCCAAAGCGGTCTGTTATGGTCAGGCCGGAAAGACGGGCAGCATCAAAGAACCTGTGAAGCAGGTCTTCAATCTTCATTCGGGAAAGATTCGGCAGTTCGTAGGTTGCAACGATATCTACATCGGCAAGTAGAAAGGTTGCATCATTGCGCGCGTCTGCCACCCGGCGCCGAACGTCCTGAGACGTGACACCGATCTTGTGCAGGATGTGGCGGACCTCTTTTTTTCTGGGCGCTCTGACTTGCTGCGCGCCGCATAAATGGTGCCGGTCAGTTCCAAAGCATCCTCTTCCCATTCTGGGTCGAGAGGGCCAAGGCCTGGCCTGTGAATATAGCGGGCGGTTTTATCTGCCGCGAGGGCTTTGCGCAGAGAGGAGACAAAGGGGGCATTTTCCATGCCGTTGGAAAAGATTATCCTGAGGCGTTGATCTGGCTTCCCTCCGCGGCGGGTGTGTTCAGTCTTTTCGGCTATGTAGGCAAGCAACCCGCGATGAATGATGAAGTCACCCGAATGGATTCTGGAGCAGCGTTTCTTTTCGCAGGCTTGCCGTCCCGGTCCTTTGTTCTTTCATAAGCGCCATTCAGTGCAAACTCGTCAGGTTTGTCGAGAAGGCGCACCCCGCAAGCGCCGCACGAAGGTCCGTCGAGGACGCCAGTGTAGTTCCGCTACCGGTCGACCTCTTGCGCCAGATGGGCCGGGGAGAGGCGTGAGAAACCTGAATTGCATGGTGAGCCATCCCGTGTCTGACCGAGGCACCGAAGGGTCCGCTGATCAGACCACTCGTGAGGATTGCCCTCGAACTGGAATGCGCTGGAAACGCGAAGATGCTTCGCCTTGGAGCCAGCCAGCTTGTAAGCGCCGGGACCATTGGTCTGATAGAGCTTGAGCTGTTCTGGAGTGAGGTCCGGCCGCTTTGATCGCCAGAGTTCCCGCCGCTCCGCGCGCTCCGTCAATGGCTGACCGAAGTTGGAGCAGTCCGGACTACCGCAGGTGTTGAGCTTGTGCTCGCCTGAGCCCGGGTAAAGTTGCGAGAGTTTGAAGTTGAATGTAGCCAAGCCTGTCATCGGAACCTCAGATCTGCGCGGTTCCGCGTCGAGTCGATATTTCCGGCCAAAAAGCAGAAACCGCGCGCAATTTGGAGCGGTCACGGAAGAAAATCCGTGGATTCCGCACCACTGCGAACATCAAGCTTGTGACCGGGGGATATTGGCTCTGATTTTGAAAATCAGAAGCGAAAATGTTTGGTTCGTTCAAACGTTTCTCGCATTGAGTGACCGTTTGCGGTGCCCGAGAAAATTTTCGAGGGATTTTCGCGTTTCTACACCGGCATTTGCACGTCATTTTTCCATTCAAAAACGAAACCCTGCCGCGACTTGCGCGACAGGGTTTGTTGTTAGCGTGTCCCACCATACGGAATGCGTCAGCGCCGGGCCGGGGCTTTTTCCTGTCTTGCGCTGGACGCGGATCAGGCCAGCATCACCATCGGATTTTCCAGGTTGTCCTTGATCGCGTTCAGGAGTTCAGCGCCAAGGGCACCATCGATCACCCGGTGGTCGACCGACAGGGTGACGGACATCACGGTGGCCACGGCCAGTTCGCCATCCTTGCCGACGATGGGTTTTTTGACGCCGGCGCCTACGGCCAGGATGCCGGCATGCGGCGGGTTCACGATGGCATCGAAATTGTCGATACCGAACATGCCGAGGTTGGAGACCGCAAAGCTGCCGCCCTGGTATTCATGCGGCGCAAGCTTGCGGTCGCGGGCGCGTTTGGCCAGGTCCTTCATCTCGGAGGAGAGCGCAGACAGAGATTTCGTGTCGCTGTCCTGCAGAACCGGGGTGAACAGCCCGCCTTCGATGGCAACAGCAACGGCCACATCCGAGGCTTTCATCTTCAGCACCCGGTCTCCGGCCCAGACGGCATTGGCATCCGGCACCGATTGCAGCGCCAGGGCGCAGGCCTTGATGATGAAGTCATTGACCGAAAGCTTTACACCGCGGCCTTCCAGCTGCTTGTTCAGCTCACCGCGGAATTTCAGCAGCGCATCCAGCTGGATGTCACGGCGCAGGTAGAAATGCGGCACCGTCTGCTTGGCCTCGGTGAGGCGGGCAGCGATGGTTTTGCGCATGCCGTCCAGTTTGACTTCCTCAAACTCGCGGCCTTCGTACATCCGCGCAACCATGTCTGCCGAGGGGCCGGTTGCCGGTGCTGCGGCAGCCGGGGCTGCGGCGGCGGGTGCGGCACCGGCTTTTGCGGCAGCGGCCGCAGCCTGCGGTTTGGCGCTTTCGACGTCGGCCTTGACGATGCGGCCTTTGGGACCGGAGCCCGTGATCTGGCTCAGGTCCAGCCCCTTGTCCGCGGCAATGCGGCGCGCCAAGGGCGAGGCAAAGATCCGGCTGCCGTCGGCGCCCTGCGGCGCGGCGGGGGCGGCTTTGACTGCTTCCTTGGGGGCGGAGGCGGAGGCTTCGGATGCCGCCGGGGCGTCTTCCTTGGCCGGGGCAGCATCGCCGCCGGATGTCCCGGAGGCCTGGATGTCATCGGCGCTTTCGCCGTCTTCCAGCAGCACCGCAATCGGGGTGTTGACCTTCACACCCTCGGAGCCTTCGGAGATCAGGATCTTGCCGACCACGCCTTCGTCCACGGCTTCGAATTCCATGGTGGCCTTGTCGGTTTCAATCTCGGCCAGCAGGTCGCCGGAAGACACAGTATCGCCTTCCTTGACCAGCCATTTGGCAAGGGTGCCTTCCTCCATCGTGGGGGACAGGGCGGGCATCAGGATTTCAGTGGGCATCTTGAGGCTCCTTACCGGTAGGTCACTTGCTTCACGGCTTCGACCACCTCGTCGGTGGTGATCAGCGCGTGGCGTTCCAGGTTGGCGGCATAGGGCATGGGCACGTCCTTGCCGGTGCAGGTGATGACCGGCGCATCGAGGTAATCGAAGGCCTGCTGCATCACTTCCGAGGCGATGTAGCTGCCGACCGAACCCTGCGGCCAGCCTTCCTCGACCGTGACCAGGCGGTTTGTCTTCTGCACCGAAGCGATCACCGTGGGCAGGTCCATCGGGCGGATGGTGCGCAGGTCGATGACTTCGGCCGAGATGCCGTCCTGCGCCAGTTTGTCAGCCGCTTCCAGCGCATAGGTCATGCCGATGCCGAAGGAGACGATGGTCGCGTCGGTGCCTTCCCGCCAGATCCGGGCCTTGCCGAGGGGAACGGTGTAATCATCCAGCTTGGGCACGTCGAAGGCGCGGCCATAGAGGATTTCGTTCTCGAGAAAGATCACCGGGTTGGGATCGCGGATCGCCGATTTCATCAGGCCCTTGGCGTCAGACGCGGAGTAGGGCATCACCACCTTCAATCCCGGGATCTGCATGTACCAGGCGGCATAATCCTGGGAGTGCTGGGCGCCGACGCGGGCGGCCGCGCCATTGGGGCCGCGGAACACCATCGGAGCGCCCATCTGGCCGCCGGACATATACAGCGTCTTGGCCGCCGAGTTGATGATCTGGTCAATCGCCTGCATGGCGAAGTTGAAGGTCATGAATTCGACAATCGGGCGCAAACCCGCGAAGGCCGCGCCGGTGGCGATGCCGGCAAAGCCGTGCTCGGTGATCGGCGTGTCGATGACGCGCTTGGCGCCGAATTCGTCCAGCAGGCCTTGGGAGATTTTGTAGGCGCCCTGATATTCGGCGACTTCCTCGCCCATCAGGAACACGTCCTCGTCGCGGCGCATTTCCTCGGCCATGGCGTCGCGCAGGGCTTCGCGGACCGTGGTCTGCACCATTTCGGTGCCTTCCGGGTAGTCCGGTTCCAGCACGCGGGCGGGAACGGCGGGTTCCTTTTGCGGCGCGGCGGCGGCGGGTTCGGCGGCGGGCGCTTCCGCAGCGGGGGGCTCTTCCTTGGCGCTGCCGGCCTCGTAATCATCGGCGCTTTCGCCGTCCTCGACCAGCACTGCGATCGGAGTGTTCACCTTGACGCCTTCGGTGCCTTCACCGATCAGGATCTTGCCGACGATGCCTTCGTCGACGGCTTCAAACTCCATCGTGGCCTTGTCGGTTTCGATCTCGGCCATGATATCGCCGGAGTTCACGGTATCGCCTTCCTTGACCAGCCATTTGGCGAGCGTGCCTTC
>NZ_JAXMOX010000250.1:0-6091 GCF_034669605.1 Leisingera sp.
CAGCTCCCCGGCGCGGAGAAGCGCCATCAGCCCCTCCAGAGACAGGCCGCCGGAACAGGCGCGGCAAGACCCGCACATGCAGCAAGAACCCAGGTCGGCAGGCGATCCATCTCGCGCCGTCCAGAGACAGGCCGCCACCGGGCACGATCATATGGATGTGGGGGGATGGGTCAGGCTGACATGCCCCGCATTGGCCCGCCGCCACACGGGGCCATCGGCACGGAATATATCAGCAATCTCCAGCCCCGGGCGGGACACCCCGGCGCCCCGTCACTTCAGGCTTCGCTTGAGTGTCTGATCCTGCAACTGCGCCAGCATCTCGTAGGGGCTAACCGTGTCACGGATCGTCTTGGTGGCGACATCGGTGTATTGGGCCGTCGTGCTCAGCTTGGCATGGCAGCGCGGTGAGATTGAGTGGAGCGGCATGTCCCGCTCCCTGCTGATCCACGGCGAACCCGGAACCGGCAAAACCGTGCTGGCCGGGGCCATCGCCGCCTCGGCCGGGGTGCCGTTGATCCAGAGGTCCTTTGGCGCCTGGCAGGCACAGGGCCACCTGGGCGATATGCTGGCCGCCATGCTGGCGTGTTTCCGGGACGCCAAGGATCGTGTGACACCTGCAGCGGAGCGCATTGGCCTAAATCTGACGCTGGAGGGGGATCTGGCGGGGTCGTTGCGGCCGGCGGCTGGCAGCGAGGGCTCTAATGCAGAAAATGCCTCGGGAGAACCGCCATAAAACATTGAATATATTAAGAAATTGTATTTATTGCGGGAGCTGGCACCGCCGTATCCTACCTGCTTTCTCCGCAAAAATATAAACATATGATTGTCAGACGTCAGCGCCAATGGGACAGTTTAGGGTGATTTGATAAGAGAGGATTTCTGGCCCATCGTTACCACCAAGGAGTGGAGATGAGACAGAAACCCGGAAGAGCCACGGTGAAAAGGTCGTAAAGGGCATCCGCTGTGCCACGCGCAAACATTTTCGGCGGAAGAGAAAATCAGGATCGTGCGGACGGGCTGAAGGGCGAGGACAGCATTGCCGAACTATGTCGTCGTGAGGGTATTACCCAGATATATTACAGCTGGTCCTAAGAGTTCCTCGTGGCTGGCAAGAAACGCCTTGAGGGTGACACGGCCTGCACTGCGACGTCGAACGAGGTCCAGGATCTTCGCCGAGAACCCCGCGAATTGAAAGAGGGTGTGGCCGAGCAAACCTTGGAACTGCGCCTTCTCGAAAAAAGCATTCTCGGGGATGGGGGCGACGAAGAATGAGATATCCTGCGTCCGAGAAGCTGGAGGTCTTCCGGCTGGTCGAGCGATCGCACCTGCCGGCCAAGCGCACAGGTTCGCTGGCCAAGGTTCTCGCCTCCGATGAAAATGTGATCCGCAACCGCATCCTCTCGTTCGGCAACAGTATTGTCAAATGCACCGTCAACAAGACCGCCATCTTCCCTCCCTGCGGCTGACCCGCTGACAGTTGTGTGCGACCGCAAACCCAAGTATTCAATTTGCTGAGGAAAGAGTTTGCAATGTCCAATAACAAAACTACCAGCAAACCGGAACGCAAGCGCGGGTCCGGAGTGCAATATGTTTATAACATACTACGCGAAGAAATTCTGAACCTGACGCTGGAACCCGGCGCGCCCATCGATGAGGCGCAATTGGCTGAGCGTTTTGCCATTTCGCGCACCCCTATCCGCGAGGCTCTTGTTCGGCTGGCAAGCGAAGGCCTTGTCAAAACACTTCCCAACCGCTCAACAGTGGTCGCCCATATCGACTTCGTCAATCTATACACGTTTTTTGACGCAATGACGCTGATGTACCGCGTAACCACACGGCTTGCCGCCCAATACCACACGCCCGGCGATCTGGACGTTATTCGCCGCCATCAAGGTCAGTTCGCCGCGGCTGTTGACGCGCAGGACGCGATGGCCATGATCGCCACCAACCGCGATTTTCACGCCGCTATCGCAGCGGCAGGCCACAACGTCTATTTCGAAGGGCTGTTCCAGCGCCTGCTGGACGAAGGGCGGCGGCTGATGAGGCTCTATTACTACTCCTCGTTCAACAACAGGCTGCCTTACCGCTACGTGCAAGAGCACGAGGACATCATCGCCGCTATCGAGGCGCGAGACGTCAACGCCTCAGATGTGCTGGCAAAGACCCATGCCGACCAGATTGTCGAACAGATCCAGAGCATGATCTCGCGCGACCGGCGCCAGGACATCGAACTCTAGCGCTGCCCCCCTGATACACCTGCGCCGCGGCCTCCACTTTCGGGGGCCGCGGCGTGGTTTCCTGCAGCTGTGCTGCCGTCAGTTGACGATCACCTCGGGCAGCCAGGTGGCCAGCTGTGGGAAGAAGATGATCAGCAGCAGCGTCACCACCTGCAGCCCGATGAACGGCAGCACCCCGCGGCACATCTCGCCATAGGTCATGTCCGGCGGCGCGATCGATTTCAGATAGAAGATCGAAGAGGCCATCGGCGGCGTCAGGTAACCGGTCTGGATCACCACGATCACCAGCGTCGCGAACCACACCGGATCAATCCCGGCAGAGCGGATGAACGGCGAGAACAGCGGCACGCAGATCAGCACGTTGGCGGTCCAGTCCAGCACGAAGCCGAGCACGAAAACGACCAGCAGGAAGAACACCATCATGCCGGTCGGACCCAGCCCGGCGCCCTCGATGACATCCCGGATCAGACGCGCACCGCCATTGGCGGCAAAGACGCCCATGAACATCGTGCCCGCCGCCACGATCAGCAGGATCATCGCCGAAATGCGCACCGTGATCGACAGCGACTCCGACAGCACCGGGACAGAGAACCGCCGGTTCAGGACGCACAGCAGTAGTGCCCCCCCTGCCCCGACCGCCGCCGCCTCGGTGGGTGAGGCGACGCCCGCCAGGATCGACCCCAGCACCGCAAAGATCAGTGCGCAGACCGGCAGCATCGTCGTCGCGGTCGCCCACAGCTTTTCGCCCAGCGGCAGATCCGCAACCACATCCGCCTTGGCCACTGGCTCGGGCGGGTTCAACATGCCCTGAATGGCAATATAGCCCAAGAACAGTGTCACCATGATCAGACCGGGCAGCATCATACCCGCCAACAGCTTGCCCACCGACATCTGCGCCAGCGAGGCATACATCACCGCAATCACCGACGGCGGGATCATCGTGCCCAGCGACCCGCCCGCGCAGATCGTGCCGGCAATCAGCGTGTTGCTATAACGCATTTTCTGCATCGCCGGGATCGCCATCATGCCGATCATCACCTCGACGGCACCGACCACGCCCGCAGCCGCCGCAAAGACCGCCCCCATGGCGATGGTCGCCAACGCCAGGCCACCAGGCAGCCGCCCAAGCCACATGTTCATGACGCGGAACAGCCGCTCGGCAATGCCGGAACGCTCCAGCAACGCCCCCATCAGGATGAACATCGGGATTGCCGACAGGATAAAGTTGGTCGAGGCCGAATAGAACGAGCCGTACAGCTGGTTGAAGGCCGCAGGCCCGAAGGCAACAAGCCCCGCCCCCACCGATACGATGGTCAGCGAAAACGCGATCGGCAATCCAATCAGGATCAGCCCGAACAGCGCGGGAAACATGAGTCCGGCAATCAGCATATCAGTTCTCGAGTTTGAAAGTGTCGTCTTGGCGCGGCGTCAGCAGCGCCCTGATGCCCTCGGCGGCCAGCTGCAACGCCAGTGCGGCCAACCCGACCGCCAGGAGCGAATAAAAGGGCCACATCAAGGGCGCCCAGGGGCTGACCGCCTCGACCTCTCCGGTCTGAAACGCGCGCCAGGCCCGGTGGCCGCCAACCCAGGCCAGCTTGCCAAAGACCGGCGCCAGCACCAGCAGGTAGATCAGACCGTCGATCAGACCCCGCAGGCGCACCGGCAGGCGCGACGACAGGAAGTCGATACGCACATGCGCATCCTCCCGCAGGGCCTGCGCGGCGCCCAGAACGAACAGCACACCGGTCGCCATATAGGCAATATCAAAGGCCCAGAGGGTGGGCGCGCCGAGCGCATAGCGCGCGACGACTTCGTATAACATGGAGGCGATCAAGATCAGGACCATCGCCTTTGCGACAAACCCCAGACCTGCAGAAATCGCATCTGCAATCGCCAGAAATACCCTTTTCATAACCGCCTCCAGCCGGTTCAGTTGCCGTTGCGGATCAGATAGCCGCTTTCCGCCGCCCAGCGGTCCTTGTAGGCAAGATAGCCATCCAGGATTTCGCCCATGCGCGGCTTGCCAGCCTCAGCTTGGGCTGCGGCGGTCTTCTTGATCCAGTCAACGCCCGCTGCGGACAGCTCACCGGCAAAGGCCGGATCCAGCGTGAGCACTTCCGCCTTGCTGCCGCGGAAGGTTTCCATCGCCTTCATGTCGTTGTCATAGAAATGCATCAGCGACTGCAGGGTGGTCAGCTCGGCTGCCGTTTCGACCTTGGCTTTCAGACCATCGTCCAGCGCATCCCAGGTTTCCTGCTTCAGCACCACTTCCCACAGGAAAGTCGGCTGATGCACGCCCGGCGTGATGATATAGGGCGCCGCTTCGTGGAAGCCCTCGGGCAGGTTGCCCGACGGCGGTCCCCATTCGATCGCATCGACGCCCTTGCGCTCCAGCAGGGTGTAGATCTCGCCTGGCGGCACCACGGTCGGCACCGCGTCGAAGTAATCGCGCATCACCTCGGCCCAGGGACCGGAGGTACGGTATTTCAGCCCCTTCAAGTCCGCCGCGGTGGTGATCGGCTTGTTGGCATGAGCCATCACCTCGGAGGAGCCGATGCCGACGACCAGCGACTTGAAACCTTCTTCGGCCCGCATTTCGGTCAGCAGCTCCTGACCGCCGCCCTCGTAAATCCAGGTCGCAAAGGCCTCCGGCCCCATGCCGCCCGGAAAGCCCGAGAAAATCGCGTTCATCGGGTTCTGGTTGACCAGATAGCTGGGAGTGGAGTGCCCGGCTTCGACGATGCCGTCGCGCACGCCGTCGTAGACATGCAGGGCCGGCACCAGGATGCCGGCACCAAAGGGCTGCACCTCGACGGACCCATCGGTCATCAGCTCGACGTTGCTGGCAAAACGCTCGAGAAAATTCACGTAATAGGGCGAGCCTTCCGGCACCGACGTCGGCACGCGCCAGGTCACGTCCTGCGCGGCACCTGCACTCGCGGCCAGCGCCAGCGCACCGGCACAGGCTACCGCATGGACGGCGGATTTTAAGAATGTGGACATAGTACCTCCTCTGTCAGATCGCACCGCTTACACGGAGATCACGGCACGGAATCGCACTGTAGACTTCGTGCATTCCTTTTGTCGACATACTAAATACAAAACTGTGATCTTCTGCCGGAAGGCGCGGCAGTTTGCGCGATGTTGCTGGATTCACGAGCAGAAACAGAAGCTCAGCGCGCCCGAATGCGCCGCCGCGGCTATGTCGTGCAGGGAAGAGAGAGGGCAGCTGTCAGATGGCCACGGCAGCGGTGGTCAGCCAGCGCGGCGTGGTCTCGCTCAACCGCGGGGCCAGCAGTTCCTGCAGCTCTGCATGGTGTCCGTCGTCAGAGATTTTGGGCCAGTTGGCGGCCTGATCTAAGAGAGGGTGAGCCTCGGCTTTGATGCTGCAACCGCCCCCCGACAACATCGGCGTGCCATATGTGGACGGGCCCCTCCCTGCAAGTTCACGCATCAGCCCAGCACGGTAGCGTCTTTCTCCTGCTCACCGTGGCGGGCCGGTTTCTTCACGCGACTGGCCGCGCAGCAGTGTTTTTACAGGCCTCGCCCGACATCATCATTTTCCACGCGATCCTGGCGATCTTATTGGCCAACGCGACGGCCGCGAGTTTCGGCGGCTTGCGCTTGAGCAGATCGATAAGCCAGGGCGAGGCGGTCCTGCCTCTGCCCGCTCTCATCTGTCGAAGCAACGAAGTCGCGCCCACGACCAGTGTTTTGCGCAGGGCCTCATCGCCCGCTCGCGTAATAACACCGAACCTGACCTTACCAGCTGTCGAGTGATCCCTGGGGGCAGGCCCATCCAGGCCGCAAACTGTCTTCCGGATGCAAACTGCTCCGGTGCCGGCGCTTTCATC
>NZ_JAXMOX010000251.1:0-6088 GCF_034669605.1 Leisingera sp.
AGGGGATATAGAGCACATCGGCGGCAAAGACCGCGTTCATCGACTGGTAGCCGATCGCGGGGGGGCAGTCGAAAATCATCAGGTCGTAATCTTCCGCGGGCAGCTGGTCGAGGTAGCGGGAGACCGCGGCGAAGAACGACCATTCCGGGTTCAGGTGGCGGTACTGGGCCGAGGCGAATTCGACAAAGGCCGCATTGGCGCAGGAGGGGATGATGTCGATGGTGGGCCAGCTGGTCGGTTTGACAAAGTCGCTGACCCGCAAGTCCTGCAGCCCCATGCCGGTGATCGCGTCGGGCAGCTGGCGCCGGGGCAGGGCGGTGCCCGACTCGGCACCGCTGGCCACCGCGTTCATCCGTTCGGTCTCGCGCACCAGGTCGCGCGCCATGATGCCCCAGACGGTGTAATCCTCGGTGACATCGCTGAGGCCCATGGAGTGCGACAGGGTCGCCTGCGGGTCGAAGTCGACACAGAGCACCCGGTAGCCGTCCAGCGCCGCGGCATGGGCGAAATGCAGCGCAACGGTGGATTTGCCGGCGCCGCCCTTAAAGTTGGAGATCGCCACCCGCAGCGCCCGTTTCCCCGCCGGGCGTTTGGGCAGCAGGGATTTGCGGTTGATCTTGATGCGGCGGCGCAACTCGTTGATTTCCTCCAGCGAATACCAGCGCTGGCGGCCGTCCTCCTCGACATGGCCCTGGGGCAGAGAGGGGTCCGCCGACAGCCGTCCCCGCAGGGTCGACTGGTTGACCCGGAAAATCAGCTCGGCCACTTCCCAGGAGGAGAACCGGCGCAGGGTCTTTTCCATTTCGGGGGAGAAGGTCTGCTGGCGGATCCAGCTTTGCATCTTCAATGATTGGGCCTGCATTTTGGACAGGTCTTCGTGCGTAAACATCGCTGCTCCTTAGCCTCACACGTTTTCTATTTGGCGGCGCCCATTTCTTGCGGACGCTAATTCAGCCTCAATATTCATTTACGCCGAATTTGCAAAAAACGCAAAAGCTAATATGGTTTGGAACAGCGTCCTGTCCCCGCGGGGACAGATCTGCGGAAAGCCCAGCAAAACAAGGGCGGAACCGATTCGAAGCCGATCCGCCAAGCGATTCGTTTTATTGGATTTTCCTGGCGTCCGGGGGCCATATTTAGGGGGACATCCCGCGCAAGGACACAGCAGATTGGGGGACATTTCCGGCCCATTAGGGGACACACAGGATGTCCCCCCATACCATTGATACCAATTTTTCTTTCGAAAAAGGGATTGGGATTGAATTCAATTCCGCTGAGCGCTTGACAGAATCGGAATTCCGGACGCAAATCAGGTACAACAAACGAATAGCGTTGAGTTCGGAGCAAACCGGATGGCGCAATTCCCGGCAAACCAGCTGGGAGCACTTGAGGCAGCATATCCCGGCCCAGCAGGGCAGGGAAGAGAAACGGGGGCAGCAATGCTTGCCAAACGGCCTGCGGGGCGCAATGCCTCAGCGTTGAAGTATGACATCCTCACAGCGATGGGGGCATATGCGCTTGGCCAGGGCAAGGGGGCGCAGAAGCTGGTGCTGCGGTTCATGACATTGATGACCGCACGCTACAACTGGCAGCGCGATGAGCTGGCGGTGGGCCAGCGCGAGATTGCCCGGCTGTGGGATGTCGATGAACGCACGGTGAAGCGCGAGATGGCCAAGCTGCGGGGCTTGGGCTGGCTGGTGGTGAAACGCCAGGGCGCCCGCGGGCGGGTCACCGAATACGGCATCGATCTGGAGCGGCTGCTGGCGGACACCCGGGAACGCTGGGCGGCTGTGGGCCCGGATTTCGAACACCGGATGCAAAACAAGGACGAGCCTGCGCCCAATGTGGTGCCCTTGCGCCCCGGAGCGGCACCGCCTGCGCCGGATATCTCGGACGGCAGCGAGTGGAGCCTGGCCAAGGCAGTGCTGCATGCGGAGGACCCGGCGAATTATGCGTCGTGGATTCAAGGGCTGGAAAAGGCCGGGCGGGCAGGCGGCCGGTTGGTGCTGAAGGCGCCGAGCCGGTTCCACGCCAATTATGTGATGGCGCATCTGATGCCGCGCCTGCTGGCGGCCTGCCGGGATGTGGACGGCGATGTCGCGGCGATTGTTGTGGAAGCCTGAGGCCAAATCCGCGGCGGGGCGGTTGAAGCCCTTGGGGGCAGGGCCTTATGTGGGCGGGCAGGGGGCTTGGCTTAAGACCCCCGGCGAGTAACAAGGAGCAGCCCCGATGAGCGGCGTGCAGGACAAGATCTGTGTCATTGGCCTTGGCTATGTGGGGCTGCCGCTGGCAGCGGCCTTCGGACGGCACCGGCCGGTGCTGGGGTTTGACATTGACCCCGGCCGTATTGCCGAGCTGCGCCGGGGCGAGGACCGCACCCGCGAACTGGGCCGGCCGGAGCTGGCGGCGGCGGAATATCTGAGCTTCACCTCGGACCCGGCCGAGATCGCGGATTGCTCGATCTATATTGTCACCGTGCCGACGCCGGTGGATGCCAGCCACCGGCCGGATCTGAGCCCGCTGCTGGCGGCCTCGGCCATTGTCGGCGGGGTGCTGCAACCGGGCGATCTGGTGATCTATGAATCCACCGTCTATCCCGGCGCCACCGAGGAAGACTGCGTGCCCATTCTGGAAACGCGCTCGGGGCTGGTGTTCAACAAGGATTTCTTTGCCGGCTATTCACCGGAGCGGATCAACCCCGGCGACAAGGCGCGGCGGCTGGCGGATATCGTCAAAGTCACGTCCGGCTCGACGCCGGAGGTGGCGGAACGGGTCGATGCGCTCTACCGCGAGGTGGTCACGGCCGGCACCCACAAGGCGGCAAGCATCCGGGTGGCCGAGGCGGCCAAGGTGATCGAGAACAGCCAGCGGGATATCAACATCGCGCTGGTCAATGAGCTGGCGAAGATCTTCAACCGGATGGGGATTGATACCGAGGCGGTGCTGGAAGCGGCTGGAACCAAATGGAATTTCCTGCCGTTCCGGCCCGGATTGGTGGGCGGGCACTGCATTGGGGTGGATCCTTATTACCTGACCCACAAGGCGGAGCAGCTGGGCTATCACCCGGAGATCCTGCTGGCCGGGCGGCGGCTGAATGACGGCATGGGCGCCTATGTTGCGGGGGAAATGGTCAAGGCGATGCTGAAACGCGGCTTGCCGGTTGCGGGTGCGCGGGTGCTGGTGATGGGGCTGACGTTCAAGGAGAACTGCCCGGACCTGCGCAATACGCGGGTGATCGATGTGGTGCGCAGCCTGGAAGAATACGGGGCGGCGGTGGATGTTTATGATCCGCATGCGGACCCGGAAGAGGCGCGGGCGGAATACGGCATTCCGCTGGTGCCGGCGCCGGGGCAGGGGGCCTATGCCGGGGTTGTTCTGGCGGTTGCGCATTCGGAGTTCCGGGAGATGGGCGCGGCGGCGGTCCGCGGCCTGGGGACCGAGGGCGCGCTGATCTATGATCTGAAGTATGTGCTGGCGCCGGATCAGGCCGATTTGCGGCTTTGATCTGCGGAACCTCCCGCTGAGACTGGAACTGCTGTACCCTTGCCGGGTCAGCAAGGAGGTCGGGTATGAGTGACGTTCTGGAAGGCCGCTGCCTGTGCGGCGCCGTGAAGATCCGTGTGCAGGGGCAGCACGATCCCCGCATCGGCGCCTGCCATTGCCGGATGTGCCAGCGCTGGACCGGCGGGCTGTTTTTGTGTTTCGAGGCCGCGGCGGAGGCGGTAACGGTGGAGGGGCCGGTGACCCGGTATCAATCCACCGCCTTTGCCGAACAGGCGTTCTGCAGCACCTGCGGGACGCAGCTGTGGATGCGGGATGTGGACAGGGAAAACGCGCCCTATGACCTGATGCCGGGGCTGTTTGATGCGGCGCTGGCGTGGCCGCTGCGGTCGGAGATCTATGCGGACCGGGCAATGGCCGCAGTCCGGCTGGAAGGCGATCACAAGAGGGTCACACGGGACCAGTATGAAGCTCAGAACCCGTTCATCGACGGGGATGTCTGAAAGAACAGGCATGGCCTGCCGCAGTGGCTGCGGGGCGGGTGTTCTTTGCCGGTCTATTCCGAAAGGAAAGCCATCAGGTCCTGGCGGGCGTGCAGGACGCGGATAATCTCCGGGCGGCCCTGTTCCAGCCGGTAGATCACCAGATGCGCACCGGTTGGATGAATGCGCACCGGCGGGGTGAACTCAGTCCGTTCGCGGGCCATCCCGGGGAAGCCGGCGATCAGATCGAACAAGGTAAACAGGCTGCCGGCATAGGCATCGGCCTGTGTTTCACCCCAGGTTTCCAGCCCGTAGCGCCAGATCGCGGCGAGATCGGCGCGGGCGGCGGGGCGCAGACGCCAGCGCGGTTCAGCCATTGCGGCGCATGGCGGCCTTGAACCCTTCGGCTGTCAGCGCCTCAGCCGGGCCGCTGGCGAGGCCTGCGTCGATGGCGGATTGCAGTTCGCCAATGGCGGCCGCGCGGGCCTGGTCGCGGCGGATCAGGTCGCGGACGTAATCGCTGGAATTGGCATAGGTGCCGGCGCGGGCCTGGTCTTCGACCCAGTCTTTCATCTGATCCGGCAAGGATACGTTCATGGTGGCCATGGGCGGGTCTCCCTTTACGTCATTAGCATATGGCAATCTTTGCCAAAAGTGCAAGGATGGAAGCGGCGGGGGATGTCCCGCCTGTCTGCCGCAAGATATGAAAAACACCCGCTGCCTGGCGGCGCGGGTGTTTGGTGTCTTTATCGCTGCCGGTCAGATCAGGCAGAGACCGCCTTGAGGCTCTTTTCCTGCAGCGGATGGATGCTGCCGTCTTCGCTGACGGTCACCCGTTCGCCGTGGCTGAGGCTGTCGAGACCCTTGCAGGCGACCAGCATCAGGACGTCCTTTTCGCGGGCAACGATGGCCATGTGGCTGAGCCAGCCGCCGACCTCGCTGAGCACCGCGCCGGAGCGCTGCACCCATGGCAGCCAGGCCGGGTTGACCATCCGGCAGACCAGGATGTCGCCGTCCTGGAAATCGGCAAAGGCCGCGGGGCTGATGTCGCTGTCGTCCTCCATCCAGAACACCCGGGCGGTGGCGCTGCCGCCGCCGGCCACGCAGGTGCCGCCCAGGGAGCCGCCGCCCGCCTGGGTCTGGACGCCCAGCGACAAGAGTTCGCAATCGCGTAGGCTGAGGGTGACGGCGGAGGGCGCGGACTTCTTGCGCAGCGCCTCGGTCTTGGCGCGGGCCTCTGCCAGGTGGCGCAGCGTGTCCGGGTCGGCCCAGTTGCCCTGCTGCACTTCGCCGAAGGTCAGGCTGAACACCAGATCGCCGAGCCCGCTGCACTGACCCAGCGCCAACAGGGCGCGGCGCAGTTCGGCGACGACGCGCAGGGCCTCGTGCTTGGCCTGTTCCTTGAGGTCCTGATAGGCGATGGCGATGCCGATGGTGCCGTCCAGCTCATCCGGCAGGTTAGCAGGGACCGGGACGGTGCCGATCGGCTCAACCGCGCTGTCGAGCAGCGAGTTGAGCAGCGCCGGCGCCTCAGCGTAGCGCGGCGAGGACAGCTCGTAGTCAAAGATCGAGCGGTGGCCCATCAGCCGCATGGCGCGTGCCTGGGCGTCCTTGCCGGTGCAGGAGGCCAGCAGGCTGGAGGGCGCGTTGGGCAGGTCCGCGTGCATCAGATGGGCGCGCAGGGCCGGGTCGCCCGCAGCGGCGGTGCCTGCCTCGCCCATGGTGAAGCCTGCCAGGATGTTGATCTTCTCCGCTTCCAGATAGACCTCGCGGATGAACATTTCTTTGAGGGTGGCGATTGTCTCCAGCAGTTTGTCCTGGGGCAGGGCGGCATAGTCCACGGCCTGCCAGATCGCCAGCTTGTTGCGCAGTTCCGGCATCACCTCGGCCCGGAAGCGGGTGATCATCGGCTGCGCCCGTTTGCGCAGCTGCTTGGCCTTGGCAGCGGTGAGTTTCAGGGTCATGCCCTGTTTCAGCGCCACATCGACATAGGTTTTGCCGAAGAGGTTGACCAGATGGCCGTCGCAGCCCTCGGGCAGGCCATAGGGCACACCCAGATCGCGGCAGGCCAGGTCGACGCTGCCGCCTGGCGCCCACAGATCGCT
>NZ_JAXMOX010000252.1:0-6084 GCF_034669605.1 Leisingera sp.
ACACCCAGGGCGGCAAAAACCAGTTCGGGCCCGCGGCGGATGTGGATGCCTGCATGCGTCCCCGGTTTCACGTCCATTTCACGCAGGCGCCCGGCCACCGCATTGGCGCGGGCATTGACTTCGCTAGAGGTGAAACTCTGGTCCTCAAAGACCAGTGCGACGGCGTCTGGCGTGTTGGCGGCCTGGGCTTCAAAGGCTGCGTGGATGGTCAGATCCGATGGGTAATCTGTTGCGGTCCGGTTCCAGTCCTCCAGCAGCATCTTGCGTTCGGAATCCGGCAGCATGGGCAGGGCGGACACCGGTTGGCTTGCATCCTCGGCGAGGGCGACCAGCACCAGTTCCAGCCGCGCGGCAAGCAGGTCTGCGGCGGTGCTCTCCAGCCGGGCCTGGTCCGTATGCAGCGCCAATGTGCCACCACAGAAGGCGACGGTGGCGGTGCAGCCGGAAACGGCGGCGTCTTTGTCCAGCGACAGGCCTATGGCGGGTTGAGAAAAACCAGAAATCTCCGGAGCACGCGCAACCAGATCCTCGGCAAATCCGCCGTATTTCCGCATTTTTTCAATAAGCTGACAGGTTTTCGCCTGCAGGTCTGAAGCAGTTTCTTCCTGCCGCGCTTGCAGCGGCACCCAATCAGAGATCAGCCCGGGAACCGTGTTCATGCCGCCAATCGACAGCGCCACATCCGCGGTGGTTTCGCCGCTGCTGAGCAACGCCCAGGCCAGCACTCCGGCAGCGGCCTGCTCCCGGTTAAGGCCGCCAGGCAGGGCAATCCCGCGGCGGGCCATCCCCGCATTGCCGGTATCTGAGGCCAGCGGCACCTGGACCGGCTGCATCGCAGCCAGCGCCTGGCGCCAGTGCTGCTCGCCGGCCTGCGTGACGGCCATCTTTGCGGTGAGGGTTTCGGCGTCCTCCGCGGTCAGCGCAGGCAGCATGCCGCCGGCGTGGATCAGCCCGGCCGGCTCCAGCGGTCTGCCCGCAGGGGTGGTCAGCCGCGACAGCACCAGCGCACCGTCCGCAGTGGCGATTTTCACGCTGTCTTTATGAACGTCTAGCACCGTGCCGGGGGCGCCGGAGCCCGCTGCCGTTTCCGCGGCACCGGTCAGAACCACGCGGCCGCCAATCCGCAGTTTTGCAGCGCACAGCGGATTCCAGTAACCGCCGGTGTCCAGCGCGCGGACCAGCCGCGCCAGTTCGGCGGCGGGGCGGCTGAAATCCAGCAGCCCGCCGGCGGCGGGAAGGTCGGATTTGGCGAACACACGGCGCTGGCTCAGGTCTTGCGGCTGCCGGTTCAGATCGCCGGTTTCCAGTTGCGCGATCACCTCGCCAAAGCTGTCCATCGCGGCGGCGTAGCATTTGGAGTTCAGGCTGAAGGCGGTTTCTTGCTCCGTCAGACCGAACATCCGCTGGGCCAGGATATCGCCCTCGTCCACGCCGCCCTCGATCAGGTGCCAGCTGATGCCATGCTGTGCTTCGCCGTTGATCAGCGCCCAGTTCGGGGTGTTGAGGCCCGCGTAGGCGGGCAGCGGGCCGTCGTGGAAATTCACCGCGCCTTTGGCGGCCAGCGCCAGAATGTTCTGCGGAATCACCGTCAGGTTGGCAATTGACAGCAGCCAGTCGAACCCGCCTTGCAGCTGCTGCTGGCTGTCCAGAAGGGTCAGACCCCTACCGCCGGCCCAGCTGCGGATACCGGGATCCTTGGAGACCACAGCGCGGATCCGGTGGCCGCGCGCCAGCAAGGCATCGGCACAGCCGATCAGCAGGGTTTCATTGCCGATCAGGGCACAGGTAAATGGGGTCATTTCTGCTCCTTTGCAGGCGGAGAAGCCGGGCGTGTTTCCTGCGATGGTTCCGGGCGCGGCGCAGCCATTGCCCGCAGGCTGTACAGGATCAGATCGCGCAGGAAATGCGGCGGATCCGCCTGCGGCTTGTTCTGGATCAGGCGGCGCAGGCCATAGATCAGGCTGCCCGCGGCCCGTGCCAGCGTGGCGGCGGCGGCATAGGCGTGCCCGTGGTGCTTGACGAAGTAATGACGGCGCGAGTCGAACCAGTATTGCGGGGTGCGCTGCCAGGCTTTCATGCCGGTGGAGGCGGACCCCACATGGGCGATCTCGCTGGCCGGGACATAGTGGGTGCGCCAGCCCGCACGGGCGGCGCGGCGGCAGAGGTCGGTTTCCTCGAAATACAGAAAAAAGGTCTCGTCAAAGCCGCCAACGGCCTCGGCTGCTTCACGCCGGATCATCAGGCTGGCGCCGGCGGTCCAGTCGACCTGCAGCTCCTCCTGCGGCAGGTCCATGGCGACCACCCAGGGTTTAAGAAGCCGGGTGAACATTCCGGTGCGCACGCTGGCTTCGAACTCGCCCGCGATGGAGGGGAAGCGGAAGGCGGTGCGGTGCGGCGTGCCGTCCGTGCCGCGCACGTAAGAGCCGGCCAGACCTGCGCCGGGATGTTGCAGCAGGAAATCGCGCAGGGTGCGGATGGTGCTGCCCTGCACAAAAGCGTCGGAATTCAGCAGGTAATAGAATTCCGGCGCGCTGCCGTCCGACAGGCCGGCCTTGATGCCGGTATTCATGCCCGCGCCAAAGCCGCCGTTCACCGGCGCGGCGATCACCCGGAGCCCGCCGCTGGCAAGCCAGCCGCGCGCCTCTGCCTGTGCGCGGATCTGCTCATAGGAGCCATCGCCGGACCCGTTGTCGATGATCAGCAGCTCGCCCGGCAGATCCTCCATTTCGCGCAATGCGGCCGCGGCTGCCTGCAGGGTCATTTCCGGCGTGCGGTAGTTGAGGAGAATGGTGAGGATGCGTTGCTGGTCCATGAATGTCACTCCGCGGCTGCGGCGAAACGGGGCCGGGCTGCCGCTGCATCCGCGGCATCGAGCCGGGCCTTGATGCCTGCGGCCAGCACACTGACATTCGGCACCAGCACCATGCTGTCATGATCGCCCGGCACTTCGGCCACCTCTGCCTGCGCGGCCCAGCGGGTCCAGTCGTTGTCGTCAAACACGTATTCGCGGGCTGCGCTGACCCAGTTGCCGCCGCTGACCTGCCATTTGCGGTCGAGCGGCGGGCGGAACAGCGTCAGCGGACCGCTCCAGGGCCGGAGCGCATAGGTTTCGACGGCGGTGCGGAAGGCCAGCTCAATCTTGCGGTTGTTGAAGTCGGGCCGGGCGCCGGGCTCAATCGGGGCGGCGCGGCGTTTCTCAAATTCCCAGGCGATGCGGGCTTTGGCCCATTCGCCAAAGTAGCCAGCCCCCTTGCTGCGCAGCTCGGCCAGTTTGATCAGCGCCTTGTCGCGGCGGCTGAGCGGCGGGCGCACCGGCAAGGGCGTGTCCAGCAGGATCAGCGCGGCAGTGTCCTGGCGCTGATCCTTCAGCTGCTGCGCCATCTCATAGGCGGTGATGCCGCCGCCGGAAAAGCCGCCCAGCAGATAGGGGCCGTCGGGCTGGATCCGGCGGATTTCATCCAGGCAGCTTTGGGCCGCATCCCCGATCCGGTTATGCGGGGCGCCGTTCCCGACCAGCCCCTTGGCTTGCAGGCCATAGACCGGGCGGTCCTTGCCCACCAGCAGGGCCAACTGGCGCAGGTTCAGCACGTTGCCGAACATGCCCGCGGCCAGAAAGAACGGCCGCCGTCCGGTGCCGTCGCCCGGATGCAGCTGCACCAGATGGGTGAACTGCGGATTGTCTCCGGCAGCGGCGGCGGGTGTTCCCGGTTCCACAGCCACTCCGCCGCCGGTAAGCCCGATGATTCGCTCTGCCAGCGCGGCGACGCTGGGGGCCTCGAACAGCACCGACAGGGGAAATTCCACGCCAAAGCCGCGTTTGATCTGGGCGAACAGCCGCACCGCAATCAGGGAATGGCCGCCCAGGTCAAAGAAACTGTCGTCGATCCCGACCTGCGACACCCCGAGGAGGCCGGCAAAGAGGCCGGCCAATTCTTCCTCTACCGGGTTGCTGGGGGCGGCATAATCGGTGTCGAGCTGCGGGCGTTCAAAGGTCTGCGCGTCCTCAGCGGCGGCGGTTGTCTGCCCTGCCTGTGCGATCAGCGCGGGCAGGTCCAGCGAGGATACCACTACCTGCGGCAGACCGGTGGCCAGGGCGCGGGCCAGG
This sequence comes from Leisingera sp., assembly GCF_034669605.1. Classification (GTDB taxonomy): domain Bacteria; phylum Pseudomonadota; class Alphaproteobacteria; order Rhodobacterales; family Rhodobacteraceae; genus Leisingera. The sequence continues at coordinate 4,106 of NZ_JAXMOX010000252.1, forward strand.
GCGTTGCCGCCTTCTGCGGCTTTGATGCCATTGGAGATGTTCAGCTGCAGGCGCCGTTCCTCGGCTGACAGGGGCTGGGTGCCGGCGGCGGGTTCCAGGCCCAGGTCAGCGGCGGTGGCGTCCGCCTGTTCCCTGTTGGCTGCGGCGTCGAACCCGGCGGCCAGGCGCTGCATCCGGAACCCTTCGATCCGGACCAGAACGGCGCCATCCGGATCGGTCAGCGTAATGTCAAAGGCGGCAGAGCTTGCATCCGGCGCATCCGCCAGCCGCACATGGCTGCAGATGCTGGAGGTAAGCGGCGCGAACACCCGGATCAGCCGGTAGGAGACCGGAACCCAAAGCGCGCTGGCGTCATAGCAGGGAATCAGCCCCATGGCCCAGCCGGTGGCCAGATCCAGCAGGCCGGGATGCAGCAGGCAGCCATCCTGCGCTGCGATGTCCGGGAGTGAGAGAGAGGCGAGCCCTTCGCCGTTGCCCAAGGCCGCGCGGTTCAGCACATGCCAGCGCGGGCCGAACCGCAGATGCGCCTCCTGCGCGGAGCGCAAGCGCCCGTCGATCGGCGCCTGCTCCTCCGGGCATCGGGTGAAAATAGTCTGGAGGTTGAGTGCGACGGGGCGTTCTGCCACCGCCGCTGAGGCCAGCATAGCCTGACAATTCAGAAAGTAACCTTTTGTACACCCCGAGTAAACAAACAGTTCATAACCATTTTCATTAGCTTCAATTTTTGCCAGGACATTCTGCGGCTGCTGTCCGGATGCAACCAGAGGGCGCATGAAATAAAGGTCGCGGATCTCGAACGGCGTATTGATGCCGGTTTCCGCCAGCGCCTCGGCTGCCATTTCGATGTAGCCGGTGCCGGGCATCAGGGCGGTGCCATCAGCGGTCCGGTGTTCGTCCAGCAGCCAATCAGCGGCGGCAAAACGCGGTGTGAAAATGCGGTTGCCGGCAGTGTCGGACCCGCGTTCCTGCAACAGCGGCTGCAGGCAGGGTTCCCTAGGGCCGGCTGCCGTGGCGCCGTTGCGGCTGGCCATGGCGTCGGCGGCCATGCCGGTATCGGACCACACCCCCCAATCAACTGCCATCACGCGGGTGCGGCCGCCGGCGCGGTGCTTGGCCCAGGCGTTGAGGAATTCATTGGCTGCAATGTAATCCACCTGACCTGCCGGCCGGGTCGCGGCGGAGGAGGAGGAAAACAGCACCATCAGCTCCAGACTGCCATCCGGGAACACAGTATCCAGCGCCCGCAGGCCGCTGACCTTGGGCGCAAGCACCCGGGCGATCTGATCCTCGGTCTTGGCCAGCAGCGGGCCGTCATCGATGACGCCGGCACCGTGAATCACGCCGGTTACAGGCCCAAAGGCGGCTTCGGCCCGTTCACGGGCGCTGCGCAGCTCGCTGCTGTTGCAGACGTCGGCGGCCAGCGCAAGCACCTTGCCCCTGCCGGAGGTTTCCAGCGCCAGCACCGCGCGGATGCGCCGGGCGGTGCGGTTGGCCGGGCTGTGGCCGCGCAGGCAACGCTCCCAGGTGTCGCGCGGCGGCAGACCTTCGCGGGAGATCAGCGAGATTCTGGCGCCGTAGTCCCGCATCAGATACTCTGCGATGGTCAATCCGATACCGCCATAACCGCCGGTGATCAGATAGTGGCCGCCATCGGTGAACGGCGGTGTTTGCGGTTCGGGCAGCGGCTGCGGGCGCCAGGCGAGTTCATACCGCTTTTCGCCGCGCCAGGCGGCGGCGGTGTTCGCGGGGTCCGCCATCAGCTCTTCCAGCAGACGCGGGGTGATGTCCGCCTCTGCAGCCGGTTTCCGGAACGCAAACCGCGCTTGCGGTTTTACTGGCAGTTCTATGTCGATGGTGGCGCAGGTCAGCCCCGGAAGCTCCCGCGGGATCACGCCGGCGGGGCCTGCTATCATCGCTTTTTCGGGGCAGGGCAGTGTCTCGGTGCGTACCTGCGCTGCTCCGGTGGTGAAAACGCTGAA
>NZ_JAXMOX010000253.1:0-5953 GCF_034669605.1 Leisingera sp.
TCCTCCGTCGCCTGCGCCACTGCCTTGATCACCGGCAAGGTCAGTTTGCGCTCGCGGAAATCGTCACCGACGTTCTTGCCGGTGGCCTTGCTGTCGCCCTGATAGTCCAAAAGGTCATCGGCGATCCGAAAGGCGACCCCCAGCGCGTCGCCGTAATCGAACAACGCCTTCACCTGCTCTTCAGAAGCCCCGGCAATCACCCCGCCGACCTCGGTCGCGGCCGAGAACAGCGCCGCGGTCTTGCCGCGCACCACCTGCAGATAGATGTCTTCGCCGGTCTTCAGGTTCGAGGCCGCGGTCATCTGCAGCACTTCGCCCTCGGCAATCGTGGCCGAAGCGTTGGCAAGGATGTCCAGCACCCGCAGCGACCCGGTCTCGACCATCAGCTGGAAACTGCGGGCAAACAGGTAGTCGCCGACCAGCACCGAGCTTTTGTTGTCCCAGAGCAGATTCGCGGTCGGGCGCCCGCGCCGCTGGGCGCTCTCATCCACCACATCGTCATGCAGCAGGGTGGCGGTATGGATGAATTCCACCGTCGCGGCCAGTTTCAGATGGTGATCGCCCTGGTAGCCGCACATCTTCGCGGCTGCCAGCGTCAGCATCGGCCGCAGGCGCTTGCCGCCGGCCTCAACCAGATGCGCCGTCACTTCGGGGATGCGCGGCGCATGTTCCGACGCCATCCGCTTGCGGATCAGCACATTCACCGCGTCCAGTTCCTGGCTCAGCGTGGCGGCCAGCATCTCATGCGGCTTTCTGGTCATCACTTGGTCCATCACTTTCCCGCTCGCAAGGCTCGACAAGGCCGGGGCCTTGCCCTTAGATCCAATCCTATGAAAGAGCTTCTGCGCAGCACCGATCCGACGATCATGGCCTTTGCCTCCGCCCTTCTTGAGGGTGAGGATATAGACTGCTTTCAAATGGACGTAAATATGAGCGTCCTGGAAGGCGGTATCGGAATTTTCCCGCGCCGCCTGATGGTGCGGGCGGATGATTACGACGACGCGCTGGAAGTGATGCGCGACAATCAAATTCCCCTGGGCCGATGAACGCCTTTGCGAAAGACGCGCTGAGCTGCAACGGTTTTCTTGGCGGCAGGGTGCGGCTGTGGCAGCCGGTCAAGGGATACCGTGCGGGAGTTGATCCAGTGCTGCTGGCAGCGGCGGTCCCGGCCAGGCCGGGCGAGGCGGTCCTGGAGCTGGGCTGCGGTGCCGGACAGGCCTTGCTGTGCCTCGCTGCGCGGGTGCCGGACCTGCAGCTGGCGGGGGTGGAGCTGCAGCCGTCTTACGCGGAGCTGGCCCGGTGCAATGCTGCCGAAAACGATCAGGCGATCGAGGTGTTCGAGGCCGATTTATCGGCACTGCCAGAGGTCCTGAAACAGCGCCAGTTCCATCACGTCGTTGCCAATCCGCCGTATTACAAACCGGGCGCCCACAGCCGGGCGCGGGATGCCGGCAGGCAGGTCGCGCTGGGGGAGGGCACGCCGCTGGCGGACTGGATCGCAACCGCCGCCCGGCGGCTGGCGCCGAAAGGATACCTGCACATGATCCAGCGCGCCGACCGGCTGCCGGATATGCTGGCGGCCTGCAGCGGCGGTCTTGGCTCGGTCGAGGTGTTGCCGCTGGCGCCGCGCGCAGGGCGGGCGGCTGAGCTGGTGATCCTGCGCGCGCGCAAGGGCGGGCGGGCCGGTTTCCGGCTGCATGCGCCGCTGATTCTGCATCAGGGTGCCCGGCATGAGCGGGACGCAGACAGCTACCAGCCGCAAATCCGGGCGGTTCTGCGCGAGGGTGCGGCGTTGCCCTGGCCGGTCTGACAGCGATTTTGCAGCGCCGCGAATATAGGGGGCAAGCCAGCCGCATTCAACTTATGAGACATGTTTATCAGCAGGTTTCTGCCGGAATGCGATGCCGCCTGCGGCAAAATGCGCGGCGCATGGCTGATATGAAAATTTCATGACAAAAATACTGCGGCTGCGGCGTGACAGACGTGGAAACTTGTGGTCCACTCTTTGATGTTGAACACATCTAGCTCTAAGAAGGAGGGTTGCCATGAGCCTTAGCTCGCATCTGACCGAACTTAAGAAGAAGCACGAGCATCTGAGCATGGAAGTGGAACAGGCCCAACGATCGCCCAGTACCGACGGTCTGGAAATCGCATCAATGAAAAAGCAAAAGCTCAAGCTGAAGGAAGAGATTGAGCGTCTGACGACTGAACTGGTCTGAGGAGTTTCCGCCGGGACGCATCCCGGCAACACGGTTCGGAGGGCCTGCCCGGCGCGGCGGCCCTCTTTTCATTTTGCGGCAGCAGGAATGCCGGATCAGGAATACCGGATCAGGATTGCGGGGTCAGCTTGCCGAACTGGCCCTTGCCGCAATCAGCGCCCCGCCTGTGATCAGCGCCGCCGCCAGCGCCAGCCCCCAGGAGGCGGCGGCAATGCCCGCCAGCACCAGGATCAGCGTCGACAACAGCGGCGCGGCGTAACTGCTGGTGCCAAGCATCTGAATGTCGCCCTGTTTGACGCCGATGTCCCAGACATAAAACGCCAGTCCGACAGGACCAAGGCCCAACAGCAGGGTTGAACCCCAGCCCAGCGTGCCCGCAGGCCAGACGGTCTCCTCAAGTGCGAAATGCAGCCCCCAGGAGGCCACGGCGGTGGCCAGGCAGAACACCGCAACCGAACTGGTCGGCGCCCCGCCCACCAGCCGCGACAGCACCGAATATCCCGACCAGGTCAGCGCGCACAGCAGCGCCAGGCCATAGCCGGGCAGATATTGCGCCTGAAACCCTTCGCCGCCGCCGGAAATGATGGTGGCCGCCCCGGCAAAGCCCAGTCCGGCCCCGATCAGATGCCCCGCCTTCAGATGCTCGCCGGGCAGCAGGCCGGAAAACAGCACGATCAGCAAGGGCCACAAATAGGCGATCAGCCCGGCTTCGGCGGCCGGCGCCAGCCGCAGCGCCGAGAAATACAGCGCGTGATAGCCGAACAGCCCCAGCGTGCCAAAGAGATAGACCCGAAAGGGCACATGGCGCAGCTGGCCCAGCTTGCCGGTGGCGGCGGTCCAGATCATGCCCAGCGTGCCGCCGAGGGTGAAACACAGCGCATTCAGCAGCAGCGGCGGCGCAGGTTCCGACCCGACGGTCAGCAACGCCAGAAGCGACCACAGCAAAACAGCGACAAAGCCGACGGCGGTCGCGCGGGATCTGGTCATGGCGGCGGGATGTCCTCAACGGGGATGATATCAAGAGCCTCCGAGACGTAGGCGGTTTTTTCGATCTCGGCAACAAACCACTCGCGGAAGGCGGCGATCTGGGGACGGTTTTCGGTGCCGCGGGCACAGAGGAACCGGAAATGCGCCTTGGTCTCAATCGCGGTCTTGAACGGTGCCACCAGCCGGCCCGCATGAAGGTCCGTCACGATGATCGACCGCCGCCCCAGCGCCACGCCAACCCCGGCCAGCGCCGCGTCAATGGCATGGTCGGCCTGTGAAAACCAAGCGCCATGGGTGGGGGTGAAATCGATCCCCTGGGTGCGGAACCACACCGGCCAGTCACAGGGCGGATCGAGGAAATTCAGCGACTCGTCAAACAGCAGCGGCGCCTCGGTCAGGCTTTCGGGGGTCGGGTAGCGTTCGGCCAGCTCCGGCGTCATCACCGGGGTCATCCAGTCCTTGCGCAGGGGCATCGCCCAGACCCCCTCGTCCGGCCCATAGCCAAAGCGGATCGCCACATCGACCTCGTCCCGGGCAAAATCCATTTGCCGCAGCGTGGCCGAGAAGCGCAGGTCGATCTCCGGGTGGCTGCGGGCAAATTCATAGAGCCGCGGCGCCAGCCACTTGGCGGTCAGCGCCGGTCCCGCGGTCACCGTCAGCGTGGTGTTGTCCTGCAGACGGCGCACGGCGCGCCAGGCGGCGGTCAGCGCTTCAAATCCTTCGGCTGCGCCGGGGGCCAGTGTCTTGCCGGCTTCCGTCAGCTCCACCGCGCGGTTCAGGCGGCGGAACAGCGGCCGGCCCAGATGCTCCTCCAGCGATTTGATCTGAAACGACAGCGCCGCGGGGGTCACATTCAGTTCTTCCGCCGCCTTGGCAAAGGACATGTGCCGGGCGGCGGAATCAAACGCGCGCAGGGCGGTGAGAGGCGGCAGGCGGTCAGGCATTTCACATAAGTACAGCTTAACTGAACCACTGCAAAGTCTCGTTTGCGCGTTCGACGGAACGTCGTCACAGTGAATGCATGTAAAGGATACTGATCCGAATAGGAGGCCGAAGATGCTGGAATACTCTGCTGATGCCGCCGTGAAGTCTGCCATGGCCCGTGCCCACACTGAGCGCGGTGAGGTGCTGAAACACGTGCTGAAACTGGCCTGGGCCCGGCTGTTCGGCGCACGGCACCTGCCAGCCCTCCGCCCCAAGGTTTCCCGCTGGGCCTGAGCGCGCTCTGCTTTCAGGAAAAGGCACTTACGGGATAGGAAAAGGGCCGGTCCATCAGGACCGGCCCTTGCCGTTTTCGCCGAAGCGAAGAATCAGACGAAGAACTGCGCGCCGTTGGCCGAGATCGTCGAACCGTTGATGAAGCCCGAGTCGTCAGACGCCAGGAAGGCGACGCAGCGGGCAATCTCTTCAGGCTCGCCCAGACGGCCGGCCGGGATCTGGCCGATAATCGACTCGCGGACCTTTTCCGGAACCGCCATCACCATTTCAGTGGCGATATAGCCGGGGCAGATCGCGTTGGCGGTGATGCCTGCGCGGGCCCCTTCCTGGGCCAGCGATTTCACGATGCCCAGATCGCCCGCCTTGGTCGCGGCATAGTTCACCTGCGCGAACTGGCCCTTCTGGCCGTTGATCGAGGAGATCACGATCACACGGCCGAATTTGCGCTCGCGCATGCCGGGCCAGACCGGGTGCACGGTGTTGAACACGCCAGTCAGGTTGGTGTCGATCACTTCCTGCCACTGCTGCGGCGTCATCTTGTGGAACGGCGCGTCGCGGGTAATGCCGGCATTGGCGACCACGATGTCGATCGGACCCACTTCCGCTTCGACCTTGGCGATGCCTTCGGCGCTTTCCTCATAGCTGCCGACATTCCATTTATAGGTCTTGATGCCGGTTTCGTCGGTGAACTTTGCCGCGGCTTCGTCATTGCCGGCATAGGTCGCGGCCACATTGCAGCCCTGCGCCTTCAGCGCCTGCGAGATTGCTGCGCCGATGCCGCGGGAACCGCCGGTGACGAGTGCAGTACGTGCCATTCAAGAATCCTCCAGTTTGACTTCTTTGTAATCTTGCTACAGTTTCGGTTTCACCTGCGCAACAATATTGCGTCATGAAATTTCTGCATTGCCGCAAAAAAATTGTCGCACCCGCGAGATACCGCTGAATTGTAAAAGAAAAAGGGCGCCCCGGCAGGGCGCCCTCCGATATCAGCACTATTGCGCCACTTACGGGCGCTCCACGCAGAGGGCAACGCCCATGCCGCCGCCGATGCACAGGGAGATTCTTTTCGAACAGCAGCGTGTTCAGCACCCGGCAGCCCGAAGCGCCGATCGGGTGGCCGATGGCAATGGCGCCGCCGTTCACGTTGACGATCGACGGATCCCAGCCCATGTCCTTGTTCACCGCACAGGCCTGGGCGGCAAAGGCTTCGTTGGCTTCGACCAGATCCAGGTCGGCGACCGACCAGCCGGCCTTTTCCAGCGCCTTGCGCGAGGCATAGATCGGGCCGACACCCATGATCGACGGGTCCAGTCCGGCAGTGGCATAGGACGCAATGCGGGCCAGCGGCTCGATGCCCCGCTTTTCGGCCTCATCGGCGCTCATCAGCAGGGTGGCGGCAGCGCCGTCGTTCAGGCCCGAGGCATTGGCGGCAGTGACAGACCCGTCCTTGGTGAAGGCCGGGCGCAGCTTCTGCATCGCTTCCATGGTGGCGCCGTGGCGGATCTATTCGTCCTGGTCCACCACAGTCT
>NZ_JAXMOX010000254.1:0-5934 GCF_034669605.1 Leisingera sp.
GGAGTGCCACGCCGGGCGCAAGCCCGGCGCCCGGCCAAACGGCGGGCAAGCATCTGTGATGCGCTGTGCCGCGGGCGGGAGCATCCCGCCTAAAGGGCGAAACTGCCGTAGGGGATGAAACGCACCGGATCGCCCGGCTTGATATGCCCAGGCCCGTCGCCAAGCTCCACCAGCCCCTCGGCCCAGCTGAGGCCGCTGATCCGGCCGGAGCCTTCGGATTTGAAAACCTCCGCGCAGCCCTCGCGCACCCGCGCGCGCAGGTATTCGCGGCGGCCCGGCTTCTTGCGCTTTTCGAAAGCCGCCGGAACCTCGAAACCCTGCGGGGCCTGCCAGCCCGCGCCCGCCATCAGCCCCATCGCGGGGCGGGCAAAAATCAGCGTGCAGACCAGCGCTGCAACCGGGTTGCCCGGCAGGCCGAAGACCGGTGTGCCCTGCCACATGCCCAAGGCCAGCGGGCGCCCCGGTTTCAGCGCGATGCGCCATTCCTGCATCGCACCGGCCTCGCGCAGCAGCGCCGACATGTGATCCTCGTCCCCGGCCGAGGCCCCGCCCGAAGTCAGGATTACGTCCGTTCGGGCTGCCGCGCCGTCGAGATGCGCGCGCAGGGCTTCGCGGTCGTCTGCGGCCTTGCCCAGATCCACCGGCATAAAGCCCAGCTGCCATATCAGCGCCAGCAGCATCGGGCGGTTGGCATCGAATATCTGACCCTTGCCCGCCGGTTCCCCCGCCTCGACCAGCTCGTCGCCGGTGGAGAGCACCCCGACCCGCAGCGGCAGCCGCACCGTGAGTTCCGCCAGCCCGGTTGCAGCGGCCAGCGCCAGATCGGCAGGCGACACGACACGGCCCGCGGCCAGGATCACCTCATCTGCGGAGACATCCTCGCCTGCCTTGCGGGTGTTTGCCCCGCGCTTCAGCGGACCGTTGAAGGCGATCCGGGCGCCGTCGGTGTTGACGTCTTCCTCCAAAATCACCGTGTCCACGCCATCGGGCAGCGCTGCCCCGGTCAGCACCCGGATGGCGCTGCCGCCGGGCACCGCGCCATCAAAAGGGACACCGGCCGCTGCGCGGCCCTGAACCAGCGGCAGCACATGCGGCCCCTCTGCCCGGCCGCCTGCGAAACCGTATCCGTCCACCGCCGTATTCGGCAGCGGCGGGTTGGCGCGTTGGGCTACCGCATCCTCTGCCAGCACCCGGCCCAGGGCGTCTGCCAGCGGCACGGTTTCCACCCCGGTGACAGGGCCGAGCCGGTCCTTTAGCAGTTGCAACGCATCATCGACCGGGGTCCAGTCGACGCCCGCAGGCAGGGCAAAGCAATCATTGCTGAGCGGCGGCGGTGTCAACCGGCCCGGTTCGTCCGGGGCCAGCGCATTCAAGCGGTCTTCGTATCCGGTGCCCAAAATCCAAGCCTCCTCTTGCGCTGCCTTTGGCGCTGCGGCCAGCATCGCCGCCAGTTCTTCTGCAGGCAAACGGCCGAGCGCCTGCGACAACAGCCGCATCTGCACCCGGTCGCGTATCTCTTCCGGGCCTGCAACCGCCATGGCAGCCTTGACGGCGGGTTCGATCAAACCCGGCCAAATTTCCGCCAGCACGGTTTGCGCAGTCTCAACCTTCTCGAACGGCCAGACGGCGGCCTTGTGCCGCAGACGCAGCCGCTGCAGCACCGGCACCCCCATGAGGGTCTGGCTGCCGACCGTCGGGTTGAAAAACAGCTGAAAACAGGAGGACGACGCCTTGGCCGCCAGATCGGCGCTGCGCCGTTCTGCCACTTCTTCATAGCTTATGCCGGCCTTGCGGTAGGGAATGTCCGGCCAGTTCTTCTGATCCGGCTTGCCCCAGAACGGGCCGGCGCCGGCAAACAGCCGGTTCATTGCAGAGGCCACATCAAACCGGTTGTTGCTGCCGTCCTCAGCGTCTTCGATCCGCTCTTCCAGCCAATGCCACAGGGCAAAGGGATCATCCGAGCCGGTCACCCGGCGCGCAAATCCGCGCGGATAGCCGAAGGGAAAATCAAAAGCTGCCAAGACCCGCCGCCCTGCCGCCTGTTCCACATCAAGGAATTTGCTGATCCACGCCTCTGCCTCCTGCCGGCTGCGGCAATAGATCTGCTGTTCGGCGGTTCCGCCGCGCGCCACCCCGAGCCAGACCGCATCCTTGCTTTGGCGCCGGGGTTTGCGCTTGGCAGCGGACCAGTCGACGGTCAGAATGGTGTCAAAGCCGGTCACAGTCCCAAGTCCGTCTGGATGAAATCCGCAATCTCCGAAGTGGCGTTCAGATCAAACACCGGGCAGTCCAGCGCCAGCGGGGTGTCGCTGGCGACGGCCCGGATGCTTGGATCCCGCGGGGCGATCAGATCGGTGCCTGCGTCCTGCCGGCAGGCCTCGACCTTAGGGTGGGGTTCGCGTTTGTAGCCCTCGACCAGCACCAGATCGACCGGATTGAGGCGGGCCAGCAGCTCTGCCAGCGGCGGCTCTGCTGCGCCGCGCAGCTCCTGCATGATCGCCACGCGCCCTGCCGAGGCCAGCACCACCTCGGACGCGCCAGCCTGACGGTGGCGGTAGCTGTCGGTGCCGGGCTGGTCCACGTCCGTTGCGTGATGGGCGTGTTTAATGGTGGACACGGTGAAGCCGCGGGACGTGAACTCCGTTACCAGCCGTTCCATCAGCCCGGTCTTGCCGTTGTTCTTCCAGCCGGTGACGCCGTAGACCTTCATTTCAGCAGCGCCTCGGCGCGGGTCAGATCCTCTGGCGTGTTGATGTTGAAGAACGGGTCGAAACGATCAGCTTCGAACATGGCCTCGCGGCCGCCGTGCCGGTCGGTCCACAGGACCACCTTGCGCAACCCGTCCTGCAATGCGGCGCGCAGGTCATCGCGCAGGGCGACGGGCCAAAGGCCAAAGGCCGGGTGCCGGTTGACGCGCTTTCCGCCTCCGGATTTCAGCGCCTCATCGCCGGTGCGCGGAGTGGTGGCCATCACCAGCGGGTGATCCATGTCCGCCGCTGCGGCGGCCAGCCGGGCGACCAGATCCTGCGGAAAGAAGGGCGTGTCTGCGGCGGCGGTGACGATGGCCTCAGCCCCCTGCTCTGCGGCCCAGTCGAGCCCCGCCAGCACGCCCGCCAGCGGCCCGGCGAAACCCTCGATCGAGTCGGCAATCACCGGCAGGCCCATGTCACCGAACCGTTCCGGATCACCATTGGCATTGAGCGCCAGCCCTGAGACCTGCGGCGACAGCCGGTCCACGACGCGGGACAAGAGGCTCTGGCCGCCGACCTGCAGCCGCCCCTTGTCGCCGCCGCCCATCCGGGTGGCGAGGCCGCCTGCGAGAATCACGCCGAGGGGGGGTATTTCTGTCATGCCTTCTCCTCCAGAGCAGGAAAACACGCGTTTCCCGGACCGAACTCCGCGCGGAAACCGGTTAGCCGTCCGCGCTCTTGCGCCGGTGTTTCTTGTCTTCAACCGGCGCGTTTTTCGGGTCCATGTCGCGCAGCAGCCTCTCGTCGCCCGACAGGCAGATGAACCGCTGGCCGCGCATCCGGCCAATGAGGGTGAGGCCGACCTCGCGGGCGATCTCCACGCCCCAGGCGGTGAAGCCGGAGCGCGAAGCCAGCACCGGGATGCCCATCATCGCGGTCTTGATCACCATCTCCGAGGTCAGCCGCCCGGTGGTATAGAGGATCTTGTCCGCGGGTTCGGCCCCTTCGGACAGCATCCAGCCTGCGATCTTGTCCACCGCGTTGTGGCGGCCAACATCCTCCATATAGACCAGCGGGCGGTCCTGGTGGCAGAGCACGGTGCCGTGGATGGCGCCGGCCTCCAGGTACAAGGACGGCGTGCGGTTGATCTTGTGGGCCAGCGTATAAAGCCAGGAGGTTTTCACCTGCACCTCAGGCAGGCGCACGTCCTCCAGCCCCTCCATCATGTCGCCAAAGACGGTGCCGACCGCGCAGCCGGAGGTGCGGGTCTTCTTTTTCAGCTTTTCCTCATGGCTGGTTTCCACCGCGGTGCGGACCACCACGGTTTCCAGGTCCTCGTCATAATCGACGCGGGTGACCTCATCCCCGTCCAGCAGCATGCGCTGATTGCGCAGGAAGCCAAGCGCCAGGTATTCCGGATAGTCGCCGATGGTCATCGCGGTGACAATTTCCTGGGAATTCAGGAAGATGGTCAGCGGCCGCTCCTCGACCACGGCAATCTCGCCGGCCTCGCCGTCCTGGTCCACCCCGGTGACGGTGCGGGTCAGCCGCGGATCGGCGACGCCGGGCGCGATCAGATATTCTGACGTGATATCCATACTCACCAATTGCATTCCTTCTGCCACCGCCTTAGTCCGGGTGCAGGCAATCTAGGACGCGCAGATGGCAATCACCACCACCAAATCGGCCTTCTGGAAGGGGTTTCGCGACAGCGCCCCTTTTATCTTCATGGCCTCGCCCTTTGGCTTTCTGTTCGGAGTACTGGCCGCGGAGGCCGGGCTGATCGTGCCCGAAGCCTTTGCGTTTTCATTGGCGGTCTTTGCCGGCGCCGCCCAGTTCACCGCGCTGCAGCTGATGCAGGAGAACGCGCCGCTGATCATCATCCTGATCTCGGCGCTGGCGGTGAACCTGCGGATGGCAATGTATTCGGCATCGCTGACGCCTTACCTGGGCGATGCGCCGATGTGGCAGCGGGCGCTGGCCGCCTATTTCATGGTGGATCAGTCCTATGCGCTGTCGATCGTCAAATTCGAGGCTGAGCCGGAAATGACCGCACCGCAGCGGATGGCCTATTTCTTTGGCACCAATGGCATTGTGGCCCCGGCCTGGGTGATCGCCACCGCAATTGGCGCGCTGGTCGGCACCCGGATCCCCGACAGCTGGGGGGTTGATTTCGTGCTGCCGCTGGCGTTCCTGGCGATGATCGGCCCGATGCTGCGCACGCCTGCCCATATTGCCGCCTGTTTCGTCGCCGTGGCCACCGCCCTGCCCGCCGCTGCCCTGCCCTATAACCTGGGTTTGATTGTGGCCGGGATTGCCGGCATGATTGCCGGTGCCCAGGCGGAGCTGTGGCTGGAGCGGCAGAAAACCAAGATGGAGGCCGCGCAATGAGCAGTATTCCCGCCCCGCTTCTCTGGACTGTGATCCTTGGCCTGGCCGTGGGCAGCTATGCCCTGCGGTTTGCCTTCATCGGCTTCATGGGCGGCAAGCCGATTGCGCCCTGGCTGATGCGCCACCTGCGCTATACCGCCGTTGCCATCATTCCGGCGCTGGTGGCGCCGCTGGTGGTCTGGCCGGCGCCCACCGACGGCAGCCCCAGCCTGATGCATTTTGCGGCCGCCGCCGCGACCTTGGCAGCGGGTTACCTGACCAGGAACGTGCTGTGCGGGCTTGGCGCAGGCGGAGTATCGCTGCTGCTGCTGTACCTTGCGGCCTAGCGCTCCGCACCGGGCAGCATTATTCAGTAGCGGCGCTCAGCGCGGCGTCGCCTTTGGCAAGGCCCGCCTGCAGATCGGCGCTGTCGTTCTCGTAGTAGCGCTCCGTCACCACGCCCGGAAGCTGGCCGAATTGCGCTGACAGCTTTTCCGGATAGAAGGTGCGGTTCAGACTCTCGAACCCGGGGATCTGCTGCAGGATGCCGATGGTGGCCTGAGCGCAATAGGCGCCCGGCACAGGGCCATTGGCAACCGCCAGCCGATAGGCTTTCTGGGCCTGCTCCGGCGTGACCTCGATCCGCTGTACAACCACATGGAAGGTGCTGCGGGCATGGGCGCCGCGATAGGCCTGCTCCACCGCGGGGGTGATGCCATAAAGCACGTCGTTGCGTTCCGGCACCACCGAGGCATAGAAGGAGCCCGCCGGATCAAAGATCACCCGCTCTGACGCATTGATCATCAATGACGCATGGCCGCCCCGGCCGGTGCGGTTGTTGATCATGGTATAAAGGGTCAGCGCGGGCGGCCCC
>NZ_JAXMOX010000255.1:0-5847 GCF_034669605.1 Leisingera sp.
CACTGAACCGATGCTGCCGACACAGGATTACACCGATCACGTCCTACGGATTGCCGGGATTGAAGCGGATGCCCCGCGCGGTTCTTACCCGCACGGGGCATGCTTCAGGCCAGGAAGTTCAGGAGGGTTTCGTCAAACCGCTCTGCTTCTTCCAGTTGCGGGGTGTGCGCGCTCCGCTCAAAAAGAGCAAAGACCGGCTTGCGAGTCTCCGGGGTGATCGGGAGCCAGGTTTCCAGCGGGGCAACCAGATGGTCATGCCGCCCCATACAAATCAGAAGCGGAGTTTGAATCTCCTGCAGCACTGTGACGGGGTCGAAATCGCGAAACACGTCCCCCCACAAACTGTCGAAAACCGGCATATTCACGTGAACACCCCGCCAAAGATCTGAGGCATCAAAACATGGATCAAACCAGCTGCGGGCGGCCAGCCCCAAGCACATCCAGATGAACCTCTTTTCCGGTTCAGCATCGATCTTTGCAGCCATCCGTTCCAGATCCTGTGCCAAACGGTGCTTGCGTTCCGGCGCCGCAAGCATACGCCAGATACGCTCCCCGTATGCCATGTGCTCCGGCGAATGGCTTGGTCCGGTTGCAACAACCACGGTCTTCCGGACCAGATCCGGCCTGCGGCGGGCGAACTCCAATGCCATATAGCCGTGGCCCGAGTGCCCCAGCACATCCAGGCGTGGAAGGCCAAGCGCGCTGCACATCGCAGAGATATCATCGGTAATCGTCTCCAATGTGCAGTCACGCGCCTCGACGCCGCGGCCGGCCGGAGCAAAGCCGCGGTGATCAATGAAGATAAGTTTTCGTTTGCTGCGCAAGCCTGCTGAAAATGTGCGTGGATAGAAGACGTGGCTGCCGATGATCAGCAGCGGTTCTCCTTCCCCCTCGATTGTGTAGCCGAGCGCGTATCCATCCCGATTGATACGCCCGTTGGCGCTGTCAAAGGTTTCCATAGAAATTTATCCGCAAGAGGTGCCCTCTTGCGCTCCGATTGAAGCAGTTGAACGTTCGGCCGGTCCACTGCCGGGCGGCCGGTAATGATCGATCTGCACTCGTTGCTAACGGATAAGTTTCATGGAAATCCCTGCTGTTGTTTCGAGGTGCTCCTAAGGCCAGCCTCCTTACCAGTCAAGCCGCTGAGTTTTCCGGGCCGACAGCCGCCGAAACCGAGCTTAACATCGGCAGATCGTCCATATCGAAATACATCGCCGACCTCGAGCTGCGGTTGGACCTGAAGCTGTGCAACCGCGGCCCGGCGGGGTTCTCGCTGACAGACGGCGGCATCAAAGTGCTGAAATCCGCCAAAGAGCTGCTGACCTCGGTGTCGGATTTCCGTGCCGAAGTGAATGAGATTAAACAGCAGATGGCCAGCACCATCCGGATTGCCCTGTTCGGCCAACGCGCCTCTAATCCCGAAGCTTTTGTACCCGGCGGGATCCGCGCCTTTAACAAGGCCGCGCCTTCGGTGGAGATCGAACTGCCGCTGGAACCGCCCAACGTAATCGAAACCAAGGTGATCGGCGGCCAGCTTGACATCGGGATACTGGTTCTGCACCGGCCGGCGCCCAGCCTGGACTACATGCCGCTCTATCGAGAGAACATGTTTCTCTATTACTGCAAGGAGCATCCGTTCTTCGACTGCGATCAGCAAACCCTGGGTCTGCGGGATGTGCAGGCCATGAAGTATGCAGGCATCCGGGTAAGCTCGCCCAATCTGCATGTGGGCAAAAACTGGGCCTCCGCCGCTCTGCCAAAGTGCAGAACGAGCAGGCGCTGGCGCTTCTCATCTTGTCAGGCAGTTATCTGGGGTTCTTGCCGGACCACCTGGCCGTCGGGTTTGCCGACAGCGGCCTGATGCAGAAAGTACTGCCCAGGAAAGTGTTCTACCGCAGCCAATTCGCCGCCGTCACCCGAAAACGCCCGGCGGTGAACCGTATCACCAAGCTGTTTCTGGATACCCTGGCTGCCGCTCACTCCGGACAGATAACAGAGGCGAAACGCAGCACACAGAATTCCGGAACGAAGCGGCATCGAACAAAATGCGCACCTGATGCATCGCCTAAATGATGTCCAACGACACCTTGACCCGGTCCATCACAACCGAAGAGGTAAAGCGGCTGACATTGGATTCATCAAAGAAATACTCCTGCGTGAACGCCTCGTATTCCTTGATGTCCCCGACGATGACCACAAGAATGAAATCAGCCTCGCCTGTAGTGTAATAGCATTGCTGAACTTGACTGGCCTGGCGCATTCTGCGCTTGAAGGCGTCCAGATGCATCCGGCTTTCGCGCTCCAGAACCACCTGCACGATCACGGTCATCTCGCGCCCCAGCCGGGCCGGTGAAAGGATGGCGATTTCCTTTTCAATTACTCCGGTATCGCGAAGTTTCTTCAGCCGCTTCTGAACCGCCGGCGCCGACAGACCGATCTCATGGCTGATGGCTTCGGCGGTCAGCTGCGCGTTGGACTGTATCAGCCGGAGGATATCGTGGTCTTTTTCATCCATAGCTGATTTTTCCCCTGCATCGGCCGGATTGACAACTTGAATCCGCAAGGCACCGGATGCACAGGGTCATGCGCTCCGCGGCCGCCGCCATCGGAGCCGCGCGGGCTTCAAGTGCTGAAGCCGGTTTCGCCGCCACGCCAGTCCCAGCCATGCCGGGCGCGCAGCACCAGCCGCAGCCGGGGCCGGTGGGCTGCTTTAAACCCCAGCGAATGCGACTCGCGGGAAGTGACTCTGCTCGCTGACGAATCTTAACGCAGGGGGCGCCATCAAGCAGGCGCACCCTATGCAAGATCGCCAAATGTGAATGACTTCCTAACTGACGATTTGCGCCACCCCAACGTGCGCCATTGCAACACTTGCGGCGGCAAACACCAGTGCAATAAGGGCGAATCCGCATATTCCGCCCGATGGAAAGTAAACTCAAATTTGCGGCATAAAATCACCGGGTTTCCGGAAAACTTCATTGGCGGCGGCCTTATGGTACACATTTTTTCAGGACTTTCCTGATTAACACTCCTACAAGCCCCGGCTGCAACCGGTGCGCCGCCGTTAGCAGGAGACCTTCGCCAATGCCCCGGACCACGAAACTGCCGCTCAAGCTGAAACTGCCGCTGATCATGGTGGCGCTGACCGGGGCCTTCCTGGTCACCGTGTCGCTGCTGATTTATTCAATGGCCGAGCGCAGCATCCGGGAAAACGCCTTTGCCGCGCAAAAGATCGAGGCCAAATCCGCTGCCCAGGCGCTGGAATTCCTGATCAAAGCGGCCCGGTCCGATGTCTCCAGCCTGGCCGGCCAGCCCGCGGTGTTCCGCGCCATCGGCAATTTCGAAAGGGTGATCGGCATGGTCGAGGAAGACGACCCCATTGCCTATCTGAAACAGACCTATGCCGCAGAAAACCCGAATCCAGCGCAGCAGCGCGAGGAGCTGACGGACGCGGGCGACGGCAGCTATTACAATCAGTCGCATGTCACCTATCACCCCACTTTCCTGCAAAGCCTGCGCCTGAACGGCTATCAGGACCTGTATCTGATCAGCGCCAAGGGGCAGGTGGTCTACTCGGTGAAAAAGCAGGATGATTTCCTGACCGATGTCGCGCCAGATGCCGGCAACGGACTGGCCCGGGCCTTCCAAGCCGCCCTGCAGGCAGAGGCTGGCACGGTTGTTGCCGCCGACTTTGCCGCCTACAGCCACAGCCCCGATGGCGTTGCTGCCTTCATGGCCGCGCCGGTTTTTTCCAAACGCAAACAAGTGGTCGGTGTCATCGCCGTGCAGCTGGGCACCAAGGGCATCGTCAATGCGCTGACCAGCAATCTGTCGGGCGGCACTCATCAGAACATCTTTGTCGCAAGCAGCGACGGCCTGGCCCGCAGCCCGTCTTCGGTTGAGGGCTTGTTCCCGGTGCTGCAGAAGATGCCGGACACCCCGCAGATCCAGGCCGCCAAGGCGCGCGAAGCCGGCCAGTTCGAGGCGGTTGCCTCCTCGCTCGGCGAACGCGCCATTGCCCTGGTGATGCCGCTGGAGCTGCCCGGCTTTGACTGGTCGCTAGTGCTGGAAACCGACGAGGACAACGCCTTTGCCGTGGTCGAGCGCATCCGGCTTATTGCCGCCGGGCTGATCGGCGCCGCGCTGCTGGCGGCCATCGGGGTGTCCTGGCTGGCCGCGCGCAGCGTCACCCGCCCGATCCATGCCCTGCGCGAGGCCACCAATGCGCTGGCAGACAGCAACTATGACACCGATATCCTGGGCCGCGACCGCGGTGATGAACTGGGCGATCTGGCCCGCAGCCTCGACAGCTTCCGCAGCAAGCTTATCGACGCCGACGCCGCGGCCGCGCGCGAGGTGGAGGCCGCCCGCCACACCGCTGCCGTGGTCGAGAGTATGAGCGCAGCCTTGTCTGAACTGCAGCGCGGCAACCTGACCTGCGACATCCAGGCGCCGTTCGACGGGCATTACGAGACCCTGCGGGAAAACTTCAACCGCAGCCTGGACCGGCTGCGCGGATCTATGGGAGAGGTGGCGGAGGCGGCGGAAAACGTCGGGCGCTTCTCCGAGGAACAGCGCGGCGCGGCCACCGAAATGGCCCATCGCACCGAAAGCCAGGCGGCGACGCTAGAGGAAACCGCCGGCGCCATCCGCGAGCTGACTGGCGGTATCCGCGACACCGCGGCACAAGCGGGCCGGATGGATGAAACCATGCGCGGTGCCCGCAGCGAAGCCGAACAAAGCACCGATGTGGTCACATCTGCGGTCGCCGCGATGGATCAGATCCAGGAAGCCTCGTCGGAGATTTCAAAGATCATCAACATGATTGACGACATTGCCTTCCAGACCAACCTGCTGGCACTTAATGCCGGCGTTGAGGCCGCCCGCGCAGGTCCCGCCGGCGCGGGCTTCGCCGTGGTCGCCTCCGAAGTGCGCGCCCTGGCGCAGCGCGCCTCCAATGCGGCCGGGCAGATTAAGGGTCTGACCTCCGCCAGCGAGGAGCATGTGGCAAATGGTGTTGCCATGGTAGGCCGCGCAGGCGATGCGCTGTCCAGTATCATCGAACAGGTTTCTGCGGTGTCCGGGCTGGTCACCGATATTGCCGACGGCGTGCGCACCCAATCGCGCGGGCTGGAGAAAATCGACGGTGCCATGCATCAGCTGGACAACATGACCCAGCAGAATGCCGCCATGTCCGAGGAGGCCGCGGCCGCCAGCCAACTGCTGCAAAACGAATCGCACAGCCTGACAGATATCATCGGCCGGTTCGATCTGGGCCGCGGCAGCGCAGGCCCCGCCGCCAGCCAAGGGGTCGACAGAGGCCGCCGCCGCATGAGCGCCTGACGCAATAGCTGACTGTCTGAGGCTCCGCTTCCGCCAGTCAGCAGTCAGCCTGCAAATTTGCAGTGCAAATATATAACATAAACTTGATTACACTACATTCAGATGTAGCTGCAATTCTAAAATGTCACCCATGAGCAATTCAGAAGTGTCACTCTCGCCTGCAATGATAACAGGCAGAGAGATCGGGCATGGGATGGGTGATGATGAGCGAGCGCGAGCTGAATCGTGTGGAAATTCTGGCGCAGGTCGATGATGGCCGGCTGACGGTAGACAACGCGGCGAACCTGTTGGATCTGACGCGGCGCCAGGTATTCAGACTGCTGAAGCGATATCGATTGGATGGTGCGGCGGCGGTCCGGCACAAAGCGCGTGGCAAACCGCCGAACAACCGGATTCACAAGGCGAAGCGCGACTATGCCTTGGCGTTGATAAAAGAAAACTATGTGGATTTCGGGCCGACGCTGGCCGCGGAAAAGCTGGCGGAACATCACGGGTTCAAGGTGT
>NZ_JAXMOX010000256.1:0-5800 GCF_034669605.1 Leisingera sp.
TTTGGCCAGGGTGGCCGCCATCATGACGTTTTCAGTCGCCCCGACCGAGGCGAAGGCCAGAGCGATCACGGCCCCCTTGAGGCCCTTAGGAGCCTTGGCATGCAGATAGCCATCTTTCAGTTCGATCTCAGCGCCCAGCGCCTCGAGCCCCTGAATGTGCAGATCCATCGGCCGGGCGCCGATGGCGCAGCCGCCAGGCAGCGACACCACCGCCTGTCCCAGCCGCGCCAGCATCGGACCCAGCACCAGGTTGGAGGCGCGCATTTTCCGCACGATGTCGTAATCCGCGACATGGCTGGTCAGGTCATGGCTCGACATTGCCAGCACCTGACCGTCCTGCAGGCTGGACACTTCGGCCCCCAGCGACTGCAAGAGCAGCGTCATCGTCTTGATATCGCTCAGCCGCGGCGCGTTGGTCAGCGTCAGCGGTTCTTCGCTCAGGAGCGTCGCGGGCATCAGGGTGAGGCAGGCGTTTTTGGCCCCTGCGATAGGAATCTGCCCGTTCAGCGGGCCGTTACCAGTTACCAGAATCGAATCCATCTGCCCTTACTCTCCGTTTTTGCCCGTATCCTGGTCCGGCTTTTCCGCCCGCGCCTTGGCCTGAGCCTTGCGCCGGGCCATATTTGCCTTGAGCGCCGCCTTCAGCCGGTCTTCGCGCGAAACCGCTGACCTGTCGTTTTTCGGTGTTTTCTTCTCTGCCATAAGACTTCTGTAACTTAGTGCGAAAAAACCGTCCAGAATGCTCTTGCGCCCCTCAGCGTTTATGCCTAAAAGCCCCCTCACCGGCGCTGCTGTAGCTCAGAGGTAGAGCACTCCCTTGGTAAGGGAGAGGTCGAGAGTTCAATTCTCTCCAGCAGCACCAGTTAATCTCCTGATTTTGCTAATAGACCTTTTTTCAAGGGGTTACGCCTGCCGCACTGGTTCACAAAGGTGCTATACCTTGCGTGTCAGAGCCATGCCGAATTCATTGCTGAAAATCGGCGTCTACCAGATCAGGGCGCGTGTCCCGTCTGACGTGGCCGCCAAAGCCAAGGACACTCTGGTTCAGGTTCCCACCGGTGATTCGCCTGGCTTCATCAAAGCCACCACTCACGCTGCCTGCTCGCTGAAAACACGCGATCCAGCAGAAGGGCGAAACCGACACGCCGATGCTGTTGCTGCACTTGAGCGGCATCGGGACTTTCTCCGCCGGGATGTCGTGGAGCTTTCCTTCAAGCAGCAGGCAGCCTCCGAGGCAAGGGCACTCGCGCAACGGTCTTTGGATTTTGCACCACCCCATTGCGGCCGCAGCACCGCTAAGACGGCCCCGGTGTTGTGAAAACCAAATTTTCAGACTTTACGACGACATTAGGGTTGAAACGAACACATTGCATAGATTCTGGACACGGATGCCGGCAGTGCTTCGCGCAAATCCAAAGGTGGCAAGATGGCCGTGTCTAAATTTTCCGCGCGCGGGCTGCGCGCTCTCACCAACCGAACCTACTTGCCCGCCCTGCTTGCCTTCGTGGTGGTCTGTGCCGCAGGGTTTTATGCTGAGCAGCAAAACGCCACAATCCACCACCAGTCAGAACGTGCCAGGATCCAGCAAGAGGCAGGGGTGATCAAATCCCGGCTGGAAGGTCAAATCAATGGCGACTATCAGCGGCTGCGCGGACTGGCCGCGATGCTGGCCACCCAGCCGGACATGGAACAGGCGCAGTTCAGCCGGATGGCTGCGCAGGTGCTTGAGGGAAAGACCGCCATCCGGCACATCGCTGCGGCTCCCGGCTTGGTGGTCTCTCTGGTCCACCCGTTAAAGGGGAACGAAACCGCCATCGGCCTGGACTACAATCAGAATGCCGCACAGCGCGCGGCGGCGTACCGGGTGCGCGATAGCGGTGACATGGTGCTGGCCGGGCCGGTAGACCTGCTCCAGGGCGGCTCCGGGTTCATCTACCGGCTGCCTATTTTCAGCGGGTCAGGAACTGACCGGCAATTCTGGGGCATTCTCTCAGCTGTGGTCGCAACCGGCACCCTTTATGCAGAGACCGGCATCAATGGAAACAAAAGCGGCCTGGAAATAGCGCTGACAGGCCAAGACGGGACTGGCCCTTCCGGCCGCCAGTTCTTTGGCGTGCCGGACATGCTGGCCGAAGATCCCGTGCTGTTGGACATTGACCTGCCAGCTGGTTCATGGAAATTGACCGCCCGCCCCCGAGACGGCTGGCAAAGCGTTCCGAGCAACCTGTGGAAGCTGAGGCTGGCGCTGATGGCGGCGGCGGCACTGGTCGTTCTCCCAACGTTTCTGGCCGGCAGGCTGTCTGCGGCGCGGCAAACCGTGATCGGCCAGCTGCGGCGCAGGGAAGCCGAACTGGAGGCAGTCTCCCGGCGGTTGGAAGTTGCGGTAAAGACATCCCGTGTTGGCATTTGGGAATGCGGTCCGGAGAGCCAGAAAGTGAGCTGGGACAGCCGCATGCATGAGCTTTACGGCGTGCCCGTGGATCAGGGGCCGCCGGAGGGGACAGAGTGGATGGCCATGCTGCATCCCGGCGACCGGGACCGGGTAGCGGAAGCCCTGCTGTCAGCAGAACGGGACAAGGCACCTTTCGCCTCCGATTTCCGGATTGTGTTGGAAGATGGCACCTTCAAGCATATCCGCGCAATGGCCAGCCCGTTTACAGATGCGCAAGGCCGCGACTGGTTGATCGGCGTCAACTGGAATGTCTCGGAGGATGTCCATCTGCGCGAACAACTGATCCGCGCGAACCAGACGCTGTCCGAGCGGAACAGCGAGTTGAATCACGGTAAACGCGCACTGGAGGACGCCCATGCTGCACTGCAAATACAACAGGCGGAGCTGCACCGCCTGTCGCTGGTCGCAAAACACACCTCCGACAGTATTATCCTGACCGATGCAGAGCGGCAGATCCTTTGGGTCAACGAGGCCTTTACCCGCGTCACAGGCTATGCCGCCAGCGAGGCGATTGGCAGGACACCTGCAGAATTGCTGTGTGGCCCTGATACCGACCCCGGCGTGGTCCGGGAAATAGACCGCCACAAGGACCTTGGTATCCCCTATCGCAACGAGGTGCTCACCTACACCAAATCGGGGGAAGTCGCCTGGTTCGACACCAATATCGTTCCGGTGATTGGCGAGGATGGCACAGTTGACCTGATTATCGGCATTGAACGCGACATTACCCGCAGCAAACTGCGGGAACAGGAACTGGCCGAGGCCAAAGTTGCCGCGGAACAGGCCGATCGGGCCAAATCGGAGTTTCTGGCAAACATGAGCCACGAAATCCGCACCCCGATGAACGGTATCATCGGCATGGCCGAGTTGCTGGCAGAGGCTGAGCTGTTGCCGGATGAACAGCAGAATTTGGAAACCATCCGCAGTTCGGCCCAAGCACTGCTGAAAGTCATCAACGATATTCTTGACCTGTCGCGGCTGGAAGCGGGGAAGTTCTCCATAGCCGAAGAAGACTTTGACCTGCGTGACTGCATAGGCGGGGCAGCGGGGCTTTTCCGTCCGAAAGCGCAGGATAAAGGTTTGTCGCTGCAGGTCTCTTACGCTGAGGGGCTGCCGGAGCGGCTGCATGGAGATGACGGGCGATTGCGGCAGATTCTGGTCAACCTGATCGGCAACGCTGTCAAATTCACACCGCAAGGCAGGATTGACGTCCGCGTTTCACATGCCGGCGGCAACCCTTATTGCCTTATTGCCGAAGTTGAGGACAGCGGGATCGGAATATCCGAATCTCAGGCGCGCCATATCTTTGACCGCTTCACCCAGGCAGACGCGGCGACGACAAAGGCGTTTGGCGGAACCGGTCTGGGGCTTACTATTTCCAGCATGCTGGCCAAACGGATGGGCGGCAGTATTTCCGTCAAATCGGATCCCGGCCAGGGCTCATGTTTCCGGCTGGAGCTGCAGATGGCGCCAGCCAAACGGGCGGCAATCCCGGTCTCGGGCATTTCTTTGGACACCGCGCCTCAGATCCGGCCTTGCAAGATTCTGCTGGCTGAAGACAACCAAACCAACAGGCTTCTAATCCGCAAATTCCTCCGCGGACAGCCGGTTGAGCTGGCTGAAGCCGGCAATGGCCGTGCGGCAGTGAAAATGTTCAAGGAACTGCAGCCGGATATCATCCTGATGGACATGTCGATGCCCTAGCTGGACGGCATTGCGGCCACACGGCAGATCCGCAGCCTGCCCGTTCCCCAGCCAACAATCATTGCCCTGACGGCCAACGCTTTTTCCAGCGACCGGCAGGCCTGTCTGGATGCAGGCATGGATCATTTCCTGACCAAGCCTGTCAAAAAGGCAGTTCTACTGCACACATTGGCATCAATTTTAAGAGACACTCCCCCCATTGATCAGCTGCTCAGGGCCAGGGCCTGAAGTCTCAACTCAATCCCATTGAATGCTGGCAGATCAAGATGCCAAGGATCTAAACAGCCGTCCCGATCAGGGCCACACCGGCGGCCATCAAGACCGCTGAACCGAGCCGCCGCATCCAGTACCCTTCCTTGAGGAAGACAAATCCGATCAGCGCGGCAAAGATCACCGAAGTTTCACGCAACGCGGAAACGGCCCCCAGCGGGGCAAAGTTCTTGGCATAAAGCACCAGCCCGTAAGCCGCCATCGATACCAGCCCACCAGCAATCCCCAGCACCCAAGTCCGCTTGGGCAAAGCCGCCAGGGTTCGGCGCTTACGCACAGCTATGAACCCGGCGATAAAGATGTGCAGAAAGCCCCCCCAGGCCCAGTAGCTGAGTGTGTTGCCGGACAAACGCACGCCGATACCATCGGCCAATGAATATATCGAAATGCAAATTCCGGTTCCTGCGGCAAAGCCGAGGGCCGCTCGCCCAACACCTGAGCGCAGCGCCTTCCAGCTGCTGAGCTGGATTCCAAGGGCAATCACCGCAATCCCTCCCCAGGCCTGCAGCGGCAGCAGCTCACCGGCAAAGATCATCGCCCAAATGCCGACAAGCGGCGGCACGATGCCCCTTGCAATCGGGTACACGACGCTAAGGTCACCGTGCTGATAGGCGCGGCCAAGCATGTAGAAATACCCGAAATGAACCACCGTGGAGAGCAGGATATAAACGAAGCTTTCTGCAGACGGCAGCGGCAGCACAGTGATCATTACTGCACTGGGGATCACCTGGCCAAAGGCGACCAGCCCTAGTGTGGTGGTACGGTCCGCAGCCGTTTTTACAATGGCATTCCACACAGCATGCAATACCGCAGCCGACAGGATGATAGCGATGATAATAGGGGTCATATTCTCGACAGGTCTTTAGGCGGGCGGCTGTGTTTCCAGTCTCAGTCTGCCTCTTCCGGCAGCATTTCATTGATCAGCCGGGTCTCCAGCAGCTGCCCGTTCTGGTACAGAACCGGATAGGCTACAGCTGCAATGTGGCTGTTGAATTCACGTAAGGCACGCAGCGTTTCCAAATGGATGTCGGACGTGTCAAAGCTTTCCCGGGCGCCATTTTGCAACCGTTTCAGGTGGCGTTTCCGGCTATCGTGCTCCATCCGCTTCAATTCGGTTTTTTCCAGGCTCAGCAGCCGCGCGCTCTCCAAATCATCAGAGATCAGCACATTGGAGGCCAGCTGCATATTGGCCATGATTGCCTCATGCATCCGGGTGATCTCCAGCCAGCCGTCCCTGGAAAAATTCAAGTTCCTTTTATTCAACTCTCCCGCCAGGACTGTTAATCGGCGCGCCACCACATCGCCGGCGGTTTCCAGGCGGATGGCATAATCCATCAGGCCGCGGGCCGTCTTCAACTGCTCTTTGTCAAATCT
>NZ_JAXMOX010000257.1:0-5775 GCF_034669605.1 Leisingera sp.
CAGCACACTGACTCGCGAGGCCCGACATGCCGCAGATGCAAAAAGACCGCCCCTGGCTGATCCGCACCTATGCCGGCCATTCCACGGCATCGGCGTCCAACGCGCTGTACCGCGCCAATCTGGCCACAGGGCAGACCGGCCTGTCGGTCGCCTTCGACCTGCCGACCCAGACCGGGTACGACAGCGACCACGTGCTGGCCCGCGGCGAAGTGGGCAAGGTTGGTGTGCCGATCGGCCATCTTGGCGACATGCGGACGCTGTTCGACGAGATCCCGCTGGAACAGATGAATACCTCGATGACCATCAATGCAACGGCGCCCTGGCTGCTGTCGCTCTATATCGCGGTGGCCGAGGAACAGGGCGCCGATGTCTCGAAGCTGCAGGGCACGGTGCAGAACGATCTGATCAAGGAATACCTCAGCCGCGGCACCTATGTCTGCCCGCCCAAACCCAGCCTCAAGATGATCGCCGATGTGGCCGAGTACTGCTATACCAACGTGCCCAAGTGGAACCCGATGAACGTGTGTTCCTACCACCTGCAAGAGGCTGGTGCCACGCCGGAACAGGAGCTGGCCTTTGCGCTGGCCACCGCGCAGGCGGTGCTGGACGAGCTGAAGCCGCGCATCGCGCCAGAAGACTTCCCGGCGATGGTCGGGCGGATCTCATTCTTTGTGAATGCAGGCATCCGCTTTGTCACCGAGATGTGCAAGATGCGTGCCTTTGTCGACCTGTGGGACGAGATCTGCGAGAAGCGCTACGGCGTGGGCGACCCCAAGTTCCGCCGCTTCCGCTATGGCGTGCAGGTGAACTCGCTGGGGCTGACCGAGCAGCAGCCGGAAAACAACGTCTACCGCATCCTGATCGAAATGCTGGCGGTGACCCTGTCGAAAAAGGCGCGCGCCCGCGCGGTGCAGCTGCCCGCCTGGAACGAGGCGCTTGGCCTGCCCCGCCCCTGGGACCAGCAGTGGTCGATGCGGATGCAGCAGATCCTGGCCTATGAGACCGACCTGCTGGAGTACGGCGACCTGTTTGACGGCAACCCGGCGGTGGACGCCAAAGTGGAAGAGCTGAAGGACGGTGCCCGGGCCGAGCTGGCCAACCTGGAATCGATGGGCGGCGCCGTGGCCTCGATCGAATACATGAAGGGCCGCCTGGTCGATTCCAACGCCGAGCGCCTGAACCGGATCGAGAAGAACGAAACCGTGGTGGTCGGCGTCAACAGATGGACCGAGGGCGAACCCTCGCCGCTGCAGACCGAGGATGGCGGCATCATGGTTGTTGATCCGGCGGTGGAGCAGGAGCAGATCAGCCGCCTGAACGCCTGGCGCAGCGAGCGGGACAATGCGGCGGTGGAAACGGCACTCGCCGCCCTGCGCGCGGCAGCGCAAAGCGGCGCCAATATCATGGAGCCCTCGATTGCCGCCGCCAAGGCCGGCGTCACTACCGGTGAATGGGCTGAAGAAATGCGCAAGGTTTACGGCACCTACCGCGGCCCGACCGGTGTGTCGGCCTCGGTCTCGAACAAGACCGAGGGGCTGGACGATCTGCGCGATGCGGTCAATGCGGTCAGCGACGTGCTGGGCCGCCGGATCAAATTCGTGGTCGGCAAGCCGGGCCTCGACGGCCATTCCAACGGTGCCGAGCAGATCGCCTTCCGCGCCCGCGACTGCGGCATGGACATCACCTATGACGGCATCCGCATGACCCCGGCAGAGCTGGTGGAGGCGGCGCAAAAGGACGACGCCCATGTGGTTGGCCTGTCAATCCTGTCCGGCAGCCACCTGCCCCTGGTCGAGGAGATGATGGGCCGCATGCAGGAGGCCGGCCTTGGCCATATTCCGGTGATCGTCGGCGGGATCATCCCTGATGACGACGCGGAAAGGCTGAAATCCATGGGCGTGGCGCGCGTTTACACCCCCAAAGACTTCGAGCTCAATTCAATTATGAGCGACATTGTGAACTTGGCAAGGCCACCGGAAATTGCAGTGAATTGACCTTTCTTCGGCATTTTTCCGCGAATTAGAAAAAAGATGCTGAAACGAGTCTGGCATTCGCGCCATAAAGAATGACATACCGGGATCTCCGGTATGTCATTTAATGTGGAGTGCAGAATGACCCTTGATCTTTCGGCAATGACCAGAAAAGAACTTCTTCAGCTGCAAGGCGATGTGGAAGAAGCGCTGCGCGCAGCGGAACTGCGCGAACGCCAGGAAGCTTTGAAGGCGGCTGAAGAAGCGGCTGCAAAATACGGCTTTTCCCTGGAAGAAATCGCCAATGCGTCGCGCCAGGGCGTAAAGAAGAACAAAGCGGCCCCGAAATACCGCAATCCCCACAACCACGAGGAAACCTGGACCGGCCGCGGCCGCAAACCGCATTGGGTGCATGCCGCGCTGACCGCGGGCATGGATATTTCCGACCTGGAAATCTGATCCTGACGGCGGAGCAACGCGATGACCATTCATATTGGTGCCGCAAAAGACGACATTGCGGAAACCGTTTTGATGCCTGGCGACCCCTACCGGGCGAAATGGGCCGCAGAGACATTTTTGACAGCCCCCAAACTGGTCAACGAGGTGCGCGGGATGCTGGGCTATACCGGCAGCTGGAACGGGCATCCGGTGACAATTCAAGGCAGCGGCATGGGGATGCCTTCGCTGTCGATCTACGCCAATGAGCTGATCCGCGATTTTGGCGCCAAAACGCTGATCCGCATTGGTTCCTGCGGCGGCATGCAGGACAGCGTCAAGCTCCGCGACGTGATCCTGGCGATGACTGCCAGCACTCTGAACAGCCCCTCCAGCGGCATCTTCCGGGAGCTGAACTTTGCCCCCTGCGCCGACTGGGGCCTGCTGCAGGCAGCGGCGCAAGCAGCAGCAAAACGCAATACCGCAACACATATCGGCGGTATCTACTCCTCGGATGTGTTCTATGACGAGCGGCCGGATCTGAATGAACAGATGGTGCGCCATGGCATTCTCGGCGTGGAGATGGAAGCAGCAGAGCTGTACACGCTTGCTGCCCGGCACGGCTGCCGGGCCCTGGCGGTGCTGACGGTATCTGACCATTTGGGCAGCGGCGAAGCCTTGCCGTCCGATCAGCGCGAGCGCAGCTTCGGCGACATGGTGGAAATTGCGTTGGAAGCCGCATTTGCCTGACGCAGTGGCAATTGTATAAAAAGTACGGGCAGCGGTTTTCCCCTGCCCTTTTTCCTCGCCAGGCTGAGGTTTGATCAATGCGGTCACAAGGCACTTTTTTCATTTTCTGGCCGCAGTGATTCCATGCATTCTCAAGGCTGGGCCAGTTTAGCGCCGCTTCATTCCTTCGGATCCCTCGCCTTTCATAGATCGCGCCAAAATTGGCCGTCACGCTGTAATTAATGCCTTTCTCTTATGGTCACGGCTGGCCATGGCTGCCATCATAGCCATTGCGCTGCGGGCTTTGCCAGCCCTTCAGCGCGCCTGCCGCGGGCGCAAAAATCTCGATCATTAGCGGATGGCAGGCCGCGGTATCGCTGGAATGCCCAGCCGAGCAATCGCCGCCGGGACAGGCACTGAGGGCACCCAGAAGATCAATCTCGGCGAAGAACTCCAGATAATCACCGGGCCGCACCGGGCTGGCCTTCATGAAATACTGGCCGGTGTCACGGGTAAAGCCGGTGCACATGAAGACGTTGAGCACATCATGCACATGCGGCTCCGCCTCCGCCCGGGAAATGCCAAGATGCTCCGCCAGTGCGCGCGTCAGGTTTGAATGGCAGCAGTGGTGGTACTGGCTGCCGGCCAGCAGGTTGCCGGTGTAGGGATCGCAGCGGGTGCCGATCACGTCATGCACCGAGCCGCCAAAATCGTCGATCCCGTACCAGCCCAAGGTATCCGCGGTTATCGTGGCCATGGGGCGCAGATGCGGGAAACTGCTCCACATCCGCTCGCCCCTGGTGATGTGGGTGCCATGCAAGGCACGGGTCTTGCCGGAATAGAACCGCTCGCTGAGGTCATTCCTGTTCCACAGGTTGAGGTCGCCGACCTGCGGCCCCTCGACCGAGCTGATCCGGAAGAAATGCCCGGCCGGCACCTCGAAACAGGCGGCTTCACGGGGCTGCGCCAGCACCTCGCCGGATTTCACCGCGCCCAGCCGGGCCTGCTGATACAGCGCCAGATCGGGCGCAGGCAGGGTCCCGTTGGGATAGCACACCACTGGCCGGACGGCGCGGCGGGCCTCCGCATCGGCGGGGGCTTCGAAAATGTCGGTCATGGGGCAAACCTTCCTGTCTTGTATGCCCCATCAAGACCGCATCGCCGCGGGCTTGCAAGCCCGCAGCGGCGGCTGGACGGCTCTGTCAGATCACAACCACGTCCAGCGGCGGGAAGCCGTTGAAGCCGACCGACGCATAGGTCGAAGTATAAGCGCCGCAGGAATGGATCACCACGCGGTCGCCGCCCTTCAGCCCCAGCGGCAGCTGGTAGGGCTTGCGCTCGTACAGCACATCCGCGCTGTCGCAGGAGGGGCCCGCCAGAATGCAGGGGCCGGTGGTCTCATGGTCGCGGTCCGTGGTGATCCGGTAGCGGATCGCCTCGCCCATGGTTTCGGCCAGGCCCGAGAACATGCCGATGTCGAGATAGGCCCAGCGGTGCAGATCATCGTCATGCTTGCGCGAGACCAGCAGCACCTCGGCGGCAATGGCGCCTGCCTCGGCCACCAGGCCGCGGCCCGGTTCGGCCATGATCTCCGCCACATCGCCAAAATACGCGCCGACCTGCGCCATCACCGCGCGGGCGTAATCTTCGGCCGGCATCATGTCCGAGCCATAAGAGGCCGGGAAACCGCCGCCAATGTTCAGCAGGTTCAGCATATGGCCGGCCTCATGCGCCTGGCGCCAGACCCCCGCCACCTGCTGCAGCGTGCCCTGCCACATCTGCGGCTCGCGGGTCTGCGAGCCGACATGGAAAGACAGACCGTCGACCAGCAAACCGCGGGCGGCGGCATAATCCATCAGCTTCAGCGCCTTTTCCGGGGTGCAGCCGAATTTACGGCTGAGCGGCCAATCGGCTTCGCTGGCCTCGACGATCAGCCGCAGACAGATCCTGGCTCCCGGCGCATGCGCGGCCAGCTTGTCCAGCTCCTCACGCGCATCGGCGGCGAAATGGGTGATGCCGATGCTGTGGGCAAAGGCGATGTCGGCGGGACGTTTGATGGTATTGCCAAAGGTGATCCGGCTGGCCGCGGCCCCTGCCGCCAGGCACAGCTCGATCTCCGCCCGGCTGGCGGCGTCGAAATTGGATCCCTCCTGCACCAGCCGCTCAAGAATAGCCGCTGCCGGATTGGCCTTGACCGCATAGTGAATGCGGGCCCGGCCCAGCCCGCGGGCCAGCGCCCGGTATTTGGCCGCAACAGCTTCGGCGTCCACCACCAGCGTCGGCCGCTCAAACCGGTTTGCGGCGATAAAGCTCAGAGTGCGGGATACAGTTTCGCAATTACGGGCAGTCAGCCCGGCCACGTTTGCGTTCATGGTCATCTCCAAAAGACCCGGCCATATATGACCGCTCAGTACTGTCAGAGACGTTACCGTCGCTACGTAACCGTAGGGGCGTAACCCCTTTCGCCAGAGGCGCGTGCGTTGGCGTCTTGGGCGCCCGTATCGGGCATGTGCCTGAGTCGTTCAAGTGTTTTTTTCGCCATGTCTGCAGCTTACCGGCAGGCCGGTGCACTCCCGCCTCCGTCAGGGGCTTTGCAAAACCCCGCCGCAGTTGGGCCCGGCACTGCGCCAAGGCGCAGTGC
>NZ_JAXMOX010000258.1:0-5769 GCF_034669605.1 Leisingera sp.
CACCTCTACCCCTGGTGCTGACTGCAGCATTGAAGGCAGCGCGCCAAGGCGGTTCAACGGCCGCTTTTCGGAAGCCGGCCAGGATTTTTTGCAGCGGCAGCATCTTTTGCATGGCGCCCCCGCCAAGGACCGCTCGGGGCTGTGACCGCCGTGC
This sequence comes from Leisingera sp., assembly GCF_034669605.1. GTDB lineage: Bacteria > Pseudomonadota > Alphaproteobacteria > Rhodobacterales > Rhodobacteraceae > Leisingera. The sequence goes on from NZ_JAXMOX010000258.1 coordinate 155, forward strand.
AGCGGCAGCAAAGTAGCTGGCTGGGGCAAGGTGGGCAGCGGGCTGCCTGGCGTCGTCTGGCAGAAGCGTCCTGGTGAAGTTTCGCTGCAACGCTGCCGCCGCATCGCCGCAAGTCGGCAGCGAGCCCACTCCGGACCTGTCGAAATTGTGCTGCTCAAGCAAAGTGGAAGAATTTTCTGCGGTGGCAGAAAGAAGCCGTCTGCGGCGCAGTGGAGATATCGGCTATTCATTCAGGGTGCAGCGATTTTAAAGCCGTAAATTACGCAGTGCGGGCTCTTGTGGACTTTTAGCGTGTGCGCAGCACTTGCTTCAAGTTGCGCCGCTGTACGCAAATTTCAAACTAGTTTTCCCGCCCTGCGCGAAGTTCTACTAGACTTTGAAGTGCTTTTAAAAAAATCTGCCGGTCGCGCCGACCAACCAGGGACAGTAAACTGACTGCTTCCTTTTGATCTCGCGGCAGATCGTCGGGCGAAGCAGGCAATTCTGATAAAAGCATGCGAGCCCTGGAAACCAGCAGAGAACGCGCACTTTCATCAAGCCCTTCCGTTAAACGAGTCCAAAAGGCGAGGCTTCTGCCGGAAGCCTTGCACGCCTTATTCAAAAGCTCCAACTCGGCGCCTTGAAGGTCTAGAGCGCCATCATTTCCTTCTGTATTCCATGGGTTTGCATCTGTCTGTTTCAAATGGAACTCATCCTCTGCACAACACCGGACACACGTATTGATTGTTGTTAAACTTATCACTTCATGCTAGTGTTGTTGGATTGTTTTACCTCTGTCAATCTTTTGAGTGAAAAGTTACATGTGTGAACTTTTTGGGGAGATTTCATGATAGCTGATCGAATTGATGCTGCCTGTAAGATCGCGGGTGTGCGGTTGAAGAGGGCCTGCACAATTTCGGGAGTGAACTACGGCACTCTCAGAAGCCAAATGAGGAATAATCGCGAGATTCCAGCTTCCACCTTGGCACTTCTTTCCGCCGGTTTGCACATACCCATTCAGTTTTTCTTCGATTTGCCAACCGGAACCCACGCAAGCGCAGCAAGCTTGAACCGATGGCGGGCGGCGGAGATGGCGAACGCAGAGCATGCGGCCTGTGCCAGGGCTGGATTCAACGTGACCACAGACCACATATTGGATTGGTTTCAGCAAGAAGGCGGGCAACTGAAAAACTGGGAGTGGTTCGAAGATCAAGTTGACCTCTATGAACTCATAGAACCCACAGACAGGATAATGCACCCGATCCAGATTGGGAAACGCAGCGCGACTGCGGAGCGGTTAATGCTGGCAGGAAACCGCGACTTCTATCGGATCGTTGGCAGTTTTGAGGAGAGTATCCTTGAACGAGCCATGCACTCACACAGAATGCTTGAGGAAGTTCCCTACATCGTTACAGATGAAGTGCTTGATGTCATCGTAAAGGGGCAAAGGGTAAAAGGCGGCTACCGTAAAGTAACAATGCGAGTGACCGACACTCGAGGAGAGCCGGTCACTGCTGTTTTCTCAAAGATTACCTGGCTCGACACTGCTGACAATGTGAGAAAAATGGACAGCGTTAAGGCCTAAAATCATCTGATCATTGGCCAAACCCTCTGGGACGGGTTCCGCCCAGCGGATTGCGTTCCGGTATTTGCCGTTGAAGCCATAATCGTCAGCGAGGCGCCGATGTTTGTAGGCAATGATCGTGTACATCCAATCAAAATCCCAGCGCATTGCTGCAAGAAGCTTCACATACTGAGCGAAATCTCCCAGCCGCCGTATGCCGCCTCTTTCGTCTGGCGCCACCTCAATCCCGCCGAAGTAGATTAGCCTGCCCCTTAGTTCATCTACCAAAGGCTGCGACACGCTAGCAACAACGTTGTCTCTGCCAGCGTACTTGGAAGCTGCGAGGTTCCGGAAGTAGTTTCCGAAGTCCTTTTCACCAAGGTCAACCAGCTTGGCGGAAATGCAGATAATGCACCGGCCTTCCTTCTTCAGAAATAGCCAAAGTGCCCGTCCTGATAGCAGTTCATCTTCGCTGGTCTCTGATATCGGATGCACTTTCTTCTTTCCTACCTCCAGCAGAAGGGTTGGCAGTTCATCCGGGTGTTCACACACGTAAAGTGTAAGGTTGTCAGCTTTGAAGCGCTCTTCAATAGCCTGCATATGTATGTGAATGTTCTGACGTTCCATTATCTTCTCCTCTTAGAAAGTCGAAACTTCACCCGCCTGGCGAGCGGGCAGAACAAGGATTCACTTCTTTGGGGAGGCAGAACATGACTCATTTCAACGCCGGGGTTTTGACGACATGGTGGGCGGAGCGAAAGCAAAGCGCCCCAATCCTCTGTAAGCTCTGGATCACCTGCAGGAGGGCGACACGTTTTTTTTTGCTGCCTACCCGGAGCATTTGGGGAAATCTGCCGCGTCGTTGGAATGCCGCTGCTGCGGGCGTGAAGTAGATCAAGCGCTTTCTGCACCTGCATCTGCTGTGCGCGCGTGGATCCGGCTTGTCCCGCTGTGTGTGAATTCACCGGGTTCAGAAGCTCGCTGTCGCAGCGAACGGCAGAAACGGCGGGCTGCGCCGCAGCACAACACCTCAGCTGGTTGCGTAAAACGGCCGAGTTTGCAAAGGGCGCTTCCTGCGCGAAGCGGCCTCAGGTTGATGTGCAGGCTGCTCGATAGTGTCCCGGGAGTTGGTGTAACTTTGCTCTTCGGCCTTGGCTCGGCCGCAGTCACAGGGCGGCGATTGTCGCCGGGTCCATGGGGGCAGTGTCGCAAATGGCGGCGACGGTTTCCAGTGTCATGTAGCGCCGCGTGATCGCCCACTCATCGTTTTGCTCCAGCATCAAGGCGCCGACCAGGCGCGTCACCGCGGCCTCGTTGGGGAAAATCCCCACGACGTTGGTCCGGCGCTTGATCTCCTTGTTCAGACGCTCAAGTGGGTTGGTGCTGTGGATTTTCGGCCAATGATCCTTGGGGAAGCTTTTGTAGGCCAGGACATCGTCTTCGGCGCGGCGCATCATCTCCGCGAGTCTGGGGTGGCGCGGCTCGAACGCGTCGACCAGCTTGGCCCAATGCTCTTTCGACGCCTTGAGCGTGTCCTGGTCGAAGGCCGTTCTGAGTGCCGCGGTGACGATCGGGCGGTCCTTCTTGCCGACGCAGGCGAGCGCATTGCGCATGAAATGAACGCGGCAGCGCTGGACGGTCGCGCCAAGCACCTTGGCGGCTGCAGCCTTCAGCCCCCTGTGATCGTCGGCAATGATCAGGCGGGTGCCGCGCAGGCCGCGATCGGTGAGAGAGCGGAGAAATTCGTCCCAGAAGACCTCCGCTTCGCTCGGCTGGACGGCGATGCCCAGAACCTCACGACGGCCGTCCAGATTGACCGCCACGGCCACTATGGCCGCGACACTGACGATCCGGCCGGAGCGGCGCACCTTGATGTATGTTGCGTCGAGCCACAGGTAGGGCCATTCGCCTTCCAGCGGGCGGTTCAGGAACGCGCCGACCCGTTCGTCGATCTCGCTACAGAGCCGTGAGACTTGGCTCTTCGACACACCGGCCATGCCCATCGCCTTGACCAGGTCATCTACCGATCGTGTCGAGAGGCCTTGGACATAGGCCTCCTGGATCACCGCCGTCATCGCCTTTTCCGCCGCCCGGCGCGGCTCCAGAAACTCGGGAAAATAGCTGCCCTTACGCAGCTTCGGGATCTTCACGTCAACCGTCCCGGCCCGCGTCTCCCAGGATCGGGGCCGGTATCCGTTGCGGCGGTTCACCCGTTCGGTGCTGCGTTCGTGCGCCCCGGCGCCGCAGAGCTGGTCGACATCCAGCGCCATGAGGCGGTCGGCGACGAACCCGAGCATCTCGGCCAGAAGCTGGGTATCGGAGGTCTCCGACAAAAGCGCGCGCAGGGCGGCGGTCTCTGATAGGCTGTCCTTGGTCATGGTTGAACTCCTCGGTCATAGGTCAGGTCGGCAAACCAAACCTTAGCCGAAGAACAACTATGGCCGCCAAGCGGCTCGCGCGGGCCTCGCTTCGCTACGCGAAGGCTCAGCTCAGCCCGCGCTACCGGCGGAAATTACACCAACCGTTGGGACACTGCTGACAGCAGTCTTGAAAGGGGCTCCGGGCGATGGGAATGGCTGCGCGGCTTGGTATACAAGCTGCCGGGCAAGTTCGGGCCGATCCTGCTTGCGCTGGTTTTCTTCGCAATATTTGCGGTGGCATTGACGGGAGTAGCCGCGGTGATCATGAGACTGCAATCGGTTTGGATCTGAGGTAAGAGGGTCCTTCTGCACATGGATTGCATAACGGGTTCATCGAGGCATTCAACAGCAAGCTGCGGGCGGAATGCCTGAAAACCCATTGGTTCATGAGCCTTGCGGATGCCCGCGAAAAGCTGGAGGATTGGCGTAGACACTACAACGGCAGGAGGCCGTACTCATCGCTGGACGGGCAGACGCCCGATCAGGCAAATCTCACAACGCCATGACCAATCCCCGTCGCGGCATAGCAGAGCGCAAAATCCACTTACGAAACGGCTTGAAACTATTCAAACGAACCGAGCCACCTCTGGGCCCTTGGCTTACCACTACGAACATTTGACACGGTCTTTCCGTCCTATGTCAGCATTGTCCCGCGACTTGTGAATTCGACGGCTGCCCCTTGCTGCGGCGTGCATGAATGACCGGTTTTCCTGCTGCGCGACGGCTCAATCGCGGAAGAAATGATGAAGGCCAATAGAAAGGGTGGATCGCAGACTAAGGACGGCCGGCTTTTGATTTCAACCTAGACACCGGAACACGGACTTCATCACCACAGTAGCAGCATGTTCCGATAATACCCCCTTTTCCAAAGAATGGTTCTGGCTTCCTTCCTGCGCTTGGGTCTTCCAAGATAGGGCAAGGGCGGTTGCACTTAGAGCATCGGCCCAAGAAGTAGTGTTTCTTTGGATCAATCTCTTTGGGTGAGAGAAACGCCACGTATGAATGGATCCCCGCTGACCTTCCTTCGCTACTTTGCCAGTGTTGTAGGTTCGCCATAATTTTGGCAGTCTCATTCACGTGACGAGGATTCTGGGAAGGATCTTTGGAAAAACCGTTCTCCATGAGCCACTGAGTTTGCATCACCTCTAGCACTCTAAATCCAACAGCGCCTCGCCCGACTCCGAACTGACCTACTTTGCCGAATTCTTTCGCACTGATTCCAGAAACATGAATGTCTAGGTTCTCGCCTCCATTAATCGGATGGATGATAGGTGTAATCTGAACTCCCCCCTCTGTGGCGATGCATTGCTGCAGGCAGCCACCAATCGTCACATCATCTCCCGCATCTATAGTATCAAGCAGGATTTCAGCATAAGGTGGGCGTTGTTGCAGAACTTGACCAATGCGGATTCACCTTGAGAATCCGGTGGGTTAAGAGGCTCGCATGAGCAAGCCTGAACCCGCCCGCTACCGCACGACGAACTGGAAGTCCTACAACGACGCGCTGAAGCAGCGCGGCTCGCTGCTGATCTGGCTGGACAAGGACATGGTGTGGCTGGCACCCAGGGCCGGTCGCAACGGCCGCCCTGCTGTGTTCTCGGATGCGGCGATTCAGTTTTGTTTGATGGTGAAAGTGCTGTTCGGCCTGCCGT
>NZ_JAXMOX010000259.1:0-5720 GCF_034669605.1 Leisingera sp.
GCCAAGGGCGCCATGTCGGTGAGCTTGATGAAGCCAAACTTCAGGTAACCTGATGGCCGTCAGGTACACAATTGATACACCCAATCGAGCAGAGGAATTAAATGTCTCAAGCAGTGCATAAGACTATTCAGCAACCCAAAAATCCCGGATCTATGATCTCATCCACGGACCAGCCTCTCACTGTTGGTGAGCTTCGTGATGCCATCGCTTACGTTGATGATGATGTGGAAATTACCTTCGGCAGCACTCTGGCGGGTGACACGCTGCGTTTCTATCGATTCAAATGGCGCGGGGACATGCTGCTTCAGATGGAACTGAACGAAGACGAGTAGACGTATCCCCGAAATGTAGAAGGGGCCGGAATGACCCGGCCCCGTTCATAGTAGCATGATTGGTAATCTGAAGGGGGTCAGCCCGGCTTCCACCGGGGGCCAGCTTCCCCGAAACCGTAGCTTGGAGAATTTCACATGTCCATTGACGATAAGACTGCCTGCGTTTCCATCGCCCTGTCCCTGGTCGGCATTGCCCTGGTCATCGTGGAACGGGTTCATCACGGCTGGTGGCCGTTCTGAGGGGCTAAGCGGCGCGGTACGACCCTGAAGCCGGCTGTAGCTGCACAGAATGTGTTCTAGAGCTTCTGCCGACAAAGGACCGCCCTTCCTAAGCTAAAGAAAAGCCCCGGTGTTGTGCCGGGGCTTTTTGTAATGGGTTAGTTCAGAATAAGAGCGTCACAAGCGTGGATGCATGATCTCCGCCCCCGCTCTGCTTTTGGTGTTCCGTCAACTTCGAAATCTGCGGGTATTCAGTAGGGGCAGAGCTGAGTATATGTCTATACATATCTGCATTTGGAATGCGACAGTAAGAGACAGTAAGAGACTGTCAAAACCACTGGTCCTTTTTGGACCACCTACGGGGGTGGAGTGACAGAAGCGTAAACCGGCTACTTCTTTGGGTGGAATCCCCCAGTTTCTTCAAAGCGGTCCATCAGGATCTCTAGGAACTCCCACTGTGCGTACCGCTCAGATTTTGCCAAATCCTTGAAGCGGTCGACGACGCTTTTCGGGCCACGCATGGACAGCGGCTCGTTCTTTTTCTCGAATTCGTCTTCCAGGCTTTTTTCTAATGGCTTGGGCATGTGGTATGCTTCCTTTCTTAACTTGGTAGGGTTGGGCTTTCGAGACGCGACATACCCGCCGTAATCGTGCGGCAGAGCGGGACCGCTGTCTTTGCTTTCATTTGCGTTGCATGCGCCTAAAGTCAGATCTGTCCGAAACTGTTACGTGCCTCTGAACATGCTTCCGTCAGTTCAGCCAGGATGGCTTTTACCTTCAGGCAGCGATCTTCCTGTTCTCGGTTGCCCGGCAGAACACCAGCCATGCTGCTCGTGGTCGATATGGTGCGAAGGAGGGCCTTTGCCTGCTGTTCCAGTGCTTCTACGCCCTGGTATGCGCTGATCAATTGAGAGCTGATCATGCCAAAAATGGCTTCTTCGCGGTCTGCTGCGGTGTCGAACATTCGTAATTCCTTTCAGGTTTGATTTGGGTGCAAAGGGTTGGCCGGTTCCCGCAGGCAGCGGGCCGGGTAGCTTATTACGGGGATGGGGCGGGATTGGTGCTAACTTGAGGTCGGGTAATCCTCTTTGATCCAGTCCAAGTAGCTGTGATTTGGCCGGTCCACGGCATCTTTCTTGGCCTGTAGACTTGGACCTCTTCCGTATGACGCAGAAACCGTGTGCTGGTCGTGACCTAGGATAGCGTTGTTGACTTCGAAATTGACGTCAGCATCTCGTAGCTTGTCCTTCAAGGTGCCGCGGAGAGAATGCGTCGCATACAATCCGTTTGGGTTGTCAGCCAACTTTTTGAGGTTGACCAGCCCGAGCCAAGTGCTGCAGACCTCAGATGCACGGCTTTTTCCGTCCGACTTGATCGAGAATCCAAAGAGTCTGTCATCGGATTTCTTACCTTGTATTCTGGCACGGATGAGCGGGGCCAGCGTATCGCAGATTGGTACTTCTCTTCTGGACCCATCATTCTTTACGCGGGCGTCGCGCAAGTCGATGTGGAGGATGCCGTCGCGTTCATTTACCTGTCGAACCGTGCAAAGTGCAGCTTCATCCAGTCTCATGCCCGTGCAGATCAAAACTGCCCATACATCCCGCACGTCATCGGGCAGATCACGAATCGAGAAGATGGCCTGAAGCTGTTCATCGTTCAGCGGGGTGTAATTCCTGCCTTTTTTGCCGAACCTAGCAAGTTTCAAGCCGGTGAACGGGTTGGACTTCAACTCTCCGTCCTGAACAGCCTCGTTCAATAGGGTTGTGACATCGCTGATGCGGGTTTGAATGGTCCTATGGGCCTTGTTTTCCCCTTCAAGTTCTCTGGCAAAATCGTATGCGTGCTTAGCCTCAATTTCAGAAAGCTTGAGATCTCCGACTACTGCAATGAACTGCTCGATGTTTTTCAGTCGAGACTTTTGCGTCTTTTTCTGCAGGTTGCCATTCGAAACCCGGCGGTCCAAAGAGGCCTCGAACTCGGGCAGGTAGCTACGCAGTGTGGTATCTGGTTTGCCATCGCCAAAGGATTGCGCCAACTCGTGCTTAGCATTGGCCACGAGTACCGCTGTCCTTTCGGGTGTCGGGGGTTTTAAATCGAAACGTTGAAGCATCTGAAGCTGCCGCTCAGTATCGTCCTGAGATAGAGAAGTGAGCCTAATTTCGGTTTCAGCCTTCTCAAGTTCCTGAATTGCCTTTCGTGCCGTGTACGCATCCTGTGGAGGGGCCTCCTGCATGGTTTGCGGGATGACGTCGCCGACTTCAGGGCAGTAGGGAAACAGGTATCCCAAGTCAGACAGCCCGAGTTCCTTCACGGCAGTCTGAAACGCGCTGTCTGGCGAAGACAGCTTAGACTCCTGGACTTTCTTCAAGACCTGTTGCCGCATCACTAGCTCTAGATCGCAGCGCTTCTTTTCCGCCTCCCGCAGGTCAGGAGTGCCTGCCGAGCGTCTGAGCTGTCTTTGGCCAACAGCCTCTCTCGCCTCCTCCGGAACGGTGAGGACGACATAGTATTTCTGGCCTCGACGGCTCACCGTGGCAGGGTGCCAGTTCAACATTTTGCCTCGTGGGTAATGTCGCCTGTAGTGTCAGGCGTAATGTCAGTTGTAGTCCCTTCAGAGACTTTCTGACTATATTATCAGGGAAATAAGGTCCATACGGACATGTGGAGGCGAGTACCGGAATCGAACCGGTGTACACGGATTTGCAATCCGCTGCGTCACCACTCCGCCAACTCGCCATCCGTGGTGTAGGGCGTGATTAATCACATGCCCGCTGCCTGCGCAAGAGGCGTTTTGCCTCTGTCCGGGCCAAAAATTGCTTTTCTTTCCCGATCGCTGGAAACTCACCCCGCCGCGGTTTGGTCACGTGCCGCCGCGCGGATGCCATCGGCGATCAGGGCGGGAATGCCGGGCAGGGCACCCGTGACTGGCAGCAGAAGTCCTTGGAAACCGGCAGCCTCAAGCGCCTGGGGGATGTCCTGTTTAACATGGTCGCCGGCCTGGGCAAAGAACGGCAGGCAGATGGAACATGCAGGCAAAGCGGTTGCGGCGGATTCAACGTTTGGAGCTTGCTCCACATAGCCGGGCGAGACGGCGCAGCGGGGCAGCAGGGGGCGCAGCCTGGCAGCAAAACTTTCTGCGGCCTCTGCCGCTTTGGGACCGCGGGCAGACCCGTGGGCGGCGAGCAGAAGATGCGTTTCAGCCAGCGGCCAGCCTTGCCCTTCGGCGGCCTGACGGACGGCCCCTGCAGCGAGGGCGGGAAGGGCGGCATCCAGACCGAAAGGCGCGGCCATGCGATAGCTGCGGCCCTGCAGGCGGTCAGGCAGAACCTTGGCTGTGAACCATCCCTGCGACATGAAAAACGGATAGACCACGGTGTCCTTGGCCATTCCCTGCTCCAGCCGCCCGGGCGTGGCAAGGGTGGCGGAGCGGACATCCCAAGCCGGCAGATGCGCCGCAACCTCTGCCGCAAGCCTGGCCAGGGCGGCCTCTGCCGGATCAGGGTCGGAAGGCTGGCCATGGGCGGTGATGACGGCGGTGCGCGCGGTCTTTGTCAAGGCGGGGGTCCGGATCGTTGAAACTGCGTAAATCGGCGGGTTTGTTCCGCTATTAGGGGGGCTTGCCGGGCACTCCGCAAGGCTTTGGGAGATTTTTTCTGCGGCGTGTTGAGAAACGAAACCAAGGAGGTTGACCTTCCCGGGCGCTTCACCTAAATCAGCAAACACTCTGAGCGGGTATGGTGAAATGGTATCATAAGAGCCTTCCAAGCTTAAGGTGCGGGTTCGATTCCCGCTACCCGCTCCAGATCCTCCCCCTTCTGCCATTCTGTTACACCGTGACGCGGGATGTTCGCGCGATCATGTGCCTTTTGAACCGGCTCAGCGCTTGACGCGCGGGGCCTGCGGGGCCATGAACCGTGGCGAATGCGCGGGGTTTCATACCCGCCAGCCCAAAGTGCAGAAGGATCCGGAATGGCGCGGAGACAGGCGGCCCCGAATGCGGAACAGGAGCGCGAAGGCTCCCGGAAGATTGGCGTGCTTTCGGCGCTGTGGCCGTTCATGCGGCCGTACCGTCTGCTGATGCTTGCCGCGACCTGTGCGCTGGTGATGACCGCAGGGCTGTCGCTGACGCTGCCTTTGGCGGTGCGCCGGGTGGTGGATAATTTCCGGGTCTCAGAGGCCGAACTGCTGAACCTCTACTTCGGCGCTGCGCTGGGGATTGCTGCGCTGCTCGCGGCGGGCACCGGCGTGCGCTATGCGCTGGTGACCCGGCTGGGCGAGCGTGTTGTGGCCGATATCCGCACGGCGGTGTTCGACCGGGTGATCGGGATGAGCCCTGAGTTTTACGAACGGGTCATGACCGGTGAAGTGCTGAGCCGGATCACCACCGACACCACATTGATCCAGTCGGTGCTGGGATCCTCGGTGTCGATCGCGCTGCGCAACCTGCTGATCTTCCTGGGCGGCATGGTGCTGATGCTGCTGACCTCGGCCAAGCTGACGATGATGGTGCTGCTGATCGTCCCGGCCGTCATTGTCCCGATCCTGGTCCTGGGGCGCCGCCTGCGTGCCATCAGCAAGGAAAACCAGGACTGGATTGCGGCTTCCTCGGGCAATGCCGGTGAGGCGCTGGGGGCGGTGCAGACCGTGCAGGCCTTTACCCATGAGGCCGCCAGCCGGCAGAAGTTCGGCGAGATGACCGAAACCGCCTATACCGTGTCCTGCCGCCGGATCCGGACCCGGGCTTATCTGACGGTGATCGTTATTTTCCTGGTGTTCTCGGGCGTTGTCGGCGTGCTGTGGATGGGGGCCAATGATGTGCGCGCGGGGGTTATGTCCGAGGGAACCCTGATCCAGTTTGTGATCTATGCGGTGCTGGTGGCCGGCTCCGTGGCGGCGCTGTCGGAGATCTGGAGCGAGCTGCAGCGGGCCGCCGGCGCGACCGAGCGTCTGGTGGAGCTGCTGAATGCTGAGGATACTGTGCTGGATCCGGTCGCGGCGCAGGTTCTGCCCGCGCCGGTGAAGGGTGAGATCCAGTTCGACAACGTGTCTTTCCGCTATCCGTCGCGCCCGGATGTCTCGGCGCTGGACGCGGTGTCGCTGGCGGTGAAGCCGGGCGAGACTGTGGCCTTTGTCGGCCCGTCCGGGGCGGGCAAGACCACCATTATA
>NZ_JAXMOX010000260.1:0-5550 GCF_034669605.1 Leisingera sp.
GGCTCCGGCGGTAGGGATCGAACCTACGACCAATTGATTAACAGTCAACTGCTCTACCGCTGAGCTACGCCGGAACGGTCTGTGCCGTATAGCGCCCTCCGGATCAGGCGTCCAGAGGGCAAGAAGGACTTTCTTGAAAAAAATCAGCCGCTGCGCCGGCCAAAAACGGCGGAGGCGGAAAGGGGGCCTTGCGGTGCGGCCAATTTGCGGCCCGTGAGGTCAACAAGGTGAGCGAAAACATTGCGCTCGGCAGCTTTCAGCAAGGCCGGCGGGGTCTCGGTGTAGATCTTCCGGGCCAAAGCGGAAGCGCTGGCGGGCGCCTCTGAAAGCGCGTCCAGAATTGCGGCCTCGCGGGAGCCGCGGTGGGCGATCAGCCAGTCGAGCCGGCCGGCGGGATCGTGGACCGGGGCACCATGGCCGGGGTGGAACACACGCCAATTGCGCTGGCGCAGGCGGCGGCAGGAGGCCATGAAATCCGTCAGGTCGCCATCCGGCGGCGAGACCAGCGAACTGGCCCAGCCCATCACATGATCTGCGGTGAAACAGGCGCCGCCCCAAGCCAGTGCAATGTGATTGCCGAGGTGGCCGGGTGTATGGATGACCTCAAGGTCCCAGCCGTCACCGCGGATGATCTCGCCGTTCCCGACCGTGATGTCAGGTAAAAATCCGGCGTCGATGCCTTCGCCGCCTCCGGCCAGCCCGCGGGCGGCCAGCTGGCACATCACGGCGCTGCGCCCGGCTGCAGGCCCGCCAAAGGCAAAGACCGGCGCACCGGTTGCCTGGCCAAGCATCCGGGCCAGCGGGGAATGGTCCAAATGGCTGTGGGTCACGATAATATGCGTAATCTGCTGACCCGGCTGCACGGCGGCCAGAATCGCCGCAAGGTGCAGCTCGGACTCCGGCCCTGGATCAATGACCGCCAGCCCGCCGGTCCCGATCACATAGGTATTGGTGCCGCGATAGGTCATTGGCGAAGGATTCGGCGCCAGAATACGGCGCAGGCCCGGCTCCAGCTCTTCGGCCAAGCCGGCCGGCGGGTTAAAATCATCTGATGCCTGCATACTTTTGCTCCGCTGCTGTTTTCCCGGCCAGTGCGCGCCCGGATTGGCTTTTCTCTTTTCCAAGCGCCCTATAGGCTTAGCCCATGTTCTTCAAATGGCTCAAACGATATATGCCGCGCAGTCTATATGCCCGTGCGGCTTTGATCCTGGTGGTGCCCATCGTGGCGCTGCAGATTGTGGTGTCGGTGGTGTTCATCAAACGCGATCTGGAAGATGTCACCGTACAGATGACGGCCACCATCCAGCGCGAATTCGAGCTGCTGCGCCAGGTGGCGGACGCGGCAACGGACCAGCAGGCTGCATTGGTTCAGATCGGGCCGCTGCTGAAGCCGTTGAACATGCAGGCGCGGTTTCTGCCTCCGGGTGCGCCGCTGCCGGAGGATCAGTTCAGCCTGATCGAGTTTTCCGGCCGGGTGGTGCGCGAAGAACTGCAAAAGACGTTCCCGGGGTTTCTGGCGGCGCGGTTTCCTGCGGACCGCACGGTACAGGTCTATTTCGGTTCCGCGCACGGGCTGATGGAGCTCAGCTTTGACCGTCGCCGGGTAACTGCCGCCGCACCGCACCAGCTGATTGTCACAATGCTGTTGTTCGGCTTCCTGATGATGCTGATTTCCTTTCTTTACATGCGCAACCAGCTGCGCCCGATCAAGCGGCTGGCCAATGCTGCCGAAGCTTTCGGGCGCGGCCGGGCGGTGCCGTATTCGCCGGCCGGCGCATTGGAGGTGCGGGCGGCCGGCAGCGCCTTTCTGGATATGCGGGCCCGGCTTGAGCGGCAGATCGAGCAGCGCACGCTGATGCTGTCAGGGGTAAGCCATGATCTGCGCACCCCGCTGACGCGGATGAAGCTGGAGCTGGCAATGCTGGACGAGGAGGATGCAGCACCGATGCTGCGCGATGTGGATGAAATGCAGGGGCTGCTGGATGCGTTCCTGGATTTCTCCCGGGGGGCGGCAGTAAGCGAACCTGAACCGGTGGATCCGCAAGACCTTGTCCGCACCATCATCAGCGATTGGCAGCGCCAGGATAAACAGGTGGCTCTGGGAGAGATGTCCGGCACGGGGGAGGTGATGCTGCGCCGCCAGCCGGTGCGAAGGGCGGTGGAGAATTTGATCTCAAACGCCGTGCGCTATGGCTCCCAGGCGCGGGTTTCTGTGGCTTTGACTGATCGCTCCATGCGTATCCGGGTCGAGGATGACGGTCCTGGCATACCAGCCGGGCAGCGCGGCGATGCCATCCGCCCGTTCACCCGGCTGGATCCGGCCCGTAATCAGGACCGCGGGTCTGGTGTTGGCCTGGGCCTGGCGATTGTTGCCGACATCGCCCGTGCTCACGGCGGTACCTTGCGGCTGGGCGAAAGCACGGATCTGGGCGGGCTGAAAGCCGACATCGTGATCGCGCGTTGACTGCTATGCCGCACACGCTGACCCGCGGGGCAGGCGCCTGTGCGCCACCAGGTGTTGCGCGGCGGCGGCCGGCATCCAGCTTTTGCATTCCTTGCGGTCAGCGGCAGCACCGGATCACTGGCTTGACTGCCACGCAGGCTGAACCCGGACGGAAGCTTTGTGCATTCCTTGGCGGAATCTTCCGGGCGGCAAATCAGCCATGCGAAAAAGGGTAACAGAGGCTTTCCAAACTGGCAGTTTAGCGATGATTTCGGGAGGCCAGCGGTAGTCGGGAAGTTATGAAAAATCAAAGGCTTGTGCTGGCTGACTGCGATCCTTCGCCCATTGAATTCATTGAGGAATATCTAGGGTGGGTGAACCGCCAGAACTGAAACGGGGCCTATCCATGCGCGCTGGACGGCAAAACTGTCGCGCTCGGAAAGGCCGAAACAGCATGGATCGGCTTTGCAGCCTGCGATCGTTTCGGCCGCGTTACTGGTTCTGAAATAACGCCGCGCGGCAGCCCTAGCGGCACTTCTACCCTTTCCGTCCTCGCCCTTGCGGCGATGAGGGTGGCACGAGATCAGGGACTTGACGAGGCCAAAGGCCTCCATGGGGTCCGTTGTGTAATAACGGCCCCCCTTTTGCAGCAGCAGTCAGCCGCAGGCTCTGCCGCAAAAGATGCGAATGCCTAAGAACGCCTTGCGGAGCAAGGGTTTATTGGGCATTCGCGTCCGAACAAGAAAGAAGAAAACCACACTCACGAAGACCCTCAAACAGAAGATGGCCCCCCCCTTGGGCGGCGGAAATGCGGCAAAAGGGGGGGGCAAAATCCGATGACGCCGCGCCCACCGATGCCCCCAAAGGGTGGGGCATCTGGGCGCAAGTCTCGGGCGAAGCAAACGACCGGGCGCATGGTGGCGATCCCGGCGCGGTTCTTCCTCGACTACCTAAGCGTCACGATGACGAACGAGATCGACGGCAGCGGCGAGAATTCCGGCTTGACCGAGGCCCTTAGAGATCAGAAGGGCTATAACAAGCTTGCGCGTGGTCCGGTACTTCGCCCGGAGCGCGAAGCGGCGGAAGCGCATGAGGGCAAGGCCCTCGATTCGCTGTTGCGGTTCGTGGTCGCGGCAGGGCTGCATAAACGCGCAGAAGGCGAGGGGCGGCAGGGCTACAAGATTGGCTTTCAGTTCGGCGCCCACCCGACGCAGGGCAAGGCCTTTGTCACCGTTCGGGGCGGGCACAGCCGGAACATGCCGAGCCTGGAAATCAGCGGCGGCAATGGCGAGTGCGCCCGGGTCGCGCCGCTGGTGCGCAAACACCTCGGCCCTCAGCTCGTCAGCCGGGCGGACGCGAGCATTGATACTGACCAGCCGGGCTTGTTCGAGCGGTTGCAGAACTACATGAATGCGCGCAGCCCCTCCCTGGAGGTGCATCACCCAGAGGTCGAGGGCGACGATCAAGGAGGAAAGACGCTGTACTGGCTGCGTTACCTCGGCCTCAAGCGTAATGGCCGCAAGCGGTATTGCAAGCGCGGAGTCTGGCTCCGAGTCTACCAAAAAGATAAGGAGCGGTTGGCCCGTGGCGTGATCGCGCCGGAGGATATGAACCCGAATTTGTTTCGGACCGAATTCGTGATCGTTCATGATGAGCGCGCGGGCAAGAGGAAGCTGGCACTGGTGGCCCCGCAAGAGAGGATCGCAGATCATCGTAGCTCGTGTGAACTGGTCCAGTGGCTCGCATGTGAGTGCGAAGGGTTGACCGAGGAGGAGGCCGTACTGCGACTGACGAAGGTGCCCACGCCTGCTGACGACAAGACGGCGGAGGAGCGCGCGATTACGGGCACCGGGCAATACAAGAATCCTTCTGTAGATGCCGCCATTGAGCGATTTGTGGACCGCGATTCCGGGGGTAACTGGTCGGCGGCGGAGGTTGCACCGCGCGTCGTGCGCAAGGAGGTCGCGCGGCTAGTGATGCGCGAACTTGCATTCACAGGCGCGGTTGAAAAACGGATCCTCTGGCATGGCCTCGACAAGATCCGCCCCCCTGAAGAGGCTGAGTTTCGTGACCGGCACCGGGTGGCCCTGCAGAAGTGCCGCGATATTGCTGATGAGGCGCGGGCGCAGCGCGCGGCGGCGCAGGCATGAACATGGCGGCATTGCAAAGCGGATTCGCCCTGGCGCCGCGCCAGCATGGGAAGGCGGCGGCAGGGCGCGCATCCTGTCGGCAAATGTACCGGAGCGGCGCATGGGTCTGCCGCGTCAACGGATGGCGTTAACGCTCGCAGATTCCGTTGGTCTGGGGGCTGTTCGCCTTGGTTCTGGTGTGATCCACGTCCTCGACGGCCAGATAGAGCTGATAGGCATGGTTTTCGACCTTACCGCAATATTCGGTGCCGCGGTCCGTCAGGGTGCGCAGCAGGCTGACGCCATGTTCGGCAAAGAATGGAATAACCCGGTCGTTCAGCAGGTCGGCCGCAGTGATCGCGGATTTTTCGGTGTAGAGCTTGCAGGCCGCCACCCGCGCGTAGGTGTCGATGAAGGTCTGCTGGTAGATGCGTCCGACGCCCTTCATCGTGCCCACGTAATAGGTGTCCTGACTGCCGAGGTAACCAGGATGATGGCTTTCGATCACGCCATACGCCTCCTTCTTCTGCTGGGCTTTCTCCAGCGCGGCCATCTGCGCCTCGGTGAGCAGGATGCCGTCCTGGGCGGCACGGGCCTCCAAGGCTTTCAGCCGCTTCTTCATGGTCTCCAGGTCGTGCGCAGCCAGATCGAACGGACGCCGGACGATGACACCATGATGGCAGAAGTGTGAAAGTCACCTTGATTGAGCATGTGTTAGGATTCATCTTGGCCGGCTCTGAGACTCAGCTTCGTTGTGCCGAGATCGGTGCGGATCTCTATTTGGCCTTCCCCGATTGTGGGTCGGGACCGGGTGTGTAACTTGACGTGGAAATAGCAGAATACAGTTCGCCGAGCCCTCCCAAGAGATGCGCCGTGTATATTTCGAGGTGGAAAATGCTGGCACAATGAAGATCTCAAGGAGGTGTTTTTGAGCTTTGTCAGCCCTATTTTTATAGACTTCGAAGCTTCCTCCTTGAG
>NZ_JAXMOX010000261.1:0-5547 GCF_034669605.1 Leisingera sp.
TTCGAAGGTCTGGTCCGGGGAAACCTGCTGCGTCGCCGTAAGGCCGCTGCTGTGGGCGCAAAGAAGTTCTGGTGCTTTCTGCACCTGCATCTGCCGCGGCGGCTTAAGTCCGGTTTGTCCGCACAGAAAACCTTGGCTTTTTACGCAGCAAAAGTCAGCAGTCCGTCCTATTTCGGTCCGCTGTCTATCCCACCGAGCGTGATCCTCGACAGCCTCGCCTCATCTTCCGGCTCCCATTTCTGACGCAGACCGCGCACATAATCCGCGTCCTGCTTCAGCTTTTGCCGCTCCTTGGCGAGGACGCGTTTCACGGTTCGGGCCACCAGTTGCGCAATGCGTGTGACCATACGCATTGCTGGGCGGATCTCCTTCAGCTTTTCATCCTGTGCCTGCTTGGTCTTCGGAGCGGTCGTGCCCCAGGTCAGCCGCGAAGGCTGATCTGCTGATGCCTCCTGCCAAGCAAGCGCACCATCAGCTACGAGCTCCAGACCGGTTTCGATGGCATCCGAGATTACTTCTGCCTCAGCCACCTTCACCCTGACCTTTTCTCCCGCCTCCTTCAGCCTCGCTTCCTCTGCCTCCCGGGCGGCCTTCTGCTCCCGGTACTTTTGGGCAGCCGCTTCCGCCCTCTCCTCATACCCCTTTACCATCGGCTCCATGGCTACGACCTCGGCTTCAATGGCTTCTTTCCTAGAATTTGCGGCGGCAGCCGCCTCTTCAAACTGACGCGCCTCGGCCTCTGCCGCGTCGCGACTGCGTTCGGCCGCTGCAGTTTCCCGCCCGGCCCGCCGCTTGCGGGCCTGCGCCTCTTTGATCGCGCGTTTGCGCGATTTCCTGCCCGTGGCCTTGGCCAAGTCCCGGGCGCCTTCGGCGACCGCCTTGGCCTCCATCCGGGCATCGCCCAGGATGCGTTTCCTCTCTGCTTGCGCCGCCCGGCGCTCCTCGGCACGCCACTTTGACGGTGGCACATGATGCCGAGTTTCAGGCTGCGGAGCGTCCTCCGCTCGTGCCTTCCGCCGGGCTTCGGCATGGCGCTTTCCCCTAGTGATCCCGATTTTTGCGAACGTCTCGCCCGCAAGGTCCTGGGCATGCTCGTAGTTCTTCAGCAGCGGGTTTGCGGACGGCTGCAGAACAACCTGCCGCCCGCTGTTGGCAGAATTTTTCTCGGACCAGACCGCAACGACGAAGTGAATGTGATACGCCTCTTCGTCAACATGGGCCGAGGCAAAGCGCAGTTGGTCATCCGGAAAGTGCTGCGTCAGGAATTTCATCGCGACCTCCCGGAATTCCGCAACACGTTCCGGATCCCACTCGAAAATTCCAGCCCCGCCAAACCACGCCTTGTTCACGGTCAGGATGCCTTCGCGCAGAGGTCCCTTGGCGCTTTCCCTCCAGGGATCTGAAGGCCCCTTGGCGGCTTCTCTCTCGGCTTGGCTGATGCGTGATTTCGCCCGCAATGCGCCAAGGCGCTCTTCAAAATTGTGCTCACGCATCTCTGCAACTTCAGTGCAAATCCGCTTCTGCCAACCCGGCCCTCCGGCAAGCACTTCGTTCAGCCCGGACATATCCTGGTCGACGTGCGCCAGGTCACCGCCAGCGCGCTTGTCATGCAGCCGGAATTTCCAAAGCTGATGCGGGAACAGGCCGGCGAACCGAAGGACGACAGGAGCCTTGTCAAGTTTGTCGGACTGGTCTTGGCGGAATTTGGCATGTACGGTCATCTGCAACCTCAGATCTGCTTGACTGATCCGAGTGTCTGCGAAGACGACGAAAATCCCGAGAGACTTGATTGGTTTTGTGAGGCTTGTACTCACTAAGCATGTTGCAATCCCGGGCTGGGCCCCGGAATTGCAACTTGCCAGTTCGCGAGGGGGATACCCCCTTCGATCCCCTCCTCGTCAGCTTGTTTTCGGCCTTCGCCTCTACAAGCTTCCTGCGGCCAGCAGCCTGCTGACCCCGCCCTGCCGGGGGCCGTGGATGCCATATTGTTTTTCGATAATCTGAGTGGGGAGAATGTCGTTTAGCTCAAGACTTCAACCGACCCCTTTGACCACTTCTGAATTGCAAAAGTGCTGAGACTATTTTTGCAGATATCCCTGTTCCTTCAGATGGGAGATCAGTAGCCGTTCAACGTACGAGGCCACGGACCGGTCATCATCTGCCGCTGCTTTTTCTACGGCCTTCTTCGTTTCGTCCGTCACTCGTACGGAAATTGCAGAGGTCTTCGCCATGAGTTCACTTGTGTGCAGTTGACATTCAAATCAGATGAGTGCATATTAAACTCAGTTGCACACATTTGCAACGGGCTGAGGGGAAGGTGGAAGCTCCCCGCCCAGCCCTGACCAAACCGATCTCGTGGAAGGAGACCGACCATGGCTAATTGTTGCCCTATCACGCGCATGAGCGCGGCAAAAGACCTGCATCCTGCATTGACCGCTGTGGTTGCGGGCAAGGGACCCACCCCAATCTTCCGGACTTTCACCGTGCTCATCGAAGCCGTGAATGCTGCCATTGAGATGGACCGCGACCTGTCGCATTCTTTGTCGTGGGATCCTGCGAGCAGCGGCTTCGCGGAGGCGGCGGAGAACCAATGGCAAGACTGCCTGCGTTTGGCTTCCGATGTTTTTTCCGCACCAACTTCCTCCGCCGAAGATCAGCCCCTGCAGCGCATGGCCATGCTGATGCACTTCCTCATTGAAGCCACAACCCCGGGCGAGGCACTGCATTTCCAGCAGCTGATGTATGCGCACCGGGACCTTTTCACCACCGATGATCCCGGTGTCCGCGAAGCGCTGAACCGCGCGGCGCGGCAAGTCGACGCCGTGGTGGAAATGGCAGTGACAGCCCCGGAATTCGCGCCGGTCTGATCCGCCCAATCCCCCCCTGACATAACCTGACCTGGTCACCGCAGCGGATCTCTCCGCCTGCGCCCGGCCGCGTCATGCCCAATTCCAGATTTTCCCGGCAGGTGCCCCATATCCGGCGCCTGCCCTCTCTCTCGCCTTGCGCAACTGGAGTCCTCAATGCCCCACACATCAACCGCCACCCCTTCCGAACGGGGCACAGCTGGTAAAATTGGGCTTTTCCCGGAACCCGGATTCCCGTCTGCGTCACCAGCTGATGAAGCACCGCGGACTGGATGCGCAGATCCTGATGACTGTCCCGATGGCGACCGGGCAACTTGCCTTGCAGACAGAGAAGCGACTGCATGCCAGGCTCAAGGACGCTTTCCCGGACAGCATCGTACCACCCGATCTCTATTCCGGGTCCATCAATGTCCGAAGCGAGATCTATTTTGCGGATGTGACCCGGGAGATCCTCCGGATGCTGGACGAGATCGCCACTGACAGCGCCGCCTGACACTCCTCCATCCACCCTCTCAGCGCCGCCCCAGCCACCCCCGAGTCCGGGGAGGGCGGCGCCCCCTTGCCTGCTTTTTACCCGGAGACAACCGATGCCACAGTTCTCATCTCACCCCTCACGTCCGGCCTGGGTCTCGTTTGGCAAACAGGTCCTGCGCCGAATGATCTCAGAGCAAAACAACGCGGGTGGCAAACGTGACGCCGCTTTGCAAGACCACCCCAAATCCAAACTTCTGGACGCGCTCAACGACCTGCCCAAGACACAGCCCCGGGCCAGTGAGGAGCTAGACCAACTCCGGGAAAGCGGCATCGACGGCTGGGCGCTGGACGACGAGGGACGCAGCTGCCCCGCAACCGCCCTGCCCGACGGCACGGTCAGCACCGGCGACCGGGAGATCGAGCCGGAGGAGTCCGCCGTCATCACCCGGATCTTCCGGGAGTACGCAGACGGTCTTTCCGCCCGCACGATTGCGGCAGCGCTGAACAGCGAGGGCGTGCCTGCCCCCCAGAGCGGCAAGGGCACCGGAGTCTGGAACCCCTCAACGATTTCCGGGAACATCAAGCGCGGCACCGGTATCCTGAACAACGAGCTGTATATCGGGCGCCTGGTCTGGAACCGGCTGACCTACGATACCAACCCGGACACCGGCAAACGGCTGTCACGCCTCAACCCGCCCGAAGACTGGAAGATCGAAGAAGTCCCACAGCTGCGTATTCTGGATGACCAGCTCTGGCACGCAGTGAAGACGCGCCAGGGAGAGGTGCGGCAGGCAATGAACCCGGCAGGCGTTCTGACCGAACGGCCCCGGCTGGAACGCGCGCGGCGGCCGACCTACCTTCTGTCGGGCCTTTTGCGCTGCGCCTGCTGCGGTGCCAGCTACACGCTGATCAACAAGACGCGATACGGCTGCGCCGGCGCGCGCAACAAGGGCGCCGCGGTCTGCACCAACCGCGCCACCATCGGCCGGACAGAAGTGGAAGAGCGGGTTCTCTCCGGGCTGAAGCAGCGCCTGCTGGCACCGGACCTGCTGGCGCAATTCGCCGAGGAATACCGTAAAGCTTTCAATGAAGCTGCTGCCGGAGCCACCCAGGAGCGCCAGAAGGCGGAAGCCTCCCTGAAGAAGGTGGAGGTAAAGATCGCGGGCATTCTGAACGCCATCGAAGACGGCATGTACCATGCGTCATTGAAGGCCAAGATGTCGGAACTGGAAGCGGAGAAGGCCCGGTTGGAGGCCATCATCAAGGAAAGCCCGGAGCCCCCTGCCCTGCGGTTGCATCCCAGCCTTTCGCAGCGCTACCGCGAGATGGTCGAGGATCTCGCCCGGTCGCTGAACGCGCCGGAAGTGCGGCGGGAGGCGACGGCGTCGCTGCGGGCGCTGATTTCGCAGGTGCGGATGGTTCCGGACGCGGATGCGCCGGGCGGCCATCAGCTTGAACTTATTGGGGAATTGGCGGGGCTGATGGCTTTGGGTCAGCCGGAATCGAAAAAGCCCCCGCTGTTTGCAGGGGCTTGGTCGGAAACGATGGTTGCGGGAGCAGGATTTGAACCTGCGACCTTCAGGTTATGAGCCTGACGAGCTACCTGGCTGCTCCATCCCGCGTCAGGTTATTATTGCATCGTTGCGAGAGATTTGGATTTTACTAGGTTTGGCGGTGACCTACTCTCCCAGGGCTTGAGCCCAAGTACCATCGGCGCGGCAGTGCTTAACTTCCGGGTTCGGGAAGGGACCGGGTGTTTCACTTGCGCTGTAGCCACCAAACCGAGAAAAATCCAACAAGCCTGCGGCTTGTGGATGTTTCTCGGTCAGCGGCAGGCAGCGTGTTTGCGAAGCAAACATGCGTTGCCGCACCTGAGCTATGTCACATGACATATCCACAAGGGCAGGCGTTACAATCAAAGTTGTCCAAGTGTTTGTTATTTGGGATGTGTTTGCTTGTTTGGTTTTTCCGTAACACTGTCTGTTACTGGATCAAATCAAGCCTATCGGGCGATTAGTACCGGTCAACTGAATGCATTGCTGCACTTACATCTCCGGCCTATCGGCGTGGTGGTCTTCCACGGCCCTCAGGGATACCTTGTTTTGAGGGGGGCTTCCCGCTTAGATGCCTTCAGCGGTTATCCTGTCCGAACATAGCTACCCTGCACTGCTGCTGGCGCAACAACAGGTCCACCAGTGGTTCGTTC
>NZ_JAXMOX010000262.1:0-5547 GCF_034669605.1 Leisingera sp.
TCCCCAGTATGCGGCCAAGCTGGGTGTCGATCTGGATGAGCTGCTGATTTCCCAGCCCGATACCGGCGAACAGGCGCTGGAAATCACTGACACGCTGGTGCGTTCGGGTGCGGTCAACATGGTGATTGTCGACTCGGTTGCCGCACTGACCCCCAAGTCCGAGCTTGAGGGCGATATGGGCGACAGCAGTGTCGGCGTGCAGGCCCGCCTGATGAGCCAGGCAATGCGCAAGCTGACCGGCTCGATCAGCCGTTCCAAGTGCATGGTGATTTTCATCAACCAGATCCGCATGAAGATCGGCGTTATGTTCGGCTCGCCCGAAACCACCACCGGCGGCAACGCGCTGAAGTTCTATTCCTCCGTCCGCCTGGACATCCGCCGCATCGGTGCGATCAAGGACCGGGACGAGGTGGTCGGCAACTCGACCCGTGTCAAAGTGGTGAAAAACAAGGTGGCGCCGCCGTTCAAGCAGGTGGAGTTCGACATCATGTATGGCGAAGGCATCTCGAAAATGGGGGAGCTGCTGGATCTGGGCGTGGCGGCCGGTGTCGTCAATAAGTCCGGGGCCTGGTTCTCTTACGGGGATGAACGGATCGGGCAGGGGCGTGAAAACGCCAAGACCTTCCTGCGGGACAACCCGGCGATTGCTTTTGATATCGAAGACAAGATCCGCGCCTCGCACGGGTTGGAATTCGACCGTCCGGATGTGGGTGGCACAGACGATATCCTCGAGGCCTAAGCGCCGGATAATTTGATCGGATCTTGGAAAAACGGGGGCGTGGCGCAAGCTACGCCCTTTTTCATGGGAGACGCGGCTTCGCGCTGTAGACAGTGCGCCGGCTGGGGGGTAAACCTGCCCGGAACGCTTATTTTAAGCCCGCAAGAGATCCTGTATATGCCGACGCTCAACGATATCCGCTCAACCTTTCTGAACTACTTTGCCAAACAGGGGCACGAAGTGGTGGATTCCAGCCCGCTGGTGCCGCGCAACGACCCCACCCTGATGTTCACCAACTCAGGCATGGTACAGTTCAAGAACTGTTTTACCGGGGTTGAGAGCCGCGATTACAAGCGCGCGACCACCTCGCAGAAATGCGTGCGCGCCGGCGGCAAGCACAATGATCTGGACAATGTGGGCTATACCGCACGCCACCACACATTTTTCGAGATGCTCGGCAACTTCTCCTTTGGCGACTATTTCAAGCACGAGGCAATCCCTTTTGCCTGGGAGTTGATCACCAGAGAACTCGACGTTCCCAAGGACAGGCTTTACACCACCGTCTACCACACTGACGATGAAGCCTTTGAAATCTGGAAGAAGATCGGGGTGCCGGAGGACCGGATCATCCGGATCGCAACCTCTGACAACTTTTGGCAGATGGGCGATACCGGCCCTTGCGGTCCTTGCACAGAAATCTTCTATGATCACGGCGATCATATTTGGGGCGGCCCTCCGGGTTCGGCTGAGGAAGACGGTGACCGTTTCATCGAGATTTGGAACCTCGTTTTCATGCAGAACGAGAAGTTCGCCGACGGCTCGATGGTTGATCTGGAGATGCAGTCGATCGACACCGGCATGGGGCTGGAGCGAATTGCCGCGCTGCTGCAAGGCACCCATGACAACTATGAGACCGATCTGTTCAAATCGCTGATCGAAGCTTCGGCAAATGTGACCAACTCGGATCCGTTCGGGGATCAGAACGTGCATCACCGGGTGATCGCGGATCATCTGCGGTCCTGCTCTTTCCTGATTGCCGAAGGCGTGCTGCCCTCGAATGAAGGCCGCGGCTATGTTTTGCGCAGAATTATGCGCCGCGCGATGCGCCATGCATCGCTGCTGGGCGCCTCCGATCCCGTGATGCACAAGCTGGTGCCCGCGCTGGTTCAGAAGATGGGCGCGGCCTATCCGGAACTTGGCCAGGGCCAGGCGCTGATCGAAGAGACCTTCGAGCAGGAAGAAACCCGTTTTCTCAGGACATTGGACCGTGGCCTGAAGCTGCTGGATGATGCCTCGGGCGACCTGGGCAAGGGCGATGTCCTGCCCGGAGAAACTGCGTTTAAACTCTATGACACTTATGGCTTTCCGCTCGATTTGACGCAGGACGCGCTGCGTGCCAAAGAAATTGAGGTCGACATCGAGGGTTTCGATGCGGCGATGAAAGCGCAAAAGGAGAAATCCCGCGCTGGTGGAATCGGCCTGGGTGAAGCGGCGGATGTGAAGGTGTACTTCGACATTCTCGATGCAGTCGGGCCAACGGAATTCCTGGGCTACGAGACCGAAAATGCCGAAGGCCAAGTTGATGCGATCGTCAAGGATGGCGCGCAGGTTCAATCGGCTGCCAAGGGCGAAACGGTTCAGATCATCCTGAACCAAACGCCGTTTTATGGTGAAAGCGGCGGTCAGGTCGGCGACAGCGGCGTGCTGACCGTCGAAGGCGGTGCGGCCCGGATTACCGACACCAAAAAGGTAGAAGGGTTGTTCCTGCACATCGCCGAAGTGACTGAAGGCAAAATTGCCGTTGGCCTTGGTGCGGCCATGGAGGTCGATCACGAGCGCCGCAGCCGGATCCGTGCCAACCACTCGGCCACTCACCTGCTGCATGAGGCGCTGCGCAATGCGCTGGGGGAGCATGTGGCCCAAAAGGGATCGCTCAACGCCGCTGACCGCCTGCGTTTTGATTTCAGCCACAATAGGGCTATGAGCGCTGTTGAACTGAAGAGGGTCGGTGCAGAAGTAAATGATTTCATTCGCCAAAACACTCCTGTTTCGACCCGGATCATGACCCCGGATGATGCGCGGGGCCTTGGCGCGCAGGCGCTCTTCGGCGAGAAATACGGGGATGAAGTGCGGGTCGTTTCCATGGGGCGGGCGGCAACTGGCAAGGGCCACAATGGCGACACGTATTCGATAGAATTGTGCGGTGGCACCCATGTCAAGCAGACAGGCGATATCGGTACCTTTGTGATCCTCGGCGACAGTGCGTCCTCGGCTGGTGTGCGGCGGATTGAGGCGCTCACCGGTGCCGCAGCGTTTGAGCATCTGGAGCGCGAAGCAGGCCGGATGGCAGAGATCGCCACAACTTTGAAAACGCAGCCCGCGGATGTCATGGACCGTCTCAAGGCGATGATGGATGAGCGCAAGGCGCTGCAGAACGAGATTTCGAACCTCAAACAGCAGGTTGCGATGGGCGGCGGTTCTGGAAATGCTGCTGATGCCAAGCAGATTGGCGGCAAGATGTTCCTGGCCCAGGCTTTGAAGGGAGTGTCCGGTAAAGACCTGCGCGGCCTCATTGATGCACATAAGCAGAACATCGGCTCCGGTGTGATCCTGCTGATCGCAGAGGAGGATGGCAAGGTTGCTGTGGCCGCCGGCGTGACCGACGATTTGACTGGCCAAATCTCGGCTGTGGACGTGCTGAAAGCGGCTGTTCCGGCCGTGGGTGGCAAAGGCGGCGGCGGCCGTCCGGATTTGGCCCAGGGCGGCGGCAAGGATTTCTCTGGCGCTGACGAGGCGATCAAGGCAGCCGAGGCCATACTGGCTGGTTGACCATTTGGTCAAAAAACACTTGGTCTTTCCGGCAAATCGCCTAATCTGCCGGAAATATCATAACTTGGGAGGCTCCGATGCCTGCACTCTGGATTGCACATGTCACCGTTACCGATGCTGATGCCTACGGTAAATATGCCGAACTGGCGGGCCCGGCCATTGCCAAGCACGGCGGCACCTTTGTTGCCCGCGGCGGGCGTTTCGTGCAGCTGGAGGGAAAGGAGCGACCGCGCAATGTGGTTGCCAGATTTCCAAGTGTCGACGCCGCAGTCGATTGTTATCACAGCCCGGAGTACCAAGAGGCGCTGAGCCACGCGCGCGGTGCGTCCGAGCGGGAACTGATGGTGGTGGAAACCTCCGAATAGCGATTACCGCTTTTGCGGACATGCTGAAGCGCCGCGCCGGCCAGAGCCGGGTGGCGTGCATGGGTGTGCGACCTGCGCGGGGGCATGAAGTTCTGACACCATAAACTGCGGATGTATCGGCAGCGGGTCTTTGCGGCGATCATGCCAAAGAGGGCAAACGCGCTGTAGCCTTGATCCAGGCCGAACATCTGCCGGTGATTGCCGCGCTTGCCGGACTGAAGATTTTGCAGCCAGCGCAGCTGCGCCGGAACTTTGCCGTTTCAGGGATCAATCTGGCGGCGTTGCGCAAAGCCAAACTGCAAATCGGGAGTGCCGTTTTGCGTGTGACGGGCCCCTGTCCGGCCTGTTCGCGGATGGAAGAGGTGCTGGGCCATGGTGGCTATAACGAGATGCGCGGGCATGGCGGTTGCTACGCCGAAGTCGTCGAGCCGGGCAGGGTGGCCTTGGGGGACAGCGGCACAGCAATGATTTAGGCGGAATAGAAAACGGCGGCAGAAGTCTCTGCCGCCGTTTGATTATTTTCAGGCGTTGGCCTTGGCCATCCGCTTACGTTCATGCGGGTCCAGATAGCGCTTGCGCAGGCGTATGGAGTTCGGTGTCACCTCGACCAGTTCGTCGTCATTGATGTAGGCAATCGACTCTTCCAGCGACAGTGTCACCGGGGTCGTCAGACGCACCGCGTCATCGGTGCCAGAGGCGCGAACGTTGGTCAATTTTTTACCTTTCAGCGGGTTCACTTCCAGGTCGTTTTCGCGGGAATGTTCGCCGATGATCATACCGGTGTAGACGTCGGCCTGAGCGCCGATCATCATCTTGCCGCGTTCTTCCAGGTTCCATAGCGCAAACGCAACCGAAGTGCCGTTCTCCATAGAGATCAGCACACCTGCGCGGCGGCCCGGGATTGCACCCTTGTGCGGGGTCCAGCCATGGAACACGCGGTTCAGAACGCCGGTACCGCGGGTGTCGGTCAGGAATTCGCCGTGATAGCCGATCAGGCCGCGCGACGGCACGTGGGCGATGATGCGGGTCTTACCTGCGCCTGCGGGCTTCATCTCGACCAGTTCACCTTTGCGGGTGCCGGTCAGCTTTTCGATCACCGCGCCGGAGTATTCGTCGTCCACGTCAATGGTGGCTTCTTCGACCGGCTCCATGCGGACGCCGTCAACTTCCTTCATGATCACCTGCGGGCGGGAAATTGAAAGCTCGAACCCTTCGCGGCGCATGTTTTCAATCAGAACGCCCATCTGCAGTTCACCGCGGCCCGAAACCTCAAAGGCCTCGCCGCCAGGGGTGTCGGCGATCTTGATCGCGACGTTGCTTTCGGCCTCTTTCATCAGGCGGTCTCGGATGACGCGCGACTGGACTTTTTTGCCGTCACGGCCGGCCAGAGGGCTGTCGTTGATGCCAAAAGTCACAGTGATGGTGGGCGGATCGATCGGCTGGGCGTCCAGCGGTTCATCCACGGCGAGGGCGCAGATGGTGTCGGCCACGGTTGCCTTTGCCATGCCGGCGATGGAGACGATGTCGCCCGCCTGCGCTTCTTCGATGTCCTGCTGGGACAGGCCGCGGAACGCCTGGATGCGGGTCACGCGGAACTGCTCGATCTTCTGGCCGATGCGGGTGAGAGATCGGAAG
>NZ_JAXMOX010000263.1:0-5480 GCF_034669605.1 Leisingera sp.
CGCCGGGCCCAACGGGCGAGAGGCTTTTTCCAAAGCCGCGAGCCGGGCGGGAGCCCCCTGCCTTGCTGCACAGGCACGGGCTGCAATATCCGGCCCGGAACAAAAAAGGCGCCCCGCTGGAGCGCCTTGAGAAATCCTGATAAACGCTGCTGCCGCTGTCAGAGCAGATCATGTGCCGCCAGAGCGCGCTGGATTTCGCGGCGGACCAGTTTGCGCACGTTGCGGGTGATGCGCTCCCCAAGCGGGCCCTGCAGCTCCTCGCGCACGATACTGGCCACCAGTTCGCGCAGGCTGTCCTCGTCGAGATAGCCGTCAGCGGATTCGGTCAGAGTTTCCAGGGCAGCCCCGGCGGCAGCGGCTTCGGCAACAGCGGCTTCGGCGACGGTTTCAGCCCGCGCAACCGTGCTGCCATCGTTGACGCCGGGGCCCGGCAAAACCTCTGCGCCCGCATCCTGCGGCGCATCATCAGCGGCGGAGGCGCCGCCCCCGGCCTGCGGTCCGGCACGGCGGGCGGAAAGCGGTTCGTCGCGCCATTCGATGGTGTCGGGGACGGTGCCGGCAAACGGCGCCTCCGTCTGACTGTCCGGCTCCCATTGCTGCTGGTCCTGGTTTTTCCCGCGGGCGCTGCGGGCCTCAAGCTCGGCGATTTTGCGCACAACAGAGGCAGCGCGGGCACCGGCGGTTTCAATGGCGTGACCGCTGTCCGGGGCCTGACGGCCCGCAGGCGTTTCAGCGGCCGGACCGGCTGTGCCGTCTGCCGGCTGGTCCGCGTCTGCGGCAGCGGCAAAAAGAGTGGCATTGGGGTCGCCCCAGGGGACGTCCGCCGCAGCACCGGGCGCCGTTTGCGGTTGCGGGTCCTGCACGTCTGCATTCAGGCCTGAATCCGGGATGCCCGTGTCCGGATGCCCGGCATCCGAGCGGCCCGTTTCCAAGCGGTTCAATTCCAAATGGTCCGTATCGAAATGGTCCGTATCGAAATGGTCCGTATCGAAATGGCCCGTATCGAAATGGCCCGCATCGAAATGGCCCGTGTCCAAATCGCCTGGATCCGGCTGGACGGCCTGCAATCCGGTGTCCGGCTCCGCATCGGCCAGCCCGTCATCCAAGGACGATCCGGTTTCAGGCACGCTGCTGCGGTGGCGGAAGGCAATCGGGGCTTCCGCCTCCAGAAGCGCCGCGCTGCCGGTCCGGCCGATTGGCTCCGGAGCCTCAGCGCCGTTTCCGGCCTGGCCAGCGCGGTCAGCGGCGCCGGCAGACGGGCGGCGGGGTGCAGACCCGGTTTCAACCGCCGGATCATTAGCCGCCGGATCATCAACTGCCGGAACTTCGGCTGCGGGGGGGCAGTCTGGACCGCCCTCCTGCACCCGCAGGGCGGGTGTCAGAACCAGCCGCGCCGCCGGTTCGGGAACCGCCGGCCCGCTGCGGCTGTCATCACTCACCAAGCGGCGGATTGAGGACAATACATCTTCGATCTCAGCATGGGTAACTGGGTCGGACATTTTATAAACCACTCTTGCCTCTTGAGTCAGAGTGTAGCGGCCTTCCCGTCACCGCACAACCGATAGGATGAATTGTCAGTTACGTCCCAAGGCCTTGAGCACCCGGTCCAAATCCTTGCCGCGCTTGCTGTATTGCGCAGGCGCGTCCTTGACCAGGTTGTAATAGAGCGTGGGGTCGTAAATCTCCACCGCCAGCCCAAGATGCTCGGCGGTGAGCAGCCCCTGTGCCTGCAACAGCTGGTAGGCCGCGATCACCTGGCTGGCACGCGCAGTCACCTCGCCGGTCTGAGCATCGAGATACTGCTGCTCTGCCTGCAGCACGTCCAGCGTCGTCCGTGCCCCCAGGGTCGCCTCTTCCCGGATGCCGTCAAAAGCAACCTTGGACGCGCGCACCCGTTCATTGGAGGACACCAGGGTCGCCCGCGCCGTTTCCACATTAAAGAACGCCGAGCTGACATTCTGGCGCACGGCACGCTGGATATTGATCAGGGCGCCGCGTTCCGAGTCGGCACCTGCAATGGCCCGCCGCCGGGTCGCCGCGTTGAGACCGCCGGCATAGAGCTGTTGCGACAGTGTCACCGAAGCCGAAGCATCCGAGTCGGTGCCGGTGCTGCCGTTCACGTCCTCGCTCAAGCCTGCGGAGGCACGGAACCTCACGTTCGGCCCCAGGGCTTTGGTCGCTGCCTGGACCAGAATGTCGGCGGATTTGACCGAATGCTGCTGCGCCAGCAGATCCGGCTGGTTGCGGGCCGCGATGGACTGCGCCCCGTCAATCGAAACTGCCCGCGACGGCAGCCGCGGCTGGCCGGCAATCCTGCCCGGCGCGTGGCCGACGATTTGCAGATAGGTCGCCCGGGCGGTCAGCAGAGCGCCCTCGGCATCGGTCAGGTTGGCACGCGCGGCAGCCACCTGGCTTTGCGCCAGCGCGACATCGGTACGGGTCACCTCGCCCACTTCGAACCGGTCCTGCGCCGCCTTCTGCTCCTCTTGCAGCAAGCTCAGGTTGTTGCGGCGCAGGGCGACATTCTCCTGCCCCTGCAGCACCCCCACATAGGCCTGAACGGCATTGAGCAGCACCGTCTGCTCGACACTCAGCAACTGCTGGCGCGCTGCAAGCACCAGCTCCTGCGCCGCCAGTTTGCGCAGGCGGGTCTCGCCGCCGTCATAGAGCAGCTGGGTCAGCTGGATCTGGGTGCCGAGATCGTTGTTGGTGAACTCGTTGAAAGTGCCGAACTGGTTGATGCTGCGGGAATAGGTATGGCTGGCAGTGATTGTCCAGTCGATCACCGGGCGCAGCCGGGACAAGGCAATCGCCACGTCCTCATCCGCGGCCCGCAGCAGCGCCCGGTTCTGATCCAGCAGGCCGCTGGTCTTATAGGCGCCGATCATCGCGTCGGACAGGTTGTCCGCCGCGGCCGCCACAGGCACCAGCGCCGTGGCCGCCACGCCGCTGGCAAACACAAAAGCCTTCAACACACTCGCCGGGAATTTCATTCGCATCGGTTGCCTTATCTTTTGCCGCGCCGCCAGCCGCGGTGGTTTTTTTCTGCACTCCGGGCGCTCTTTTGTCCGGCGCCCGGCCTCTGGTTCAGTTTAACGGCGGCATCGCTGCAAACGCAATGCCGCGATCCGCGGATCAGAGCGCGAAGTCACGCGCGGCGGCAAACCCCGGAAGCACCGGGGCGCCGGCATTGAAGGCAAACCGCCAGGAAATCCCGGTGCCGCTTTTATAGCCGATTTTCAACTCGCCAAGCGCGCCGGTCATCATCAGCGCCGCAATCCGGCCGCCGTCCTTGAGCTGGTCCAGCAGCGCCGCGGGCAGCGCCTCGACGCCGCCCTCGACCAGGATCACGTCATAGGGGCCGTGTTCGGCAGCCCCTTCCGCCAGCGGGCCGGTGTGCACAATGGCATTGTCCGCGCCGGTCTCCGACAGCAGCTCCTGCGCGTCGGCGGCCATGTCCGCGTCTTCTTCGACGCCGATCACCATCTGCGCCATCCGGGCGGCCACAGCGGTGGAATAGCCCAGCCCGCAGGCCACATCGAGCACCAGTTCGTCGTTCTGCAGATCCACCGCATCCAGCATCTTGGCCAGGGTGCGCGGCTCCATCAGCACCCGGGCGCCGCCCAGTTTCACGTTCTTGTCCGCGTAAGCCGCCTCGCGCTGCGCGTCCGGCACAAACTGTTCCCGCGGGACTGCCAGCATCGCCTCGATGATCGGATATTTGGTGACATCCGACGGACGGATCTGGGTGTCCACCATCATGCGGCGGCGCTCAGGGAAATCTGGCATCTGCTAAACTCATTTGTTCAGTCGGTCAGGCAGGTTGTGACATATCCCGGCCGGCACGGCAACGGGGGCTTTTGCAGGAAGCCCCGAAGTAGTGCAGCGCTGCGGCGGCGGTTCAGGACCGGCACCGGCCGGCGGGGCGGCTGCCCCCCGGCTGTGGAAGATCCCGGATCTGTCTGAGGCGTGTCACCCTGCCGCCCTGCCCCGCTGCAGCCGGGGCCGGGCGGCCGGGCTGTCAGAGCGCGCAGCTTTTGCAGAAGGGCGAGGCCGGACGCTGGTCCAGCCAGTCATCGGCGATATTGTCGCCGCAAATCCGGCAAAAGCCATAGGACCCCTCGCGCAGGCGGGCCAGAGCCGCATCGATGCGGCGCAGCTCGTCCAGGCCGGCCCTTGCCGGGACCGCGATGGATCCGGCACCGGCAAGGCCTGCCCCCGCCTGCCGGGCCGACCCCATCTGCACCGGGTCCGGCGCGCGGCCGGTATGTGCCGGCGCCGGCGCCAGGGCGGTATTTTCCAGGGTGCCTGCCAGCGCCATCCGGCGCAGTTCAAGGGTTTGTTTTCTGGTGGAAAAGTCCATAGTACATGCCCTCCAGCTCAAATTTCGCACAACGTGCCGCGGAGTCAAAGCTACCGCCTTGATCCAGGTCAATATATCCGCGACTTCCGGGTATCACACTACCCTATAAGTTGCAAATTTCTGGTAAATCGCTTTCCGGCCTGCACTACGGCCCCGGCAATTCCGCTGGCCTGCGCCACAGCGGCTTGCTAGATATCCCGGCAAACACCCAGGCAGAGATAAGGAGCCTTAGACGATGATCAGGATTTTTGCGTGTGCGCTGATGCTGCTGGGGCTGGCCGCCTGCGAGACCACCAAGGGCGCCGGGCGCGACATTTCCAAGGCCGGCCAAGCAATCAGCGGCGCCGCACAGGACGTGCAGGACGCGCTGTAAGGTTTTTGTTTTTCTGTCGATCGAAACGCCCGGCCCGGTGCCGGGCGTTTTTGTTGCGCGGTCAGTCGATCCCGAGCAGCGCCTTGGCCTCGGCCAGGGTCGCGACCGAGGCGTCATGATCGCCGGCCTCATGCTGGGCCTGGCCCTCGCTGCGCAGTTCCTGCACCGTTGCCAGATCCGCCTCAGACAGCTCCGTCCCGGCGGCCAGTGCCGCATCGATGGCGGCCATGTCGGCGGGGCATTGATGGGCAAAGGCAGGAACCGCCAGCAGGCACAGCGCCGCGGCCAAAGTCAGATGTTTCATGGTGTCATCCTCCCCAGGTGAACGGGGCGGAGAATAGCACGGAACGGGCACGGTTTCAGGTGGAGAGTTGCGGCCCGGCGGCGGATCGGCGGAGAGTGGCGCATGGGGTGCGGCGGCACTGGATGATGGGCAGGATTGCCCGCGCTGCGGGAACGCGAGCGGCCTCCGTTTCATTGCAGGGCCCTGAATACCGGCTTTCGCAGGGCCAAACCAGCACGCGGACGGCAGCGCCCGGCCCTGGGTGGGTGCGAAGCGCCCTCCCCGTTTGCCGGAGGCAAACCTGCGGTTTGGCGGGAGGGCCGGGCGTTGCCCGGCCTGGCGACCGGGCGGGACGTTGGATAGGCCAGTAACAACAAACGGGACCGAGGCCCCGTGTTGCAACTGTCTGAATATGTAGCGTTTCCGCCGCATAGGGCACCGACGTGGACAAGCCGCGCAAC
>NZ_JAXMOX010000264.1:0-5469 GCF_034669605.1 Leisingera sp.
CCTTGTCAAACCCCAGCGGTCCCAGCCGGCGCCCAGGAGCAGAAGAACACTAACGTTTCGGCGCCGCAGGTGAACATCAGACAACAGGCAATCATTCCCGCGATGCTGGATCTGCATACTCTCACACACGACGCCGCGGGCGCTTTCGGGTTCTGGTATGATGATACCGCACCCGGATGGCTGCATCCGGTGATGCATCTGGTGTTGGTGCTGGCGCCGGCGCTGCTTGTGCTGACCCTGGCAGGCCAGGCCGCCTGGCTGCTGCGCAGGTGTTTTTTGCGGGGAAAAGCACCGTTCATTTCCGCCCCGCTGCGGACTGGCGGATTGGAACCGGGGTTGCCGCGCTATATCCTGCGGATGACCGGACGGCAGCAAAAGATTCTGGTCCTGCTCAGCTTGACCGCAATGCCGATCCTCTATCTGACGCTAGAATTGCCCAAGCAGATTGTGAACCGTGTCTTCGAAGGCGGAGACGCCGCGGTTCTGGTCTTGGGCTTCGAACTCTCGCAAGTCTCGCTACTGTTTCTGCTCTGCGGCGCCTATCTGGCGGCCATTTCGCTCATCGGTCTCAACAAATACTGGCTGAACATCCGCAAGGGCCGGGTTGCCGAAAGCTTCGTGCGCCGGCTGCGGCTGGCCGTCTACCGCCAGTGGAGGCAGGATCAGCCCGCGGAGCGCCAGGCTTCCATCATGCCGGTTCTTGGCCCCGAGGTTGAACCTGTCGGCGGCTTTGCCTCTGAACTGCTGACCGTCCCGCTGCTACAGGGCGGGACGCTGGCGACGATCCTTCTGTTCATGTTCGTGCAGGATCCGATCCTCGCCGCAGCCGCCCTGACGGTGCTTCCGCTGCAGCTGATCATCGTGCCGAGATTGCAGCGGCGGGTGAACGCCGCGTCCCGCAAACGGATCCGCGAGATGCGCCTGCTGGGGGAAAATCTGGACCGGGACATGCGGGCTTCGGGGCAGGGCGTGCTGCCGGTTGCGCGCAGTTTCCGGCGACTGCAGGACCTGCGCCTGCAAATCCACCGGCTGAAATTCCTGGCCAAGGCGATCAACAACTTCCTGACCGCCCTGACCCCGTTTCTGTTCTATTCTCTGGGCGGCTTTTTTGTATTGCAGGAACGGGTCTCGCTTGGCGCACTTGTGGCGATGCTTTCGGCCCACAAGGAGTTTTCATCGCCGCTGAAGGATCTGTTCCGCTTCTACCAGCAAAGCGAGGATGTGCGGATCCGCTACCAGGAAATCCGCGCCTTCGCGTTCCGCTCCGGCGGAGTGTTCAGACCGGCGTCCGCTGAAGGCCAGCATCAGTTTGACCCGAAACCAGCCCTTCGCGGTAAATCATTCACCATTGAAAGAAAGAGACCCTCATGAACAAGAACCTTGCCATCATGGCCGCTGCAGCCGTGGCAGTGGTGGCGGCCTATTACGTTTACAGCAGCACGAGCGGAAACGACGTACCTACTCAGCGCGCCGCGCTGGAAACCGGTGCCTTGCTTGCCGAGGTTAAGCTGCCGCCGGATTTGAGTGAGACTGCAAAGATCGGCAAGCGCGCCTTCGACGCCGTCTGTGCGGACTGCCACGGGGACAATGCCGCGGGCCGCAACGGCATGGGGCCGCCGCTGGTTCATAAGATCTATGAACCCTCGCACCATGGCGACGCCGCCTTTTTGCTCGCCGTCCGCAACGGCGTGCGCGCGCACCACTGGGATTTCGGCAGCATGCCTCCGCAGCAGGGCCTGACCGATGGCGACGTCAAGGGCATCACCCAATATGTGCGGGAGCTGCAGCGCGTAAACGGGATTGAATAGTCCGGATGCGGGAGACCGGGCCGGAAGCAGTACGGCTCTTGGATCAAGGTGCAGCCTCCCCGGCCAGCCGGTCCAGTTGGTTCAGCACCGCAAATTGGGCAAGAGCGGCGGCGATGGCCGCGGCAAAAACCGCAGGGGTGGCGATCAGGCTGGCGAGCAGGGCGCCCAGCAAGGGAGACAGCGCGGCGGGCGCAGCGAAGGTGTTGAACCACGCTGAATAGGCGGGGCGCCGCTCCTCCGGCGAGATTTCCATGAGAAAGCTCAGGTAGCCGATGGTCACGCCATTCATCATTGCGCCGATGACAAGATAGAGCGCTGCAAAGCCGGCAATGCCCGTCCCGGCGGCGAGCAGGACAAGCACGAGGGCGGGGGACAGGAGGCGGAGCATCGATACCATCCGCAAAAGCTGCAATTTACCAATGCCATCGCCGATGCGGCCCCAAAGCGGGTTCGAGACCAGCGCTCCGGCAGTCTGCGCGGCCAGCAGGGTGCCAACTCCGGCCAACCCGATGCCACTCTCGCGTGCTGCAACGACGTAGAACGGCAGCGCCATCAGCGTTGCGGAGCCAAGCCAGTGAAAGATCAGGAACAGGCGGAAGGCGCGGTCCTTCCGGAAGGTGGCCAGCCCCTCGCGCAGAAAGCCAGCCACTCCTACGCTTCGGGCGCTTGTGCGCTTGCGGGGGGCTGAAGGCGGCTCTCCTGCCGAGACAAATAGCGCTGAGGAGAGGAGCATCAGCGCCGAACCCAGAGCAAACATGAACGCATAGGTCTTCAGCGGCGGCATCACGCCGAAGGCCAGCCGCAACGCGCCCGCGGCGGCGATGGCGAGCAGCCCGCCGCCGAAGAACCGCCAGGCCAGCATCCGGCTGCGGCGGCCGGAGGGGATCGCACGCCCGACAATGTCGTTGTATGGCACCGCAACGACACCGCTGACAAAAGCATAGACTGTCCAGAGCGCGAGAAAGCCTGCGGTGAGCGGAACCTGCGGCCAGTCCGCTCCCTGCCAGAGCAGAACCGCGATGGCTCCGGCTGCAGCAGCCCGGCCAAAAGCACCAAAAGCATAAAACGGCATCCTGCGCTCGGTGCGTTCGGCGAGGTATCCCACCGGCAGCTGCGGCAGCAGCCATCCCAGCCGCAGCACGGCGCTGGCATAGCCGACGGCCAGAGCGCTGCCCGTCAGCATGTGGGTCAGGCTGGCAACCACCGTTGCGCTGTCCACTGCCGCGGATCCGCCCTGAAAGGCCGCCCCCGCTCCGGCAATCCGCCAGAACCGCCGCCGGCCTGCGGCTTTTTGCGCTTCATTGCCCGGCATTGCCTGGCTCCGCCTCAAGCCGCGCATGGCGGATGTCGAAACCCGATTGCCAAAGCACAACAAGCCCAATGCCGACCACAAAGATAATCGTGAGGATATAGCTGAAGAGGATCATCAGAAGCGCCGGCTCGTCAGCAACCCCAAGTGCCTTGAGCGCAAAGCCCGCTCCAAAAACAAAGCCCGCCGGAATCCGCACAAACCGCCCGAGGACCATGGCAAAGCCTGCAAAAACCATGAGAAACAGGTAGTCCCAGGGTCTCAGCACCACACCCGCCGCAAATCCTGCCCAGAGAAAATGCGTCGCCGCCACCAGCTTGCCTGCGACGGCGGCGGCGATTGCCGCGATGCGCCGCGCACGCGCCCTTGGCCAGACAATGCCCGCGCCAAGCGACGCCCTCAGCCTGGGGCCGTCCGCGCCCATGCGCCCGCTGATCCAGTCGAAGAGACGGTTGATCAGCGGTTCCCTGCGGGTGAAGAGGCTGCGGAAACGAAAGAGCCCCCAAAGCAGCCCGCCGAATAGCAGAAGATTCACGGCGCCCGCAACGCTGAGGCCGATGCGCAGGTCTCCATCAATCTGCGGAATGCGCCCCGCCGCAGCCACCGCACCGGCGAAAAGCGCAAACACGACGCCGTCAAGAAACCGCGCAATGATTGCTGTCGAAAGAACCGTGCCCATTTTCAACCCGTGCAGGCGCGCGATCAGCCAAGCCCGAACCAGCGGGCTGACGCCCAGCGGCACAAGCACGTTCACGCCGTATCCCGCGAGCAGCGCACCTGTCAGCGGCAGCGTGCCAACCGGTTTCACGTCATAAAGGATCTGCCGCCACTTCCAGCCGCTCAGCAGCTGTTCCAGCAGGATCGTGGCGGCCAGCACAAACAGCCAAACCGGATTGGCATGGCGCAACCCGTCGAGGAAGCGAACGAAGTCGAGGCTCCCGTACAGCCAGAATATCAGCCAGAGCGCCAATCCTGCCCCCAAGACGGGAAGAAGCCAGCGTTTGATGAAAAGTCCCATGCCGATCCTGCTTGCAGCCCTCGCCTGCCGGACATGCTACCCTCCGTATCATGGTACGGAGTCAATGATTCATCCGGAGAGGAGGCTGCCATGACAGCATTGACGATCGGAAAAGCCGCCCATTCTGCGGGGATCGGAGTGGAGACTATCCGTTTCTATGAGCGCAAGGGGCTGATCCGCCAGCCACCGCGGCCAAGTGCAGGCGGCCCGCGTGACTATGGCGGCGGGACATTGCAGCGGCTCAGGTTCATTACCGGGGCCAAGCGGCTCGGGTTTTCGCTGGCAGAGACGGCTGGCCTGCTGGCGCTGCTGGAGGCGCCCGGTGTAAGCTGCAAGGATGTGCAGGCACAGGCCAAAGCCAAGCGCGGCGAAGTGCAAGCCAAGATCGCAGGTTTGATCCGCATCCGGGAGACGCTTGACCGCCTCGTTGACGCCTGCCCTGGAGAGGGAAGCCTTGCTGACTGTGCAATCCTTGAGGCAATCGAGAGTGCTGAGAATTCAGAAGGCACTTCCTGAAAAGAAAAACCTGTTCATGATGACGGCGTGATGACATTTTTTCAGGGCTGGGCAGGAAGCGGTTTCGCGACCGCAGCGGATGAATGGTTTTCGTCGATGCCGTTCTTTGCCCGCCGTTGCTTGAATATGTTGGCGGATAAACTAAGCGGTAAAACATAACGTTTTGAGGACTTTTTGAGCCCTTCCCCTAGGCTTCGCGCTGGAATGGCTGGCAATGTGCAGTGCAATGAATACATACTTCAGCCTCAATATGCCTGCCTGGCAATTTGCCCGTAACACCTTGGTTGTCAGTTGCGCAGGCCTGTTTCCGCCACTGCTCCTCTATATCGCCCTCACTCCGGGCTTCGGGGCGTTGCTGCTGAGTAGCGGGCCCGCGTTCAGCCGGTTTCTGCGGCAGGTCGTGACAAACGGTTTACCTGTTGTATTTGCCGTCAACTACGTGAGCTTTTTTCTTTTTGCCGTAAGTACCGACAAACAGCGAGAAAGAGCCGCGCCGGCCCGTATCCTCCTGATCGACCTGCCTGCAAGGGTCGTCATTTTCGTCCTGCCGCATGGGGTAATCTATTTCGTCTCGGCCGACTGGTTCGGCTCGTTCGGAGGGGATCACTGGCAGGCGCTGCAGGTGGTTGGGCCCACACTTGTCCGGTCCGCCTTTTTTGAGAACATTTCCGGAGTTTACCTTTACGCGACGCTGGTCAGCGCCTTGCCCCTATACGCAACAGTGATCGACAGCCGGATAGTGTCCCGGGAGTTGGTGTAACTTTGCTCTTCGGCCTTGGCTCGGCCGCAGTCACAGGGCGGCGATTGTCGCCGGGTCC
>NZ_JAXMOX010000265.1:0-5339 GCF_034669605.1 Leisingera sp.
GAAGCGAAACAGCTCATGCCCGGCAATGCCCCGCAACAACCGATCCGCCGCATCGATCGATCCGCCCCGTCAATCGATCCGCAAATCAACCCGGTCCGAGCGGCCTGCGCCATCGATAATCACCAGCGAGGAAAAACCGGGGCCCGGGCTGGGCACCGGGAACTCACGCTGTCTTTGCCCGGCAAGCACCGGCCGCCCATTCGCCAGCACCAGGAATGGCGCGGTGCCGCCGCGCAGTTTCAGGGTGAGGCCGCCGCTGTCCAGCGCCAGCCGGGCGCCGTCGGGCGGGAAGATCAGCTCCGGCGCATCTGCCGGCGCCGAGAACACCGCATCGCGGGGACGGAAGCGCTGCAGCGGCTGCGGCAATTCGGCAGAGCTGACGATCAGCGTGGCGGGCGGCGGCGGCGGCAGCGGCTCCAGCACGGGTTTCAGACGCCCGAAGGCCTCAAACAGCACAGGTGCCGCCAGATCGCCGCCGAAGATCCCCGGTACCGGGGTGCCGTCGGCGCGGCCCATCCAGACGCCGACCGTATGACGCCCGTCCCAGCCGATCGCCCAGGCGTCGCGGTGGCCATAGGAGGTGCCGGTCTTATAGGCAATGGTGCCGCGGCGCGCGCCCGCAGGCACCGGCAGGCCGCGCAGGATGTCGCCAACCTGCCAGGCGGCCTCGGGCGAGATCAGGCGGCCTGCGGGCTGCGGGGCCGCGCCCTGAACCATCCGCAGCCTTGGCCCCTGCCCGCCTGCCGCCAGCCCGGCGTAGAGCTGCACCATGTCCTGCAGGCTGATGCCGACGCCGCCAAGCGACAGCGCCAGACCGGGGGCGCCGCCGGGCAGCTCCGGCGCCGCGCCGCCTGCGCGCAGGGACGCCATCAGCCGCGCCGGGCCCAGCTCCTGCGTCAGCTTCACCACGGGGATGTTGAGCGATTGCTGCAGCGCCTCGCGCACGCGGATGTCGCCGCGGAATGCGCCATCGAAATTCTGCGGTGCATAGCCTGCGAAATCGGCCGGGCCGTCGTGGATCAGGGTTTCGGGATGCGCCAGGCCCTGGTCGAAGGCCAGCCCGTAGACCAGCGGTTTCAAGGTGGAGCCGGGGGAGCGGATCGCCTGGGTCATGTCGACAAAGCCGCGCCTTTGCGCATCGGCATAGCCGGGCGAGCCGACCAGCGCCAGCACCTCGCCGGTCTGGTGGTCGGCGGCGATCAGCGCGGCAGAGAGGCGTTCACCGCCCGCACGGACCGCCTCTGCTGCCAGATGCTGCATCTGCGCCTGGATCTGCCGGTCGATGGTCAGGCGGATCTGCCGCTGGCCCGGTTGCGCGGCCTTTACCCGGTCGGCCAGATGCGGCGCCAGCCGCGGGAAGGCGGCCATGCGGTGCGGCAGCGGGGTTTGGCGGGCGGTCCTTGCCTGTTCCTCTGTCAGAATGCCCTGCCGCTGCATCCGCGCCAGCACCCGGTCGCGGGCCTTGCTTGCGGCTTCGGGGAAGCGGTCGGGGCGGCGGCGTTCGGGGCTCTGCGGCAGGGCGACCAGCAGCGCGGCTTCGGCCGGGGTCAGCCGGCCCGGCTCCTTGCCGAACCAGCTGTAGGCGGCCGCGCGGATGCCCTCGGCCGCGCCGCCATAGGGGGCGTGGGTCAGGTAAAGCGTCAGGATCTGGTCCTTGCTGAGACGGCGTTCCAGCGCCAGCGCCATCCGCATCTGGCGCAGCTTGCCTGCCCATCGGCCGGTGGTGCCGTCCTCCAGGAGGCGCGCCACCTGCATGGTGAGGGTGGAGCCGCCGGAGACCGCGCGGGTGTTCCACAGCGCCTGGCCCGCGGCGCGGAGGAGGGCGATAGGATCGACGCCGGCGTGGGAATGAAACCGCTTATCCTCGTAGCGCAGCAGCATCTCGAGGAAGCGCGGGTCGACTTCGGCGGGCTGGACGGCGAGGCGCCGGAGGCCGGTTCCCACCGGGTAGGCGCGCAGCAGTTTGCCGTTCCGGTCGAGGACTTCAGTGGAGGTTTCCGCGAGGGTGAGGGGGAGGTTCGTGTTGTCGATCCACGTGTCGAAGATGCGGCAGGCTGTAAAGACTATAACAAACAGGACCGCTAAAGTAGCGGTGTACCATTTCCACCTTTTGCCTGGCCGCAGGCCGGGCAGCGCCCGTCCCGCCCCCGACGGGGCGGGCGCTTCGCTTCCCACCCCGCCGGGCCGGGCGCTGCCCTCCGTTCTTTTCTTCCAGCGCTTCACTTCACGACCACAGGCCCCGTTGCGCTGCGCGCGCGGTAGGCAGGGCGGTACATGTCCTCGACCGAAGCCGCCGGGTGGTGGAACACGCCGGGCGTGACCGCGCGGACCACATAGGCCAGCGTCACCGGTGCGGCGTCGCGCACATTCACCGCCGCCAGAAAGCGGTCGCTGCGGAACTCGGCGTGTTCGGCCTTGGCCGGGTTCAGCCAGTCGAGGTCGCGCAGATCGCCGGAGCGCAGGAGGTTCGGGTTGTCGATCTCAAATCCCGCGGGCAGCGGGTCGTTGATCATCAGCCTCGCACCGGTCTTTTCATGCGGCTTCACCCGCAGGACCGCCACGAAGCGCGCGCCGGCGCGGACAGACCCGGCCTCCAGCGGCTGGCCCTCCAGCGTGTAGTAGCTGCGCTCGATGGTGTAGCCATAGCCGCCCGCGGCGGGCGGCACCTGCGGCACGCCGAGCGTGGTCAGGGTGATCTCCGCGGTGCGGCCATTGGCGGCGGTCAGGGCCAGCTCCGGCATGTCCTGCCCGTCTGCGGCCTGCACGAACGGGCCCTGGACGGGCTGGCCGTTCACCAGCAGGCCGGAGTCTTCGGGCCGCTGGCTCAGCGCGTGGGCGGCCATCAGGGTCCAGACCGCCTCTTGCGTGGACCGGGTGCCGCTGGCGCCCGAGAGCCGCGCGGACAGGCTGACCCGGTCCACGGCCTCTGATCCCGCCTCTGCGGCTAGGGCCAGAACCCCGGCGGTATCGCGCAGGGCGGTGCCGAAATCAGCGCGCCACAGGCGGCTGTCCTCATGGCCGGCATTGCCGATCATCTGCGCGGCGCGGGCGAACATTGCGTCCGCCCGCCGCTGGTCGCCATAGGCCGCGAGCGCGGCCCCCAGCTGGGCGGCGGCAAGCGGGGTGGCAAAGGCCTCGCCCTTCACATCGGCGTAATAGCGCAGGTCGCCCATCCGGGCCGCCCCTTCGCGGGCCAGCACCAGAAGGGCATAGGCGATCTCCCCGCCGCCCCTGTCGAAGTCGGGGGCGTAGTTGATGCGGTTGCGCAGGTTGTCCATCGCCTGGGCAAAGGCCTGCTGCGGCACCTCATACCCTTGCGCGCGGGCGCGGCTGAGGAAGTCGCTGGCATAGGCATCGAGCCAGAACTCGCCGCTGCCGGCGCGCCACATCCCGAAGGCGCCGCTGGGGGCCTGGCGGGTCAGCACCTTGCGGATCGCTGCGTTGATGCGGGCGTCCACCGCCGGGCCATCGCCCAGCCCCGCCGCCTGGGCCACGCTGCTGAGGTACAACAGCGGCAGCGCCTTGGAGGCGACCTGTTCGGTGCAGCCGTAGGGGTACTGGTCCAGCTCTGCCAAAAGGCCCGGCACGTCAAACTTGGCCAGCGGGCCGGAGGAGATTGCGGCCCGCGCGGTGCCCGGGAGGAGGCCGGTGAAGACGTCCTTGCTGAACAGGAAGGTGTCGCCGCCTGCCAGGGTGAAGCGGCGGGTTTGCGAGACCACGGGATCATTG
The DNA here is from genome assembly GCF_034669605.1 of Leisingera sp. Classification (GTDB taxonomy): domain Bacteria; phylum Pseudomonadota; class Alphaproteobacteria; order Rhodobacterales; family Rhodobacteraceae; genus Leisingera. The sequence continues at coordinate 3,730 of NZ_JAXMOX010000265.1, forward strand.
GCGCGGACCGGCAGCCGCAGGTCCTGGCGCAGTTGCTGCCCGTCCGGGGTGGTCAGGGTGAGGGTCAGTTCATGGTCGCCGGCGCCTTGTGCCGTTACTGGCAGTTCCAGCACAGCTTTGCCCTGCTCTGCCAGGGTGACGGAGGCGGGCAGGCTGCCCAGGGTCAGGCCGCCTGCGGTGCTGGCGCTGAGCTTCATTTCACCAGCGGCGCCGCCGGCATGCACGATCTCGATCCTGGCGCGGCTTTCATCACCCGGCGCCAGGAAGCGCGGCAGGGAGGCGGTGACCACCACCGGGTCGCGCACCAGCATGTCGGCCTCGGCCTGTCCTACGGCTTTGCCCGACCAGGCCACCGCCATCAGCCGCACGGTGCCGTTGAAGGCGGGCAGCGTCATCGGGAATTCGGCCTCGCCATTCGCGTCCGCTTTCAGCGGGCCGGAGAACAGAGCCACCAGATCCTGCGTCGGCGGCGGCGATTGCATCTTGAGACCGCTGACCGCATCACCGCCGGAGCGGATGCGGCCCATGGCGCCGTTGCCGGGGTCGATCAGGCGGCCATAGACGTCGCGCAGCTCCATTCCCAATCGGCGCTGGCCGTAGTAATGCGCGCTGGGGTCGGGGCTGGTGAAGCCGGTGAGATTGAGGATGCCAAGGTCGACGGCGGCGACCGTCAGCCAAACATCCTCGCCCTTGTCAGCGCCATCCACGCGGAGTTTCGCGACCTGAGTGCCGCGCGGCCGGGCCACGTCGGGCACCTCGATGGCGACCTCCAGGTGCTGGCCGGGCTGAGTGATGCCGGCATGCGCCAAACCAAGGGCGCGCAGCGGGGTGCGGCCCTGCTTGCCCGCAACCGGCTGGATCACCGTCGCGGTCACATAGGCGCCGCTGCCCCAGTCCTGCGTCACCTCCAGCGGGATCACGGTTTCGCCGGCGGGGACTTCGACGGCCATCCGGTGGATCAGGCGGTCCGAGACCACCGAGATCAGCGCGGTGCCTGCGGCCTGCGGCACAATGCGCAGGCGGGCGGTGCTGCCGGGCGCATAGCTTTCGCGGTCCAGCGACAGCTCCAGCCTTGCCGGGGTTTCGGTGCTGCCCTCAGGCGCGTACCAGCCGGCGTAGAAGTCGAAGGCGGCTGAGGCATAGGCGCCGTCGAGGCGCTCCACCACCAGCTCGTAACGGCCCCAATCGACGGGCTGCGACAGCGGCAGCGGGTCGCGGCCCAGCTGCGCCTCGCCAGTGGCGACCCGGCTGCGGCGGGTGATCGGCTCCCAGTTCCAGTTGCCGTAAAGCTGATACCACTGATAGCGGGTCTCGACCCGGTTCAGGGTCCATTTCACCCGCATCGGCATCGGCGTCAGCTCCGGCGACAGGGCGATGAGTTCAAAGCCGGCCTCGGAGCCTTCCGCCGCGACCTCCGCAAACAGCGGCTTGATGCCAAGCACGGGACCGGCAGGGCGGACCGGCAGCTCCAAAGTGCGCTCCACCGGGCGGGCGGCGCCGTCAGCGACGCGGGTGGCAAGGGTGGCCGACAGCGGTTTGCCCTCCGCCGGGGGGACGGCGGGGAGGCTGGCCGCAAAGACGGCACGGCCATCGGGGCCGGTTTCCTGACC
>NZ_JAXMOX010000266.1:0-5157 GCF_034669605.1 Leisingera sp.
CTCGCGCAGCCGTTGGCCAGGCTGCATTTCGTGGCCCGGAAACGGCGGCGAAGTGGGGCCGGGGCGCTCCACGTAGCGGGCATCATCCCCCACCAGCCGCAGCGAGAACGCGCGGCGGCGGGAGGCGGAGGTATTGCCGCGGGCGCCGTGCAGGGTTTTGTAGTTGAAAGCAACCGCATCGCCCGGCTGCATCGGGTATTCCAGCACCGTCATACTGTCGTCCGCATCCGGATCGGGCACCTGCATGTATTGGCCTTCATCCGGAAAGAAACCGTCCTCCGAAACCCAGCGGGTCGGCAGCACTTCCTTTTCCCATTTGTGCGAGCCTGCAACGCAGCGCAAGGCCGCTTCCTTCACCTCATCAAGCGGCGACCAAAAGCTGATGGTCTGCTGCCCCTCGACAAAATAGTATGGCCCGTCCTGATGCCATGGGGTCGGCATCGATGTGCCAGGCTCTTTGACCAGAACATGGTCGTGGAACATTTGCACCGAGCTGGATTTCATCAGGTCAGCGGCAACTTGGGCGACCGGGGATTGCTCGATCGCCTGCTGGAATTCGGGGATCCGGGTCCAGTTGCAGTAATCGTCAAAAAAGCGCCCGGTCTGGCCGGCCTTTTCGTTATTGGACGCATATGGCCCCGGGTTTTCCATATTGGCGGCTATACCGGAACGCAGCAGTCCGACCTGTTCGGCAAACAGCCCGCGGATAAGGACAACGCCGTCACGCTGAAACTGTTCGACATGTTCAGGAGTAATAAGGGGGTGGACCATGGCTGCCTCCGCTGCTGAATGATGCAATTCTGTTGCGTCATTCCTGCCGGTCAAAGGGCATAGTTTCAAATCATATCTTTCTATTATACACTTAACTTGATGTTATACCTTACGTTGCGCCATTATGAATACATCTGCGCCGTGGCGCAGCATGGCAGCCTGTCAGCAGCGGCCGAGGCGGTGCATGTAAGCCAGCCTGCCCTGTCTGCGGCCCTCAGCCGGATCGAGGCGCACCTGGGCCATGCGCTGTTCTTGCGCCGCCGCGGGGCCGCGCTGGCATTGACACCGCAGGGCCGGGAGTTCGCGGCCCAAGCGCAGGACCTGCTGGACCAGGCCCGGCGGCTGGAAGATCCAAAGGGATCCGGTCCCGGGCAAAGACGGATTATGCTGGCCTGCTTCTCAGACCTTGCGCCGTTTTTGCTGGCCCCCGCGCTCAAGGTGCTGAGACGGGCGCTGCCTGAGTTTGAGATCCGCCACCGCGCCTGCGGGTTCGCCCCATTGATCAATGCTCTGACCGAGGGCGAGGCGGATCTGGCCATCACCTATGATCTGGGCTTGGATGCCGGGTTCAGCCGGGCGGAACTGGACCGGTTTTCCCCTCACGCCCTGATGCCGCCCGGACATCCGCTCGCGGGCCGCAGCGATCTTTCCCTGGCGGAGGTGGTGCTGCATCCGCTGGTGCTGTCACAGGAAGGCTTGTCGGTGCAGCACATGCTGGGGCTGTTCAAGGCGCATGGTCTGGTGCCGCGGATTGTCCACCGGGCGGATTCGCTGGAATTGCTGCGCAGCCTGGCGGCCAATGGCGAAGGCGTCGGCATCAGCTACAGCCTGCCGCCCGGCGGGATGAGTTATGATGGCAAGCCATTGTGCGCTGTACGGATCACAGACAAGGCCGCGGAAGAACCGGTGATTCTGGCCACCCATGCCCGATTGCCGGACGCGTCGCCAGCGTCCAAAGCGCGTGACATACTGTGCAGAACGTTCAGCGCCGGCCCGTCAGACCTTGCGCAGGCGGATCACCACATCGACTGAGGCGATCTCCATCCCCTCCGGCGCTTGCGGCAGTTTCTGAATCACCAGTTCCTGCGCCGGGGCATCGCTGACCCGGCCCTCGTCCTCCCAGAAAAAATGCGGATGATCATGGGTGTTGGTGTCGAAATAGCTTTTGGAGCCGTCCAGCGGGATCTCCTGCAGCACGCCCGCATCGCAGAAGGCCCGCAGCGTGTTGTAGACGGTTGCCAACGATACGGCAGCGCCCTTTTTTTTGGCCGACTCAAAGAGGCTTTCGGCTGTGATATGCCGGTGCTTTCCGTCGCCGACCAGCAATTCGGCCAGCGCCACCCGCTGCCGGGTGGGTCTCAGCCCGGCATCCGTCAGCCAGCGTGTGGCCGCATCTTCGCTGTTTGGCGTCATGAGCAGATCCTGCATCGCGTTGCTGACCGTATATATAGGTGCAACACCCCGGGTTTTTCAAATGAAATTCATTCGCAGCTGACCGCCGGTTTCCTGTGCGCCTGTGGCACATTCAGCGCAAGAGTGACGCGGGGTACCCTTGCAGGACCCTTTGGCCGGGTGTTACAGGAGGCCAGATATACCAATAGACCAGACCCCAGGCAGGAGATGCGCCCGAATGGCCGATTACCCGAGCAGCTTTGACAAGGACGATTTGCTGAAATGCGCGCGGGGCGAGCTGTTTGGGCCGGGCAACGCTCAGCTGCCTGCTCCGCCAATGCTGATGATGGACCGGATCACGGAAATTTCCGGCGATGGCGGCGAGCATGGCAAGGGCCATGTGATTGCAGAATTCGACATCACCCCGGACCTTTGGTTCTTTGACTGCCATTTCCCGGGCAACCCGATCATGCCTGGCTGCCTGGGCCTGGATGGCCTGTGGCAGCTGACCGGTTTCAATCTGGGCTGGCGCGGCTGGCAGGGCCGCGGCTATGCGCTTGGAGTGGGCGAGGTAAAGCTCACCGGCATGGTGCGCCCGGACCGCAAGATGCTGACCTACCGGATCAACTTTACCAAGGCCGTTCAGACCCGCCGCCTGACCATGGGGGTCGCCGATGGCATCGTCGAAGCGGACGGTGAAGTGATCTATCAGGTCAAAGATATGAAAGTGGCCCTGTCCGAGAGCTGATAGGCTCGTCGGTCAGACAGGCACCTTAACAACAGGAGTACGCCTATGCGTCGCGTCGTCGTCACCGGTCTGGGGATTGTGTCCTCCATCGGGAACAATGCTGAAGAGGTCCTCGCCTCGCTGAAGGCAGGCAAATCCGGCATCGAAGCCAGCCCCGAGATGGCTGAGCACGGCTTTCGCAGCCAAGTGGCCGGCACGCTGAAGATCGACACGGCCGCGCATGTGGACAAGCGCACCCTGCGGTTCATGGGGCCCGGTGCGGCTTACGCCCATATCGCGATGAGCCAGGCGATTGCCGATGCCGGCCTGAGCGACGATCAGGTGGTCAATGAACGCACCGGCCTTGTGGCAGGCTCAGGCGGCCCGTCGACCAGCGCCATGCTGGCCGCGCATCAGGTGGTGCAGAAAACCGGCGCGACCAAGCGCATCGGCCCCTTCGCGGTGCCGAAATGCATGTCCTCGACGATCTCTGCCAACCTGGCAACCGCCTTCAAGATCAAGGGCATCAACTACTCGATCACCTCGGCCTGTTCGACCTCGCTGCATTGCATCGGCAATGCCGCCGAGCAGATCATGATGGGCAAGCAGGACGTGATGTTTGCCGGCGGCGGCGAGGAGCTGGACTGGACCCTGTCCTGCCTGTTTGACGCCATGGGCGCGATGTCCTCCAAATACAACGACACGCCCGAAAAAGCCTCGCGCGCGTTCGATCAGGACCGCGACGGTTTCGTGATCTCCGGCGGCGGCGGCATCGTGGTGCTGGAGGATCTGGAGCACGCGCTGGCGCGCGGGGCCAAGATCTATGCCGAGGTGACCGGCTTTGCCGCGACCTCCGACGGGCACGACATGGTGGCCCCGTCCGGCGAGGGCGGCGAGCGGGCGATGCGGCTGGCGCTGTCCACCCTGCCCGAGGGCCGCAAGGTTGATTACATAAACGCGCATGGCACTTCGACCCCCGTGGGTGACGTGGGTGAAGTCGAGGCCGCGCGCCGGGTGTTCGGCGAAGGCAAAGTACCGCCGATGTCCTCAACCAAGTCGATGACCGGCCACGCCCAGGGCGCTGCCGGCGCGCTGGAGGCGATTTTCTGCCTCTTGATGCTGGACAACGATTTCATCACACCGTCGATCAACGTCGAAACCCTCGCCGAAGGCATCCTGCCGGGCGAGATTGCCACCGCACTGGTGGAAAACGCCGGCCTCGATTCGGTGATGACCAACAGCTTCGGCTTTGGCGGCACCAATGGCTCGATGGTTCTGAGCAAATACAAGGGATAAGTGACGATGGCGGGACTGCTGACCGGCAAGCGCGGCCTGATTATGGGCGTTGCCAATGACCGCTCCATCGCCTGGGGTATTGCCAAAGCCATGGCAGAAGCCGGGGCTGAACTCGCCTTCACCTATCAGGGCGAAGCCTTTGGCAAGCGACTGGAGCCGCTGGCGCAGAGTGTCGGCTCGGATTTCATGGTCGATGTGGATGTGACGGATGACGCTTCGCTGGATGCCGCGTTCGAACAGCTTGGCAGCCGCTGGCCGTCACTCGATTTCGTGGTGCATGCAATTGCCTATTCGGACAAATCCGAGCTGACCGGGCGCTTCCTCGACACCAGCCGGGCGAATTTCAAGAACTCGCTGGATATCTCAGCCTATTCCTTCATCGAAGTGGCGCGCCGCGCCCACCCGATGATGAGAGAAAACGGCGGCACCCTGCTGACCCTGACCTATCAGGGGTCGAATCAGGTGGTGCCGAATTATAATGTGATGGGCGTGGCCAAGGCTGCGCTGGAGTCGGCGACCCGTTACCTGGCCAATGACCTCGGCCCTGAGGGCATCCGTGTCAACGCAATCTCGCCCGGCCCGATGAAGACGCTTGCCGGTGCCGCCATCGGCGGCGCCCGCAAGACCTTCAAGCACACGGCCCAGAATGCGCCAATGCGCGAGAACGCCACGCTGGAAGCAGTCGGCGGCACCGCGGTGTACCTGGCGTCTGATGCAGGCGCTTGCACGACCGGTGAAATCATCCGGGTCGATGGCGGTTTCCATGTGCTGGGAATGCCGCAGCAGGATCATCTGTAAGCGGCTAGAGTCCGCTGACATCTAAAAAGGCGCCCTTGGAGGCGCCTTTTTTCTATTCCAGCAGTGGCTTCAGGACGCCGAGATTTTGCAGCGCGTTCGCCTGCCTCTCATCCGGCATTCTCCCGCCCGTCGCCGGGCTTCTGGCAAAGCCCGCTTCCATTGGGCGTGGGGCA
>NZ_JAXMOX010000267.1:0-5131 GCF_034669605.1 Leisingera sp.
CAGGATCTGTGCCGCTTCCAGCATCAGACGGCCCTTGTCGGCATCCTTGATCGAGATAAAGGCGCGGCCTTGGGACGGCAGCACCATGCCGGCGCCCATCTGCGCCTTGAGGAAGGCGCGGGCAAAGGAACGGTCCCAGCCCATGACTTCGCCGGTGGAGCGCATTTCCGGGCCGAGGATGGTGTCGACGCCGGGGAAGCGGGCAAACGGCAGAACGGCTTCTTTGACCGAGAACCAGGGCATGTCCGGATCCGCCAGGGTCATCGGGTCGGCCATCGGGGTGTTGACGTCATAGCCTGCATCGGGCTGATACGGCGCGCGCATCGGGAAGTTCGACAGCGGCTCCCCGGCCATCACCCGGGCCGAGATCGAGGCAATGGCGCTGTCGGTGGCCTTGGCCACAAACGGCACGGTGCGCGAGGCGCGCGGGTTCACCTCGATCAGGTAAATCTCCTCTTCGCCGGCGTCATTGGGTTTGATCGCAAACTGGATGTTCATCAGGCCAACCACATTCAGCGCCTTGGCCAGCGCAAAGGTCTGTTCCTTGATCTGGTCGATCACCGGCTTGCCGAGCGAGTAGGGCGGCAGGCTGCAGGCACTGTCGCCCGAGTGCACGCCGGCCTCTTCGATGTGCTGCATGATGCCCGCCACATGCACGTCCTTGCCGTCGCAGATCGCGTCCACATCCAGTTCAACCGCGCCGGAGAGGTAGCTGTCGAGCAGCACCGGGCTGTCGCCGGAGACCACCACCGCCTCGGCGATGTAGCGCCGGAGCTGGTCCATGTCGCGGACGATTTCCATCGCCCGGCCGCCCAGCACATAAGACGGGCGGATCACCAGCGGGAAGCCGATTTCCTCAGCGATGGCAAGCGCTTGCTCGTCGGTGGAGGCGATGCCGTTCTTCGGCTGCTTGAGGCCCAGGTTGTTGACCAGCGCCTGGAACCGCTCGCGGTCTTCGGCCAGGTCGATGGCGTCGGGCGAGGTGCCGAGGATCGGGATGCCTTCCTCTTCCAGCGCGTTTGCCAGTTTCAGCGGGGTCTGGCCGCCGAACTGCACGATGACGCCGTGCAGGGTGCCGTTGTCCTGCTCAACCCGCAGGATTTCCATCACGTGCTCGAAGGTCAGCGGTTCGAAATACAGCCGGTCCGAGGTGTCATAGTCGGTCGACACGGTTTCCGGGTTGCAGTTGATCATGATGGTCTCGAAGCCCGCGTCGGTCAGCGCAAAGCAGGCGTGGCAGCAGCAGTAGTCGAACTCGATGCCCTGGCCGATCCGGTTCGGGCCGCCGCCGAGGATGACCACCTTCTTGCGGTCGGAGGGGCGCGCCTCGCATTCCGCTTCGCCAAAGGCCGGCGCTTCATAGGTCGAGTACATGTAGGGCGTCTGCGCCTCGAATTCGGCGGCGCAGGTGTCGATCCGCTTGAACACGGCGTTGACGCCGGCCGCGTGGCGGGCCTTGCGGACGTCTGCCTCTGTCCGGCCGGTCAGCTTGGCCAGGCGGGCATCGGTGAAGCCCAGCATCTTGAGCGCGCGCAGGCCTTTTTCGTCCGCCGGCAGGCCGCTGCCGCGGACCTCCTCTTCGGCCGCGACGATTTCGCGGATGCGGGCCAGGAACCAGGGATCGAATTTGGTGACGCCGTGGATTTCATCGTCGCTCAGCCCGTGGCGCATGGCCTGGGCGATGGTGCGCATCCGGTCCGGGGTCTGCAGGCTGATCGCCTTGAACACCGCCGCCTTGTCGGGGGCGCCGGGGATCTCCACCTCGTCAAAGCCGGTGAGGCCGGATTCCATCGACGCCAGCGCCTTTTGCAGCGATTCATGGATGGTGCGGCCGATGGCCATCGCCTCGCCCACCGATTTCATCGCGGTGGTGAGGTAGGGTTCCGAGCCGGGGAATTTTTCAAAGGCGAATTTCGGAATTTTTGTCACGACATAGTCGATGCTCGGCTCGAACGACGCCGGAGTCACCTTGGTGATGTCATTGTCCAGCTCGTCCAGCGTGTAGCCAACCGCCAGCTTGGCGGCGATCTTGGCAATCGGGAAGCCGGTGGCCTTGGAAGCCAGCGCCGAGGAGCGGCTGACCCGCGGATTCATTTCGATCACCACCATGCGGCCGTCGGCGGGGTTCACTGCCCATTGCACGTTGGAGCCGCCGGTTTCCACGCCGATCTCGCGCAGCACGTTGATCGAATGGGTGCGCATGATCTGATATTCTTTGTCGGTCAGCGTCAGCGCCGGGGCCACGGTGATCGAATCGCCGGTGTGGACGCCCATCGGGTCGATGTTTTCAATCGAGCAGACGATGATCGCATTGTCCGCCTTGTCGCGGACCACTTCCATTTCGAACTCTTTCCAGCCCAGCAGGCTTTCGTCGACCAGGATCTGGTTCACCGGGGACGCGTCCATGCCGGTGCGGCAGAAGTGGATGTAATCTTCGCGGTTGTAGGCGACGCCGCCGCCGGTGCCGCCCATGGTAAAGGCGGGGCGGATGATTGCGGGCAGGCCGATGTCTTCCAGCGCGTCCAGTGCGATGCGGACACCTTCGTCCAGGTCCGCTTTGCCGTCCTCCAGCTTGGGTGCGGTGACGATGGTGGCGCGCGGGTTTTCGATGCCGAGGCGGTCCATTGCTTCGCGGAACAGTTTGCGGTCTTCAGCCATTTCAATGGCATCGCGGGTGGCGCCGATCATTTCGACACCGAATTTCTCGAGCACGCCCATTTCTTCCAGCGCCAGCGAGGTGTTGAGCCCGGTCTGCCCGCCCATCGTCGGCAGCAGCGCGTCGGGGCGTTCCTTCTCGATGATCTTGGCGACCACTTCCGGGGTGATCGGCTCGATATAGGTGGCGTCGGCCAGGCCCGGATCGGTCATGATGGTGGCCGGGTTGGAGTTCACCAGGATGACCCGGTAGCCCTCTTCGCGCAGGGCTTTGCAGGCCTGGGCGCCGGAGTAATCAAACTCGCAGGCCTGCCCGATGACGATCGGACCGGCTCCGATGATCATAATCGACTGGATGTCGGTTCTTTTGGGCATGGCCATATTCCTTTGGTTGACGCGCGGGCAGCTTTGAATCGGGGGCACCGGCGAGTGCCCAAATTGTCCTGCGTTATAGGGACCGCGCCGAAAGGTTCAAGGGGGATCGGAAACGGATTTGGAAATGCCGCATCCACCCCTTTTGTTCGCATAGCGAACGGATATATGTGGGGGGCAGACGTTCACGGAGTCAATTCCAGTGCGGATTCGCTTTGATCAGGGGCCCAAGGGGGCCGGCACATGTTTCGACCAGCCGCTGCGCCTGATCCGCGCGGACGGGCCGGAAGAGGTGCCCGCTGCGCTGGCCGCCTTGGATACGGCACGCGCGGACGGGCATTGGCTGGCGGGCTATGCTTCTTATGAACTGGGCTATGCGCTGGAGGTGAAGCTGGCGGGCCGGATGCCAGCGGGGCGGCGGCTGCCGCTGATCTGTTTCGGGGTCTATGACGATCCATCCATAAATGCCACCGAGGGCAGTGCCCGTCCGCGGGCGGAAAGCGCAGCGCCCGCCCGGGGGGGCGGACGGGCGCTGCCCGGCGTGCCGCCGGGCGATGCGGGGCTGGAACACATCACTCCGAGGTGGAGTTATGAACGCTACGCCGAAGCCTTTGCCGAGGTGAACCGCAACATTGGCAAGGGCGATAGCTATCAGGCCAACCTGACCTTTCCGATTGATGCAGAGGCGTTTGGCACTGCCGGGGAGCTATACGCCGCACTGCAGGCCAGACAAGCGGTGGGCCAGGGTGTCCTTGTCGAACAGGACGGTCTGCCGGATCTTTTGTCGCGCTCGCCGGAACTGTTCTTCCGCACCGATGCGGCGGGCGTGATCGAGACCCGGCCGATGAAGGGCACCCAGCCGCGCAGCGATGATCCGGCCGAGGACGCCCGCCGCCGCGACTTCCTGCGCCAGGATGAAAAGAACCGCGCCGAAAACCTGATGATCGTGGATCTTCTGCGCAACGACATCTCCCGCGTGGCGGAGACCGGGTCGGTGCAGGTGCCGGAACTGTTTGCGGTCGAAAGCTATGCCACCGTGCATCAGATGGTCTCGATGGTGCGGGCAAAGCTGCGGCCTGACGCCGGGCTGGCAGAGATTTTTGCGGCGCTGTTTCCTTGCGGCTCGATCACCGGCGCGCCGAAGATCCGGGCGATGGAGATCCTCAACGATCTGGAACCCTGGGCGCGTGATATCTATTGCGGCACCATCGGCTGGGCAGCGCCGGACGGCACGTCGGAATTCAACGTGGCGATCCGCACGCTGATGCTGGAAGAGGGCCGCGCGACGCTTAACGTGGGCGGCGGCGTGGTCTGGGACAGCACCGCGGAGTCTGAGTATGAGGAAGCGCTATGGAAAGCCCGGTTCGCCCGCGTGACGCCATCCGGAACGATCCCGCTTTCCGCCTGATCGAGACGCTGGGCTGGCATCCGGGAGAGGGGTTTCGGCATCTGGAGCAGCATCTGGCCCGGATGGCGCGCAGCGCTGCGGCGTTTGGTATTCCCTTTGATCCGGCGCAGGCGCGGCATGTCCTGGCGGAGGCTGGCGGCGACAGGCCGCTGCGCTGCCGCCTCGCTTTGGAGGCGGGCGGGCAGCTGGAGCTGACGGCGCCGCCGCTGGGCAGCAGCCCTGCGGAATGGCGGCTGGGCATCGCTGAAACAAGGCTGGATGCGGCGGATGTCTGGCTGCAGCACAAGACCACCCGCCGGATCCTGTATGATGCGGCGCGGGCCAATCTGCCCGGCGGTATGGATGAGCTGCTGTTCCTGAACCAGCGCGGCGAAGTCTGCGAAGGCACCATTACCAATCTGTTTGTCACCCGCGCGGATGGGCAGGTGGTCACGCCGCCGCTCAGCTCCGGCCTGCTGCCGGGCATCTTGCGTCAGGTGCTGCTGGAGCGGGGGGAGTGCCGCGAGGCGGTTCTTGGCCTGCAAGACCTGCAGGCGGCGCGGGCCATCCATATGGGCAATTCCCTGCGCGGGCTGATCCCGGCCCGGCTGGTCTGACGACAGGTCCGGCAATGGATATGACACTGGAACTGACACTGGAACTGACAGGCGGCGCTCCCGCGCGCAAACGCCCCCCTGGCTGGCGCCAGACGGCGCT
>NZ_JAXMOX010000268.1:0-5127 GCF_034669605.1 Leisingera sp.
GCCCACGCCCAAGGCCGCACAAGGGCGGTTCCGGCGCAGCCGGTGCGCCTGCGGGCGCGGGAGCGCTGCGCCGATAGAAACGGATCCGGTGTAGGACAGGGTGTCCGATGCAGCCGGATGGGACAAGATCCGGAAACGCCGGATCCCGGCGGCGCCTGGAAACCGGGCCCCGGCCAGGCACTGGTGCAATGGCCCAGGTGCAAAGGTCCAGGTGCAAAGATCCAGGTGCAAAGATCCAGTTGCAAAGGCTCAAATGCGCAGGCCAAGGCGCGCCTCGGGAACAGCTCCGTCTTTAAGAGTGACCGGCTTGAAGAGTGACCGGCTTGGCGTGATGGCGGCAGGAGAGACCTGCCGGCTCAGACGCTCAGCCCCTCAGATGCTCAGGCGGCAGCGGGGGCAGGCGGGCCGTCCGGATCCAGGGGCTGTGTCCCCTTCGGCGCATAGGCGCGGATCTTTTCGTGGATCAGCGCCTTGCGCAGCGGCTTGGTCAGGTAATGGTCCAGCCCGGCCGCGAGAATTCCGTCTGAATCGCCTGCCATCGCATGGGCGGTCAGGGCCACAACCGGAACATGGCCGCCGGTGCCCGCCTCGATGCTGCGGATTCTGGCTGTGGCTTCCTTGCCGTCCATTACCGGCATCGAAATGTCCATGAAAACCATATCCGGGCGGAACGCCTGGAAGGCTTCGACCGCCTCCAGCCCGTTGCCGGCAAATTTCAGGTCCAGGTTCAGCTCTTTCACCATTTTGCTGAACACCAGCTGATTGGTCTTGTTGTCCTCTGCCGCCAGCACCCGCATCCGGCGGAGTTCGGGCCGCGGGCCGGCGGGCGGTTCGCTCTGCGGTGCCGCAGCATCTGCCTGCGGTGCTGCCGCCCTGTCTGCCGCCGGCGCGTCCTGCAGCGGTGCCGCGCAGCCGGCGCCGGCTGCAACCGCCCCCAGCCTGGCCAGCTGGTTGAAAAGTTCGTCGCGCGGGGCAGGGGTTTGCAGCACCCCGTCCGCCAACTGGCGGATTTCCGGGTCATTGGCGCCCTGCGGACCGGAATTCAGCATCAGCACCGGCACCCCGTGCCAGGATTCGGATTTCAGGGTCCTCGTCAGCTGCACGCCATCCAGTCCGGGCGGATTATGGCCGCAGATGACCAGATCAATGCCGCCGTGCATCGCGGCCAGCGCGCCAGCCGCGGTTTCCGCAGTGGTGACCTGAAGGCCCAGCATCAGCAGGTGTTTCTGCAGGATCTCGCAGTTGAGCGGCGAATCATCCGCCAGCAGCACATGGCGCAGCGAGCCGGGCAGCTTCGGCACATCCCGTCCTGCTGGGCCGTCAATGGGCAGCGGCAGGCGGAAGCCGAAGCAGGAGCCCTTGCCTTCCTCGCTGTCGACCCAGATTTCGCCGCCCATCAGCTCGATCAGCCGCTTCGAAATCGCCAGCCCCAGCCCGGTGCCTTCGAACTGGCGGTTGCGTTCATCCTCGACCTGGTTGAACTCGCCGAAGATGTGGCCGGCCTTCTCCTCCGGGATGCCGATGCCAGTGTCCTCGATGTTGACATGGACCGCGCATTCCCTGTCGTCGGGCGATGTGATGCCGGTCACCCGCAGGGTCACATTCCCCTCCCTGGTGAATTTCACCGCGTTGCCTGCCAGATTTGTCAGCACCTGCCGGATGCGGCCCGGGTCGCCGGTAAAACGGGTGGGCAGGAACAGGTCGTAATCCACCAGCAGTGCCAGCCCCTTGTCCCGCGCGGCGGGCTGCAGCAGCATTACCACCTCATGCAGGCAGCGCTCCAGATCAAAGGGCTCGGGGTGCAGCTCCAGCTTGTCGGCCTCGATCTTGGAATAGTCGAGCACGTCATTGATGATGACCAGCAGCGCCTCGCCCGAGGTCTTGATGGTGCTGGTGTAAAGCCGCTGTTCTTCATCCAGATCGGTGTCGGACAGCAGTTCCGCCATGCCCACCACCCCGTTCATCGGGGTGCGGATTTCGTGGCTCATATTGGCAAGGAAGGCGGATTTGGCGCGGTTGGCCGCTTCAGCGCGGGCGCGGGAGGCGCAGAGCTCCTTCTCATAGTGCACGGTCGAGGTGATATCGAGCGCCAGCGACACCATGTCGCCGCCATGGCCGCGCTGATCGATCAGCCGCAAATACCGCTCATCCCACAGCTGGATCACCACCGGATCGGGCGCGGGGGAGAGCCAGCGCTCACTCATCATTTCGCGCCAGGCACCGGTGCTCAGCTCGCCGGTATTGATCAGCCCCTCGTCGGTCAGAAGCTCCAGGATCCGCAGATAGGAGATGCCGGGCGCGACCTCTTCCAGCCCGTCAAAGATATTGAAGTAGGCGGTGTTCGCCCCGATCAGGCTGCCGGCGGCATCAAAAAAGGCAAACCCGTCCTGAAAGGCCTGGATCGAATGCCACAGCCGCCGCTCCGCAGTCTCCACCTTTTCATGCGCGGTGGAGAGATCTGATTTCACCTTGGCGTTCTCGTCGCGCACGGTGGCCACTTCGGCCTGGGTCTGCCCGATCTGTTTGGTCAGCGCCAGCGCATGCCGGCCCAGCTTGCGGTTGGCAGCAGACAGCTCAGCCTTCTTCAGCTCAAGCAGCCGCTCGGCGGCCAGCCGGGCCCGTCTTTCTTCCGCTAATTTGCTGGCAAGGGTCATCCCTGCGAACTCCGGAAATACATTAACACAAACAGCGCGCAGCAATTCCGCACGCAGGATACAGCAGGGCTGCCCCTACGTGTTACGCGGGTGAATCTTGCTATGACGTTAAACCCGTGCCAGCCTGCGCCCGATATTGGAGGGTGCCATGCCGCGTCTGTTTGCTTCTGTTTTGCTGTATGTTATTGCTTTTATTGCGTTCCTGCCCGCTTCCTGGGCCGGTCCGGCGGTTCCTGATTTCCGCTACAAGGCGTTTGCCGACACCGACTTTTTCGGCTCGGACTTGCAGCCGCTGTTTGAGACCGACGTGGAGGCCTGCGCGCGGGCCTGTTCTGCCCAGGCGGATTGCGCCGGCTTTGTGTTCAACCAAAAGGCAAATGCCTGTTTCCCGAAATCCGCCCTGAACCGGCCCAGCCCTTATGCGGGCGCCTTTTCGGCGCTGAAACAGCCGGCCCCCGGCGCGCTTCCGGCAGAGGCCGCCGCGCGGGCAGGCCGGCTGGAGGCAATCCCGGGCCTGGATCTGCCGCGCGCCGCCGCGTTTGCCGAGTCGCTGGGCCTGGCCTACCCGCTGACCGCAGACAATGCCGCCGAGGCGGTCGCGGCGGCCCGTTCGCTGTTCCGCGCCGGGCAGCCGCTCGCGGCGCTGCGCTGGATGGGGCAGGCAGTTGTGCTGACGGATTCCGCCGCGGACTGGACCCGCTTCTCGGCTTATTTGCTGCGGGCCGCCCAGGACTCGGGCAACCGCTCCCAGCAGCGCCGCTTCCGGCAGGAGGCTCATTCAGCGGCGCTCAATGGCTACTTGCGGGCGGCGGCCCCGGCGGATCAGGCACAGGCCCTTCGTCAGGCTGCAAAAGCGGCGGAGGCGCTTGGCCGCGGCCGCGGGATGCTGCCGCTGCTGCGCCTGGCCGACGAGATCATTCCGCTCAAGGAAAATGCCGATCTGATTCAATATGCGATCCGCAAATACGGCTTCCGCGTCACCGGTTCCACGGTTGAAAGCGACAGTGCCGCGCCCCGCATCTGCGCCGAATTCTCCGAAGATCTGGAACAGGCCGGAACCGATTACGAAAACTATGTGCGTTTGGGCAGCAGCAGCCTGGCGGTCACCGCATCCGGCCGCCAGCTGTGCTTTGACGGGGCGGAGCATGGCAAGCGCTACCAGCTGACCCTGCGCCGCGGTCTGCCTTCGGCCAGCGGCGAGCAGCTCTATAAAGATGTGGAGCTGACACATTATGTCCGCGACCGCGCGCCCAAGGTCCGTTTCCCGGGCCGCGCCTATGTGCTGCCGGCCGGCGGCGCGGCCGCGTTGCCGGTGGAGACGGTGAACCTCACGGAACTGGACCTGCACCTGCGCCGGGTCAGCAGCCGCAACGTCCTGCGCACCCTGCAGGAGGGCTATTTCGCCCGGCCGCTGTCGCAATGGGAGGATAAGCATTTCGCCGCAGATATTGCCGAGGAAATCTGGCAGGGCAGCGCCGGGGTGGACACCGTGCTCAATCAGGCAATGACCAGCCGCCTGCCGCTGGACGAGGCGCTGACAGGACAGAAACCGGGTCTCTACGCCCTCACCGCGCGGGTGCCGGGCGCCGATCCCTATGATGACGCCGGTGCCACGCAATGGTTTGTGCTGACCGGTCTCGGCCTCAGCACCATGTCCGGCAGCGACGGTCTGCATGTGCAGGTGCAGGGGCTGGCAGAGGCCAAACCGCAGGCGGATGCCAAGGTCAGCCTGATTTCCAGCGCCAACGAGGTGCTGGCGACGGAAACCAGCGACGCCAGCGGCTATGTGCATTTCGCCTCGGGCCTGACCCGCGGCTCCGGCAGCGCGGCGCCGGCGCTGATCACCGCGCAGGCGGGGCAGGGGGATTTCACCTTCCTGCCGCTGAATGACGCCGCCTTCGACCTCTCCGACCGCGGCGTTGCCGGCCGCCCGGCGCCGGGGCCGGTGGATGTGTTCCTCGCCACCAACCGCGGCGCCTTCCGGGCAGGTGAAACCGTGCATGTGACCGCACTGGCCCGCGACGCCAGGGCGCAAGCCGTCGAGGGCCTGCCGCTCACCGCGATCCTGCTGCGTCCCGATGGGGTGGAATACAGCCGCCAGACCTCTGCGGCGGACCGCAAGGGCGGGCATGTCTTTGCCCTGGCCACCGGCCCCGCCGCGCCGCGCGGCACCTGGCGGATCGAGATCAAGAGCGACCTCAAGGCGCCCGCGCTCGCCAGCCGCCAGATCCTGGTTGAGGATTTCCTGCCCGAGCGTATAGATTTCGCGCTGGAGGTCGCCAATGCCGGCAGCCTCCAGCCCGGCGGCGCCGCGCAGATCGCGCTGCAAGCAGATTACCTGTTCGGCGCACCCGGCGCGGGGCTCAAGGTGGACGGAGACATCCGCCTCACCGCCGCCAGCACGCTGGACCAATGGCCAGGCTTCCGCTTCGGCCGCTATGACGAGGTTTCCTCTGCCCAGACCGGGTATTTC
>NZ_JAXMOX010000269.1:0-5067 GCF_034669605.1 Leisingera sp.
GAAAGCCCTGGCACGCCAGGCACAGGCCGCCGCCAAGAGCGGCCAGCCGGACGGAGAACGCCGGCAGCGGCGCTGAGCAGAAATCAGAATTCTAACACTGACGCGGACACCCATGCCCACGTGCTGGGCACTGTCTGTCCGTGCGCGAACCAGAACGCCAGGAGGACCGGCGCCAGCTAACCAGGAGGCTTGATCCAAGATGAAAGACATTGCCGAACTTTTTGCGGAGCAGTACGGCGAAACCCGCGAGCAGGAAATGCCGCTGCAGGACTATTTGAACGCCTGCCGCGACGATCCCAGCCTGTACGCCAACGTCGCTGAGAGGATGTTGAAGGCAATTGGCAAAGAGGAGCTGGTAGACACGTCCAAGGACGGGCGGCTCGGGCCGATCTTTCAAAACCGCACAATCAAGCGCTACAGCGCCTTCCACGACTTCTACGGCATGGAGGACACGATTGAGCGGATCGTGGGTTACTTCCGCCACGCCGCGCAGGGGCTGGAGGAGCGTAAGCAGATCCTTTATCTTTTGGGCCCGGTTGGCGGTGGTAAATCCTCGCTGGCGGAACGGCTGAAGCGCCTGGTCGAAGAGCAGCCAATCTACGTGCTGAAAGCGGGCGATCAAATCTCGCCGATTTTCGAAAGCCCGCTGGGCCTGTTTGACCCGGTCCGCATGGGCAAGATTCTCGAAGATGAATACGGCATTGTCCAGCATCGTCTGCCGGGGCTGATGTCGCCTTGGGCGGTGCAGCGGCTGGATGAGTTCGACGGCGATATCAACAAGTTTTCTGTGGTGCGCATATATCCATCGCGCCTGCGCCGCATTTGTGTGGCCAAGGTTGAGCCGGGTGATGAAAACAACCAGGATATCTCCACTCTGGTCGGTAAGGTTGATATCCGCCAGCTGGAGCATTTCAGCCAGGACAACCCGGATGCATACAGCTTTTCCGGCGGGCTGAACCGGGCGACCCAGGGTGTTCTGGAATTTGTCGAGATGTTCAAGGCGCCGATCAAGATGCTGCACCCACTGCTGACGGCGACCCAGGAAGGCAACTACATGGGCACTGAAAGCTTTGGTGCGATCCCCTTCAGCGGCCTGATCCTGGCACATTCCAACGAGTCCGAATGGCAATCCTTCAAGAACAACAAGAACAATGAGGCTTTCATCGACCGGGTGTCGATCGTCAAAGTGCCGTACTGCCTGCGGGTTTCCGACGAGTCGATGATCTACGACAAGCTGATTGAGCACAGCGAGCTTCGTAATGCGCCATGTGCGCCGGAGACGCTGAAAATCCTCAGCCGTTTCTCGGTGCTGACCAGGCTGAAGCCGCATGAGAACTCAAACCTTTACTCCAAGATGCGGGTCTATGACGGCGAAAGCCTGAAGGACACCGACCCCAAGGCCAAGACGGTGCAGGAATACCAGGACCGGGCCGGCGTCGACGAGGGGATGAACGGCATCTCGACCCGTTTTGCCTTCAAGGTGCTCTCCACCACCTTCAACTTCGACACCAACGAGGTTGCGGCGGATCCGGTGCACCTGATGTACGTGCTGGAGCAGATGATCAAGCGCGAGCAGTTTCCGCAGGAGACGGAGCAGAAGTATTTGGAGTTCATCAAGACCGAACTGGCACCGCGGTATGAAGAGTTCATCGGCAACGAGATCCAGAAGGCGTACCTCGAAAGTTATACAGAATACGGCCAGAATGTCTTTGACCGCTATATTTCCTACGCGGATGCCTGGATCGAGGAGCAGGATTACAAGGATCCTGATACCGGCCAGCTCTATAACCGCGAAGTGCTGGACGCGGAGCTTTCGAAGATCGAAAAGCCGGTCGGCATCGCCAATCCCAAGGACTTCCGCAACGAGGTTGTGAAATTTGCCCTGCGCCACCGCGCGAACACTGGCAAGAACCCGGCCTGGAACTCCTACGAGAAACTGCGCGATGTGATCGAGAAGCACATGTTCAGCCAGGTCGAAGAGTTGCTGCCGGTGATTTCCTTCGGTTCCAAAAAGGACAGCAAAACTGAAGGCAAGCATCAGGAGTTCGTCGAGCGGATGCGTGGCCATGGCTACACTGACCGCCAGGTGCGGCGCCTGGTGGAATGGTACATGCGCGTCAACAAGGCGGGCTAAAGAGGAGCGCTGTGCAACATGCATCATTTCATCGACAGGCGCTCCAATCCGAAGGGCAAGAGTCTCGGGAACCGGCAACGGTTCCTGCGGCGGGCCCGGGAGAACATTAAAGAACGCGTCGACCGGTCAGTCCGGGGGAAATCGATCCAAAGCGGAAGCGGTGTCCCGGACGAAGGCGAAAAAGTCACTATCCCGACCAGAGGCCTGAAGGAGCCGCGGTTCTTTCATTCCTCAAAAGGCGGCCTGCGCCGTCATGTTCTGCCCGGCAACAAGGATTTCGTTGTCGGCGACACCATCAAGCGCCCCGACGGCGGTGCAGGCGAGGGCGGCCGAAAAGCCTCCGAGGACGGGGATGGTGCGGATGAATTTTCCTTCACGCTCACGCAGGAAGAGTATCTGGAAATCCTGTTTGAGGGTCTGGAACTGCCAGACCTGGTGGAGAAGGCAACGGTGGAAACCGAAACCATCGGCACCCGTCGGGCGGGCCTGACCACCGCGGGCACTCCAAATAATCTCAATCTGGTGCGCACAATGCGGAACTCTTTGGGGCGCCGGATCGCATTGCAGCGCCCGACCACCAAGTCCCAGCGGGATCTGGAAGAGCAGATTGCCGATCTGGAAGCGCTGGAGGATCGCAGCCCGCCGCAAGAGGCATTTCTGGCCGAATTGCGGCAGAAGCTGGAAGTCATCCTCCGCAAGCGCAAGGTCGTCGGCTATATCGACCCTCTAGACCTGCGGTACGATACCTTTGTGCCGGAGAAAATCCGCAATTCCCGTGCGGTGGTATTCTGCCTGATGGACGTCTCAGGCTCCATGCAGGAGCGGGAAAAGGATCTTGCCAAAAGGTTCTTCCTGCTGCTGCACCTGTTCCTGGAGCGCTGCTATGAACACACCGAACTGGTGTTTGTGCGGCACACTCATCACGCCCAGGAAGTGGACGAGGAAACCTTTTTCTATGCCCGGGAAACAGGCGGTACTATCGTGTCCACCGCGCTGGAGAAGATGAAGGAGATCATCGAAGAGCGTTACCCGCCTGATGAGTGGAACATTTACGGGGCTCAGGCCTCCGATGGTGAGAATTTCGGCAATGACTCGGTGCGCTGCAAAAACCTGCTGCTGAACGATCTGCTGCCGGTCAGCCAGTTCTATGCCTATGTGGAAATCGTCGATGAGGCGGCGGAAATGCTGCTGAACAATCCTGAAGCAGGCGAAGACCTGTGGCAAAACTACCGTGACGTGAAGGGCCAGGCCCAGCATTTCGAAATGCAACGGGTCTCGCAGCCCGGCCACATCTATCCGATTTTCCGGGAGTTCTTCCTCCCCAAAGTGAGAGGGGCGCAGAATGCAGGCAGCTGAAAAGGCGCGCAAGCCGCTGTTCGACGGGCCGGAATGGACCTTTGAACTGATGGAAAAGGCGCGCGACGCGATCGAGAAGATCGCGCTCGAAGATCTCGGGCTGGACGTCTATCCGAACCAGATCGAAATTATTTCCGCTGAACAGATGCTGGACGCCTATTCCTGTGTCGGGCTGCCGCTGATGTATCAGCACTGGTCCTTCGGCAAGCATTTCGCCCGAGACGAGGCGCTCTACCGCACCGGCCGCCAGGGGCTGGCATACGAGATCGTTATCAATTCGAACCCCTGCATCAGCTATAACATGGAAGAAAACACCATGGCGATGCAGACGCTGGTGATGGCCCATGCGGCTTTTGGCCATAACCATTTCTTCAAGAACAATTACTTATTCCAGCAGTGGACCGATGCTTCTGGCATTCATGATTACTTGGCTTTTGCCAAAAATTACATTGCCGCTTGTGAAGAACGGTACGGCCCCTGCGCGGTCGAAGAGGTGCTGGACGCGGCCCATGCGCTGCAATCCCAAGGCGTGTTTCGCTACGGCCGCCCGCCCAAACCGACCACGGAAGAGCTGGTCGCCATGCAGAAGGTTCGCGACGGCTATGAAAGCGGCCAAAGCGTGCTGGATATCTGGACAGACACCACCTTGGGCCGCGACAAGCTGGAACTGGTCGAGGATGCCTCTTTCAGCGCGCGCCGTAAGCAGATGAACCTGCCGCAGGAGAATGTGCTTTATTTTCTGGAAAAGCACAGCCCGGCGCTGGAGGCCTGGCAGTGCGAAATCCTGCGCATCGTGCGGATGCTGGCGCAGTATCTTTACCCGCAAAAGCAGACCAAGGTGATGAACGAAGGCTGCGCGACCTTCGTGCACTATTACATCATTAACAAGCTCTATGAGCAGGGCCAGATCACCGAAGGCGCATTTATGGAAATGATGCACAGCCACACCAATGTAGTGCTGCAACCGGAATTCGATGATCAGCGCTATTCCGGCATCAACCCTTATGCGCTGGGCTTTGCGATGATGCAGGACATCCGCCGCATCTGTCAGGATCCAACCGATGAGGACCGTGAGTGGTTCCCCGATTTCGCCGGTGATCCCGATTGGCGAAAAGTGATGCGCGATGCCTGGGCGAATTACCGCGACGAAAGCTTCATTCAGCAGTTCCTGTCGCCGCATCTGATCCGCAAGTTCAAGCTGTTCACGCTGACCAATGACGCCGACCTGCCGAATCTGGTGGTGAGCCAGATCCACAACCGCGCAGGGTACAAGGCGATCCGCCGCGATCTGGCAAAGCAATATGATCTGGCCTACCTGGAGCCGGATATCCAGGTAACAGATGCGGATCTGCGCGGTGACCGGGAATTGAAGCTGACCCATACCGTGCGGGATGGCATCCATTTGGATGAGGAAGATCAAGAAGAGGTGCTGAAGCACCTGCGCCGTCTTTGGGGGTATGATGTCAGCTTGGACGCCGTCGAAACAGCCTGCGAAAACTGACGCCAATCACGGAACTGTGCCCGGCTTTTTTTGGGGGGGCGGCTTTTCAGTCTGATTGCGAAAATGGAAACGCAGG
>NZ_JAXMOX010000270.1:0-5043 GCF_034669605.1 Leisingera sp.
GATTTCGATCAGTCAGGAAGTTGGCAAGTATAGCCTGGTTGCGATCTGTGATGTGGTTGCGCAAGCAATCGTACTGATGCAGCCAGTGAAGACCTACTGCAGATTTGCCGCTGCACTCCTTAACCTCGGCGGTTTCGCTGGGCGTGAACGTGCCATCAGATTTCTTTGCAAGATCGCTGTACGCAAGGCATGCGGCTTTTTCGACTGCGATGCAGTCGTTGATCGCCGTGAAGGCGGAGCTGCCGGGGTGCAGCGCGCGGCAGATCTCAAAGGCGGCAATGTCATTGCAAAGGAAGTTGGCGCGTGCTGCCGCAGGGAGCAACATGGCAATGGCGGTGGCGCAGCCTGCAAGTCGGAAAAACATCAAAGAATCCCTTTCGTTGTGTGTTGGTCTACCGCGGAAGGTGTGGGCAATCGGGATGGCAAACAAGCCCCGGTTGTCTGCGAAAATGCAGCAGGCGGCGGATTTGAGAGAGCCGCTTTTCACGCCGACCGGGGGCAGGCGCGCCTGCAGGCAGCCCCCGATTGCCTCCCTGTTGAACTTGGGCGCGCGGCTCGATTGACGCCGCGCGCCCCTTTTTCCGTGGGGGTGGTTGATGCTTGATTTTGGTGGCCCGCTGAACTGGGAGCGCCTGCGCAGGCAGTCCGTTAAGTCGGTGTTGCTGCATGAGGGTGTCTTGCTGGCTGATGTTGCAGATAGCGCCGCTGGAAAGCTCGCCTGCCTGGCAACGCCCTATGCGGGATTTGACGGCGGGCCGGTGCTGGCTGCGGATGTGGCGATTGCCTGGATGGGCATGCTGGCGCGCGCTGGTATTCTTCCGCTGTCTCCGGCGTTCATGGCCTCGGAGGCCGAGCTTGCTGTTGAGCGGCCAGAAGGTCCGGTGCGGTGCGCCGATCTGGTGATTGTGCCAGTGATGCCCGGCTGGCAGCGTTCTGCCGGGGTGTGGCTGGCTGCCTTTCTTGCGCTGGAAATGAACAAGCCGGTTTACGTGCTGGACGGGGGTGTCTGATGGGTCAGAACCATTCCAGCGCCGTCATGCAGCAGCGGAGCGAGCCGCACCACAGCCTTGATGACTTCCCGACCCCGCCTTGGGCTACGCGGGCGCTGTGGCAGTTTCTCGTGTCTCAGGGTCTCACTGCTGGCGGTGTCGCACGCGAGCCTGCGGCGAACCGCGGCCACATGGTGCGCGTCCTGGCTGAAATCTTTGATCATGTTGATGCCGCAGACGTTCACGATTACGGCGCAGGGTTCCCGGTGCGGGATTACCTGTTCGGACCTGATCCGGCGGCGGTCGACTGGACGATTTCAAACCCGCCTTTCAAATTGGCTGAACAGTTCATTGCACGGGCTTTGCGCACAAGTCGCGATGGCTGCGCCTTCCTGGTGCGCAGTGCCTTTCTGGAAGGCCAGAAGCGGTATGAGGATCTGTTCTCCCAATGCCCGCCTGCGTTTGTTTTGCAGTTCGCTGAGCGGGTTGTGATGCACAAGGGGCGGCTGGCCCCAAAAGGCAGCACCGCCACAGCCTATTGCTGGGTGGTGTTCTTGGCAGACCATCGCTCCGGCGTGACTGAATTTCATTGGGTGCCGCCGTGCCGCGCGAAATTGGAGCGTGACGGGGATTACCCTGATGGCGGGCTGGGGCTTGCAGAGGTTGATGAGGGAGTGCTGGCTGATGACTGAGTGCTTGCCATCGCCTCGACGCCCCATGCGGTCCAAAGAGATCCTTGAAGTGGTCTGTGAGTATTACGGCCTCGGCCAAAGTGAGCTGATAAGCCCGGATAAAACCCGCCGGGTGTCCTGGCCGCGTCAGATGGCCATGGCGCTTATGCGTCGGCGCACAAATCTAAGCACCCCGCAGATGGCGGAAGCGTTGGGGCTGCAGTGCCACACATCAGTGGTCTATGGGCTTAAGGCGGTGAAAGCGCGCTGTAAGCGGTTCCCGCACTTCCGAGCAGATTTTGATGAGATGAACCGGCGTTTGACCGGTGCAGATTTTGTTCGTCACGAACACGCGCACGGGCGCCCGTTTTCGACGGCGCGCGTTGGCCGCGGCTGACAGGAATTCATGGCCTGCTGCAGGGCGGGCATAAGGTAAAAAAATGTGAGGTCGGACGAATGCAGGATCACGTTGACCGGTATGACAACTACCCGGAGCCGCCAATTGAGGCTGAGGTTTCATTGGGCGGATTTGATCGGATTGATATGCCGATTGATTGGCTGGTTGAGGAATGGGCGGTTGGCTTGTCCTCGGCTGGCCTTGGCGCGGTGTTCCGCCTCTATGCTGTCAGTCTGCGTCAGTCTCCCGCTGGGTCGCTGCCAGGAACGGTCCATGCGATCGAGCAGCTCATCCCTCGCAGTGTTGGTGATGCGGAGCTGAAGGAAGCTCTTGAGTTGTGGCCTATGCATTCGGACGGGCGGCGATACTGGGCGCGCATTGTGCCGTTGGTGGAAGATGCTTGGGGCCGAAAGAAGGGCAAAAAAACCAAGGACGCATTGCGCAAAAGGCGCGAGCGCCTGGCTAAGAAGCTGATGGAATGCGGCGTGACTGAAAACGGCGCCAAGTTCCACGAGCTGCAGGATATGGTTTTTGATGAGCTACAGGATGGCGCGCAGCTCACCACAAAGAACGTGATGGAGGCGGCCACCCGCGCCGGTGTTATCGGAAATGTCCGTCCTGTCCGGTTGGACGCAATTGGACAGTCGCCGGACAGTCCGAAGCTGTCCGACGGACAGTCACAGGACAGTCACAGGACAGTTGGTGGACAGAGTTTGGACAGTCCGCATGTGTCCTCAAGCCCCCATCACACAAGATATGGTGATGGGGCGGCCAGATGACATTTTTTTTGACCAAAAACTGTCACGCTTTTTTCCGCGGTGAACAGACCAGATCAGATCAGAACCCCCTTACCCCCAGTGACAGTTGGACAGTCAAGACGGCAGCCGGTGATGGGCATAGAATGAGGAGCCATGAAGCTGATGTGCAGTGACCAGAGCGAGAGCAAGCGCGCCCGTGTGAGGCGGCTGGTAATTGAGCCTCTGCAGGATCTCGGGTTTCGGTTCCCGAAGGGCACGCCAGAGGACAAGCAGCGCGCGCTGTTGGATCGGCTGGCCGACTCCATCACCTATATGAGTGACAAGGGGCTGGTTGCGTTGCGGCAGTCCTTGCAGACCAAGGGCGAAGGTTCAGCGAAATGCTTCTGGCCTTGCCGGGCGACGGTGATGGGCTGGGCGGAGGCTTTGGAATACCGCCCGCTTGATGAGCTGCCCGAGCTGCTGGGGTGGTTCCGTTCCCGTGCTGGGGCTGAAGCAATGCGGGACGGGGTGCTGTTGGCGGAATACCTGTTCTGGCGGGAAAACAAGCGCCCCCCGGCAAAGGGTGCTGAGAAAGATCGGGTGCGGCGGCGGGCTGCCGAATTCAACAGCGAATTTCAAAAGATCATGGAGCGGCGTGCGCGTGGGTTTCCCGATATCCACGATCAGGGAGACTTTGTCCGCTGGTACGAGCGCACGCTGAAAAAGTGCGAGGTGTGGGTGATGGAAGGCAAGGCGGCCCGTAAAGAGGCTGGATCTAAAGAAGGGATGCGGGCGTGAGTGAGTGTGTGGCAGTGGTGGCCGCAGATGGTGCGGCAGTCATGACGCCGATTGAGGAACACCTGGCAGCGCGCGAACAGCGCGCGTTGGAAGAGGCGGCGCGGATTGATGCAGTGAAGGCCTGCGGGATTGTGCCGGCGGTCTGCGGGGAGGAGATACCGGAGGCCCCGGCGCGCGGTACATTCAGGGTGTTTGATCCTTATCAGTTCTATCCGGACGGCGAAGGGTATGCTGTCAAGTCGGCTGGGTATCGCGGGCGCAAGGCCATGCAGATTTCCGATGCTTTCGACACTATGGAAGCGCAGGCGCGCAAGGTGCTGTTCACTGCTGAACAGAAGGAGGTCGGGCGCGCCTATAGTGCGCTCTACGAGAAATTGGAATGTGCTGGTGTCCGCTGCACCTCGATCGAGGTTCTGAGCCAGCAGCAGGGTGGCGGCGGTGGCGAGTACATTGACGCACTGTTGCGGGATCGTGAGAGGCTGGAGCATTGGCATCGGCGTATCGGTGGCAGGGCCGCTCTGGAAGTGCGCCGCATCCGGCCGTCAGAGCGCAACAAGCGCGGACTGATTAGTGACCGCCGCCTTGTGTATCTGGTTTGTGTTGGCGGGCTGACGTTCTCGCAGGTCTTGAAAGCTTGCGGGTGGGTGGCTCCGGGGAAGCGGGCACAGGGGAAGCACATCAAGGCGCTGCAGGAAGCTCTGCGTTCAGCGCTGGATAGGATGACAGGTCGATTTACCAGAAGGAGAGGTGTTGTGAAGAAAGACAGCAAGGAAATTCTCACGCGAGGTCACCAGTTCATGGCGGCGGACTGGATGTTTGAGCAGGCCGATAAGCACCAGAGGTTTGCGGAAAGTGTTGCAAAGATTGGTGGAAATGAAGCTTTGTCGGAGACTGAGGGAAGCCTTGCTCGCTCGCTTCGGGTGGCAGCGCGGCACATGAAGGCGTGCGCTGATAACCCGGATGGGTAGAAAGGGTATTGACGCTTAGTACGACCGTATGGCAATGAATATGCATCATCACGAAATGCGCCCGCAGGAAACTGCCGGGCGCTTTTGCTTTGGGGGTTCGCTTGTGTCTGCCCGCAGTGAGTACCATCACCTCTACAATCTCTCAGCCTGGCGGCGGCAGTTGCGGCCGCAGCATCTTGAGCGGGAACCGCTGTGCCGGGCGTGTCTGCGACGCGGTATCGTCAATGACGGCACGTTGACCTCGGCGGGCGATGAGCAGGCCAATCCGCGGCGGCGCTTCCTGGTGGTGGACCACCTTGTGCCGCACCGCGGTGACAAGGCGCTGTTTCTGGATCCGGACAACCTGCAGACGCTGTGCCCGGATGATCACGATCAGAACAAGCAGCGGCTGGAGACACGGGGCTATTCAGAAGAGCGCGGCGAGGATGGCTGGCCGCTCGACCCGATGCACCCGGCCAACGAGTAGGAGCGCCGCCTTCCGAA
>NZ_JAXMOX010000271.1:0-5032 GCF_034669605.1 Leisingera sp.
TGTAAGATATTTCATGATGATTGGTGATGACTAAATACCTCTACCTTTCAAAAACGTTGAATAGGTGAGAGAAGGGGTTCGGACATTGAGCGATAGCGTGAGAACATGATGCGGCTACTCGTTTCAGCTGACATTCACCTTGGTTCACCAGTTCGATCTGTTGCGTTGCGCAACCCCGATCTAGGTGATCGGCTGAAGCAGGCCAGCCGCGATACATTTGTAGAAATTGTGGATTTGGCGATATCGGAGCAGGTCGATGCGTTGGTGCTGGCAGGTGACATCTTTGACAATGGTTACCCGGACCTGAAATCCCGCGCCTTCCTTATTGCACAGTTGGCGCGAGCCTCGAGTGCGGGTGTGCCCTCGGTGCTGATCAGGGGCAACCACGATGCGTTACTCGACCACCATGCACATGGAGACTTGGGGCCAAACATCCACCTGTTACACAAGGGCGCACCGACGGTCGAAATCGGTGACGCGGTATTCCATGGTCTCTCCTTCGACGCGGCGCATGTGGCGACGAGCTTCCTGCCTGACTATCACGGACCGGTGCCCGGCAAGCGAAACGTCGGGCTCATGCATACCTCTCTTGATGGTGCGCAAGGGCATGATCCTTATGCGCCCTGCGCTGAAGGGGACCTGATGGCGCATGGGTACGACCTCTGGTGCCTTGGGCACATTCATGCACCTTTTGAGCGAGCCGATGGACCGGTTCTGGCGGTAATGCCTGGAATTCCACAACCGCGTCATTTTGGTGAGCGCAAGGGTGGCACGGTAACCTTCGTGACGCTAGGGGAGGGTTTGCCTGAGTTCGAACGCCGCGCCGTTGGACGCCTTGGCTTTTTCGAATGCGTGTTGGACTTGAGCAATTGTTCTGACCAACAGCAGGTCTTGCGCAGCTTGCGGGATGCGTTGTTCGCCGCGCAAGTGCCAGGCCGCGATGTGGCGGTGCGCCTGCACGTCACCTCGGATCGACATGGGGCGGACCTTGTAACAGAACTGGCGACAGAAGTGCTGGACAGCATCGACAGCGTATTTCTCGATAAAGTCAAATCTGTCCCGCCGCCACGGCAACCCGGTGCCGAGACGGATGATCTGGTTCGTCTGATGCGGGAGGAATTGGTCGAAGAAGGCTTTCGACAGGCAGCTCTGCAACAGCTCGAAGAATTGCGTCTATCGATGCCGTCAGAAATCATGGATGAGCTTGATAAAGACAGTCTGGATGCGCTTCTCGAGGAAGCGATTGCCGAAGTCACTCTGACATTGCACGCGGGGGCCTCAAGGTGAGGCTGAACCGGTTCGATCTGATCCGCTACGGCCGTTTCAAGGACGCCCACATTGTTTTTCCAAAACCTTCCGAAGGCATGCCCGACGTCACGGTGATCTTTGGTGAGAACGAGGCTGGCAAGTCTACTGCCTTCAACGGGTTCCTGGAGTTGCTCTTCGGGTTCAAGGGCGGGGCGCATCCTTATGCCTTCCGGTTCGATCGAAGTGATCTTGTGGTGGGTGCAGAACTTGATCTGCCCGGGCGCGGAACCGTGGTCTTGCGTCGCAACAGCAAACGGACCCAATCGCTCTTGGACGCGAATGACCGCCCGATCAACGAGGCGCTCCTGTCAGGCGCTCTGCACGGCCTAAACCGAGAAACCTATGAGGAACGGTTTTCACTTAATGAGAAAGGTTTGCGCGAAGGCGGCGAGCGGATTGCCGGAGCGCATGGGGATCTCGGCCAACTCCTGTATGCGGGTCTCTCCGGCCTGACGGGCATGGCTCAAACGCTGGATTTGTTGGCCGAGCGGGCCGACAAATTTTGTAAGAAACGTGGCCGGGGCACGGTGTTGAAGACCGGTAGCGATCGGCTGAAGGAGATTGGTCGCGAATTGCGAGCGGATCGCCTGACAGCAGAACGCGAGCGCAAGCTGCGTCATGATCGTAACCAGACATTAGCCGAATTCGAAACTGCCGATGCCAAACTCCGACAGGCCTATCAAGGATTAGCGGCGTCGAAGGCTGCGGATGTCTGGTACGATCAGACCGAGGAGATAGGGCAGCTGACCAAAGCCCTGGTCGATTTCCCCGAAGGTCCCGACCTCTCTCCCGATGCGGCAGAGCGTGTGGCAGGCCTTGTCGAGAAAATCGCGGCTCAGTCGATCCGGATCACTGAAGCGGAAGACGAAATTGTCAAACAAGACCAGATCATCGTAGACCACCCGGTCGACAAGCTGGCCGAGCCTTTGACGGCAGAGTTGGATCGGCTTGATCAACTGAAGGTCGATGGAGCATCGCTGATGGGGCGGGCCAGCACCGCACGGGCCGATCTGGACCGACGCCGCGGAGACCGGGACAGTTTAAAAAGGCAAATAGACGAAGCGATAGGGCTTCTCGGGATCCCAAACGCGCGAGTATCCACGCTTGCCTTGAAGGCGAGCGATCTGGAGGAGCTTGCGACCGCAGTGCAGGAGTGTTTGACCACCAGTCTTTCAGCCGACGCCGCATGGGAGGCCGTTGACGCAGCCCGCGCCCAACAAGGCGAAGCGCCCATTGAACCGCAAGATTTAACGGCTCTGAGAGTCGCCTTCGACAATTGGAAGGCCGTGGCGGATATGTCCGCGGTCGAGACGAACCAAACCCAGGCTTTGGCGCGGCTGACCAAGGTCACAGCTGGCCTACGGAAGTCCTGGAAAGACCTTGTTGCCGCAGGCCTGCCTGCGCCTGAAACGCTCGACGAAGTCAGTCGGGATTGGACGACCCTGACCGCCGATCTTGCGTCGGCTCACAAAGACGTCGAGGCCCGCGCAGCAGAACTGGCCGAGGCGCGGGCAGATCTATCTGCGCAGGCGGCCGCACCTGACGCCGTTGACATCGTCAAGATAGAAGAGACACGGCGTCTGCGTGACATCATATGGCAGCAGCATCGGGGCGATCTCTCGGCCGAGACGGCTGATCAGTTCGAGGCGGCGATGTACGCTGATGACGGCGCTCGCGCACATTACCTGATGGGAGCCGAGGCGCGCCAGCGGCTGCTGGCAGCACAAGGACAGGTGCAGAGTGCCCAAGCCCGGCATGAAACAGCAAAGACGCGTCACGGTGATTTGGTTGCGCAGCGTGACCGCCTGTCGGAGCGTTGTTCCAGATTGGCGCGCGCCTTCGGATTGGAGGATGACGCGCCCGCGTCGGCCTTCAGCTCGCGCCAACAGGCTCTGATGACTGCCGCCGATGCTGCGGCCGACCTTTCCAATGCTGAAAAAGCCTTGAAGGACCTTCTTGCTTATCAGCAAGCGGCTCGCGATGCGTTGACTGACGCGGCGCTTCCCCTCGGGCTTGGCCCGGCGCAAGGCGATCTGCCTACACAGGTTCACCGTGCGCTCACGTTGGAAGAAAGCGACCGCAAGGCATGGGCCAAATGGCAGGAAGGCAAACGGACTGTTGCCGAGCTGGACAGCAAGGCAGAGCAATGTCGTAGTGACTTCGAAAAGGCACAGCGGCAGCTTGAGCGCTTGACTGCGGCGCTGCCTCTGCCAGATCGCTCGCTCAAAGCAATACGTTCCGCCTTGCCGCATCTGCGCAGCTTGCATCAACTCCATAGCGAGCATCAAAGGCTTTCGGTTCGGGTTGAGGCCTTGGAGCAGGCGATTGCCGCGCTTTCAGATGGCGCGCAGCGTTTGGCCCAAATCATGGATGGTCCTGAAGTCGAACTAACTACCGACTCCATGCAAATCATCGACGGTGCGCGATCGCGTGTATCTCAGGCCGCCCGGGCGGACGAAAAACGTACAGAGGCCGTATTGCGACGGGGTGAACTTGACCGTTCCAAACGTCGCGCAGAGACCGAGCGTCAGGACGCTAAGGCCGATCTAGACGCTTGTTTTGAAGGGCAAGGTGGTCAGGACTTTGCGCCGGGCGATCGTGTCGCAAAGTTGGCTGAACGTGATCGCATGCGCGCGAAAATGGCAATGGCGGAACGTGAACGTCAAAAGGCCCGCGCTGGCGTGGACGCTGACCTCTTTATCGAGGAACTGGCCCGGATGCCTGACGCCACGCGCGCGGGCGAACTGGAACAGGCGCTGAAAGACGAACAGCTCAGCCGCGACGCCGCTCGCGACGCACAGCGCGAGGCGGATCGTTTGTACCGCGAAGCCTTTGAGGCCGCCGACCGCAGTGATCTTGCGACCGAACAGGCGACACTGCTGGAAGAATTGCGGAACGGGGCACGCCAGGCGGCGGTGGCTCGGCTTGGAGTGCTGGCGGCACGAGGGGCATTACGTCGCCTTGCGGCAGAGCGGCGCAGCAGCATGCTGAGTGACGTTGAAGATGCCTTTGTCGCTATGACCATGCCCGCTTGGAGCGGCGTTGACGTCTGGACCGAGGCGGAAGGTGAAAAGCTCGTAGGTATTCAACCTGATGGTAGCACCGTTCCAGTGCAGCAAATGTCGACGGGTACGATGGGCCAGTTGTATTTTGCGTTACGCCTTGCTGGATATCGCAGCTTTTCGCGGGAACCTGGTCCACTGCCTATGATCCTGGACGACATCATGGAAACCTTTGACGATACGCGCGCACGTGCGGCCCTGCAGCTTTGCGCCGAGATCGGGGCGAACGGGCAAGCTATCCTCTTTACGCATCACGCCCATCTGGTTGAGCTGGCGAGAGACTGTATCGAAGGGGTGGCTTTCGTGGAAATGCCAAACTGAAAGATCTACGAGACTATAGCCAAGTTCGACCTTGCAATGCATTGGGAACAATTTCCCCCCAAGGATGATTGTCAGCCAAACGCCAAGATTGAATTGTTTCGAAAGCCTTCAAGACACAGGGAATTTGCACGCAATTATAGAGCTTGGACATCCCTGAGCAGGATCTTCAAGTGTTCGGCAGACATGTCGAGTATCGGTTCATACATGAATGAGTTAGGGTCAGGATTCATAACCAGAAGATGACGGTTGCAGCGAGGGCGATGGCTGAGAGGAAGACTTTCGGACAGCGGTCATAGCGGGTTGCCACGCGCCGCCAGTCCTTCAGCCTTCCGAACATGATC
>NZ_JAXMOX010000272.1:0-4931 GCF_034669605.1 Leisingera sp.
AGGCTGTACAGTCCGGAAACAATGTCAGTCACGCCAACAACCGGACACGTCGCCGGTTTCTGCCGAACCTGAATGATGTGACCCTGCAGTCCGAGACCCTGGGCCGCGGCGTCAAGCTGAAGATCTCCGCTGCTGCGCTGCGCTCGGTTGATCACCGTGGCGGCCTGGACGCCTTCCTGGCCAAAGCCAAGAACGAAGAGCTGTCCGACAACGCACTGAAAGTGAAGAAAGAGATCGCCAAGGCGCAAGCCGCCGAGGCTTGATAGGCCGGGCCTGATCCCTTCACCGGATTACAGTTACAGGCACCGCGCCGGGGAAACCCGGCGCGGTGTTTGCGTTTGCGCAATCTGCCGCGGAGTTGTGTCTTGCAGCCGTCGTGCCATGCGGGCATATCTGGCGGCAATGACACGCATCCTGCGCATATGCCTTGGCCTGTTCCTGGTCCTTGCGGTTGCCTTGACGGCGCATAGCGCTGCGGCACGGCAGGGCGCGCGGGACGCGGCCGGGCAGATGGTGATCTGCACCGGCCTGGGGCCGGAAATTGTCTATGTGGACAGCGACGGCCAGCCGGTGCCGCCGCCGCACAGCTGCCCCGATTGCGTGATGCATCTGCTGGATGCGGTGGCGCTGCCTGCCGCCCTGCCGGTGCCCGGGGAGGGGGCGGGCCGTGTGGCTGCGGTTCCGCAACGGCCGGTCAGCGGCGGATGCCGGGAACCGGAGGCCACCGCACGTTCGCCGCCTGCGGCCTGACCGCAGACACCCCGTTACCCAAAAAATCAAATGCTTTCATGCGAGGAGACAGACAATGTCCCTGAAATCCGTTTTCGTTGCTGCCGCCGCTGCGGCGGTTCTGGCCGGTTCGGCCTTTGCCGACGGCGCCCATAAGATCCTGGTGCAGGATCAATACGCCCGGGTGTCCTCGCCCGCTGCCAAGGCCGGTGCCGCCTTCATGCAGATCGTGAACCAGACCCATGCGGATGACCGGCTGATCGGCGTCCGCTCGGATGTGGCGGCCAAAGTGCAGCTGCATACCCACAGGGAAACTGATGGCGGCGTCATGAAGATGATGCATGTGGAGGAAGGCTTTGCCATCGCCGAGGGCGCCACCCATATGCTGAAGCGCGGCGGCGATCATGTTATGTTCATGGGGCTGAAACGGGCGCTGAACCACGGTGATGTGGTGACGCTGACGCTGGTGTTTGAGAAGGCCGGCGAGGTGGAAGTCGAAGTGCCGGTGGATCTGGAGCGCAAGGCCGGGGGCCACGGCGGCCACTCCAACTGAGCCGGGCAGGGCGGGCGCGGCGTCAGGCTGCGCCGCAGCCCTCCTTCGCGCCCAAAGCCCGCCGGATGGCGGGCTTTCCGGTGTCCGGGGTCAGCCGAGCAGCTCTGCCACCCAGGCCGGAACAGTTTCGCCGGCGGGACCAAAGCGGCGCTCGGCAAAGCGCGAGGCGGTGGCGGAAGGCTGCAGATTCAGCTCTACCGTACGGGCGCCCGCCAGATGCGCCTCATCGACAAAGGCGGCAGCCGGGTAGACCTCGCCCGAGGTGCCGATGGCAGCAAACACATCCGCCGCCGCCAGATGCGCAAAGATCTCTTCCATGAAATAGGGGATCTCGCCGAACCAGACCACATCCGGGCGGCCCGCAGGCGCCGCGCAGGCGGGGCAGGCTATGCCTGTGCACATTGCCAAAGGGGCGGGCCAGCGGTGGCCGCAGGCGGCGCACAGCGCCCCCGCCAGCGTGCCGTGCATATGCAGCACCGCCTGCGCGCCGCCGGCCTCGTGCAGCCCGTCCACATTCTGGGTGACGATGACCACCTCGCCCTTGTGCTGCGCCTGCAGCCGCGCCAGCGCCTGATGCGCCGGGTTCGGCCGGGCCGCCGCCGCCTGGGCGCGGCGGGCGTTGTAAAAACGATGCACCAAATCCGGGTCGCGGGCAAAGCCTTCGGGCGTTGCCACATCCTCGATCCGGTGCTGCGCCCACAGGCCGCCCTCGTCGCGGAAGGTGCCCAGCCCGCTTTCGGCGGAAATCCCGGCGCCGGTCAGGATCACGATCTTCGCGCTCTTCCCCATCGCTGCGGAACCTCCTATCACGGGCCCTGTACACAGGAGCCACAAACCCATGCCTACCCGTATTCTGTTCGTCTGCCTAGGAAACATCTGCCGCTCGCCGGCGGCCGAAGGCGTGTTCCGAGCGCTGTGCCCGGAGGTTGAAACGGACAGTGCGGGCACGGCCTCCTATCACGCAGGCGAGCCGCCCTATGGCCCGATGCAGGCGGCGGCACGCGCGCGCGGGCTGGATATCTCGGACCTGCGGGCGCGGCAGTTCCGGCGCGGTGATTTCGAAACCTTCGATCTGATCATCGCAATGGACGCCGGCAATCTTGAGGCTATTGAAGCCCTGCGCCCCGCGGGCAATGATACCGCCGTGCGCCTGTTCACCGGCTATGCGCCCGGAACCGGCGCCGATCATGTGCCCGATCCCTATTACACCCGCGATTTCGATGGCTGTCTGGATCTGATCGAGGCGGCCGCCACGGGCCTGAAGGCCGCGCTGTAATTACGCCCCGATCACCCGGAACCCGCCCGCCAGAAACGGCAGCCGCTGCACGGCAGGGTCGATCATCTGGCTCTGCACCAGCCGCCGCAGGGTTTCCGCCACGTCGCGCGGCACCCGGTCAGCCCAATCGGCAGCCGAAAACAGCGAAATCGTCCGCGACATCTCGCCAAAGGGCAGCGGGAAGGCGTCGATCTGATCGTGGAAGCGCCCGGCCCGCATATAGCCCAGCGGCGTGGTGATGGCCCAGCCGATCCGCCGCGCCACCATCGCCATCAGCGCCAGATGCGAGCCGACCTCGAACCGGTCTTCGAACTCCAGTTTCTGGCGCACCAGCAGCCCTTCGATCTGCTGCGAGATCAGCTGCTCGCGGGCATAGCGCAGAAAGGGCAGATCCTGCAGCTGCTCTGCCGCCTGCGCCGCATCGGACAAGGCGCCCTTGGGCGCCACCAGGATAAAGGGGTCGCGCACCAGCGGGTGTTCTACCAGCCCGTCGTGCGGCCCGCCGGTGGCGGCGGCAACCGCAAGATGCAGCTCGCGCGCCACCATCGCCTGCACAATATCATGGCTGGAGGCGGTGATCATCTTGAACCGGCACTGGGTCAGGCTATCGGCAAGGATGGTCGCCAGCCGCGGTGTCAGGTCGTTGTCAAAATCATCTATCAGCCCGATCGATAGCGCCTGCAGATGGGTGAGGTCCATCACTGTCAGTTCGCTTTGGGCCAGCCGCAGTTCGGACAGGACCGCCTCGGTCCGGGTCAGAAAACTGCGCCCGGCGGCGGTCAGCACCATCGGGCGGCGGCCGTGATCGATCAATTCGCTGTCCAGCGCCTTTTCCAGGTTGCGCATCTGCTGGCTGACGGCGGGCTGGCTGAGGCCGGTCATCTCCGCCGCCTGCGCCACCGATCCGGTCTTGGCCAAAGCTTCGAACACTTCCAGCCCGCGCAGGGTAACACCTTTGATCAACATCCAAACGCTCCAATAACTTACGCCGTTTGTTCCGCGTTGCTGCAGCCCGGTCAAGAGGGCAAAGGCGCAGCCTTATCCCGTGCGGAATCCCTTGCGAAAATGCCGCAGCGCAGATGCGTTGAAGTGAAACAGGCGCCCGCAGGGGCGGCTGTTTCCGCGGTTTGACTGAAAGACTGAAAGCCGGGGCGTCAGCCGCAGCTGCGCGCCGCGTGATCGCCGAACGCCTTATAGCGCAGCCACAGCCGTTCGTCCGTGCGGCTGGAGGACTGGCGCACCACCTGGGCCTGGTGCGGATCGGAAAACCATTTCGAGACGGTCTTGCGCTCGGCCCGTGTCAGGCTGCGGTTGGCCACCTTCTGGATGCAGCTGCACAGGCCGGGCGAGGCGGCGGTGCGGTCGGACTGGCGGCAGGCGCGCTCAATCTCCCCGGCTTCGGCGCCGGCTGGCGCCAGTGCGGTGAGGAACCCGGCGCAAAGCGCGGCGGTCAGGAAAAATTTCATCTTGCTCGTGCCTCGTTTTTTGGCAAGCGGGTCTGCTGCCCGCGGAATTGGCGGCAGTATGCCAAAAGCCAAGGCGCGTTTCAATCACGGTAAGCGGGGGGTGGGCAGGGCCGGAGCGCCGGTTGCCCCGGCCCTCCGGCTGCTGCTGTTTTCAGGCCTGGTTCGGCCCGCGCAGGGCGCGGACGGCCTGGCGCACGGCTTTCCAGTCTGCGGCTTCGCTGTCCTTGCCGGCTTCCTGGCAGCTGCGCATCTTCTGTGCGGCTTCGGCCTCGGCCTTGTCGCCATGCGCGGCATAAAGCGCGCGTGCATATTCAGCGGCTTTGATTGTATCCATGCGGGTCGTCCTCCTTTGCTGTGTCTCCCACCAGAGGGGCGCGCGTTTCGCGGTACAGAAGGAGTATAGCGCATTTCGGGTGAACGCGAAGGGGGCGGGGAGAATTTGAGGCGTTCGGGGCGTCTGGAGGCGGCGGGGGCTGAACGCGCCGCCCCTGCCAGCCGGCTGCTGGCTGATCTTCTGTCTCGATCCGGCGCAAAACCCGGCCTTCAATTCCTCACTTGGTGAAATATCATCAGCTGGGCCGCTGCGCCCGCTTGACCAAACCCCAAAACCAAATCATATCCCCTTGCATGACAGACCTCGCCAAAATCCGCAATTTCTCCATCGTCGCCCATATCGACCATGGCAAATCCACCCTCGCTGACCGGCTCATCCAGGAGACCGGCACGGTGAAGGACCGCGATATGAAGGAACAGCTGCTCGACTCGATGGATATCGAGCGCGAGCGCGGGATCACCATCAAGGCCAACACCGTCCGCATCGACTACACTGCCGATGACGGCGACACCTATGTGCTGAACCTGATCGACACCCCCGGCCATGTCGACTTTGCCTATGAGGTCTCCCGCT
>NZ_JAXMOX010000273.1:0-4923 GCF_034669605.1 Leisingera sp.
AGCTTTTGTGAACGATCTGTATGAAAACGCTAAAAATAATGGCAGCACATGGACAACCTATCAATGGCCGCATGTTTGGCGTCTGCCGGGCGGCGGTGCGGTCCCACGCCGGACCAGGTGATCGGCTCGCCCTTGAACCGGATTTCGCCTTCCTGGCTGTCTTCCAGCAGGTTGCAGCAGCGCAGCAGGGTAGACTTGCCTGATCCCGAAGACCCGATCAGAGAGACCACGCCGCCCTTGTGGGCGGTGATATCAACGCCCTTGATCACTTCCAGCTCGCCATAGGATTTATGCAGGCCGCGGATTTGCAGAACGGGCGAAGTATCGGTCAAGGCGTTTTTGTCCCTGTAAGTGGAAATCCGTTCTTATTGGACCGAAAAAAAGACCGAATGCAACGTTCAAACCGCAAAAGCCGGCACTGCGGGGACCAAAGTGACGGGGGGATCCGCCATTTCGGAAGGAAACGCGGCGTCAGTTAAGCAGCCCGGATGCGCTGTTCGGTCAGCACTGGCCCCGGAGGGGTTGGCACCGCCAAGTAGTCACTGGGGGCAAACTGCACGAGCCCCTTCAGATGCAAGAGGTTCCTGGTGTCTTCGTCCAGCCCGCGGATTGCGGCTTCGATGGCTGCAAAAAGCGTCTGCGGGTTCTGGCCCAGGGCGGTGATATAGGGCAGGGCGGGCGTCGGTTCAGTGCGTTCAATTTCGGTCAGGCCTTCGGCGAACCCGTCGTGCCTCTTGACCAATTCCCAGGTCAGCGCGTCCAGTGCTGCGAAATCGGCCCGGTCTTCGGCAACGGCCTGGGCCGACAGGCTGTGGCCGCCGGTTTCCACCAGCGCACCTGGCAGGATGCTGCGGTCGTGCAGATGCACCATCGGTGCGGCCCAGCCGGATTGGGACAACCCTTCGTTATAGGCAAAGCGACGGCCGGCAAAGGCTGACAGAGGCTGGCCTGCGTCCGCGCCGCGGGCAATGAAGACGCTGTTGTAACAGCCCGCCGGGCAGCCGGGCAGGCCGTAGTCCGGGGTGCAGGCCAGCTCTACCTCGCCATAGAGCCGGGTGCGGAAGGGGAGGCCGCAGGTTTGCGACAATAGCAGCTCCGGCGATTTCCAAACCTCCCAGAAATCGGCGCCGCGGGTCAGCTGTTCCGGCCCGTGGCCCAGATGGGCGCGGATCAATGCCCAGAACCGGTCGTTAGCCTCAGCGGTTTCCGGGCGGTCATACATTCCAAGATGAGCAATCATAATGCAGCCTCTGCCCGTTTGCGCGCCCTGGCGCTGTCCACATCCGAAACCCCAAGCAGGCTGGAAGACAGCCGCAGCAGAGCATCTTCATTCGCATCGCGGCGGCCATCGGCCAAGGCCACCTGCCACAGCGCCTCGATCACTCCGGTTCTGTCCTCATAGGCCACGGCATCCTTGATCGCCCGGGTAAAGCGCACAGTGTCGGGGGCCTCGGCCTCCATCGCCTCAGCCTGTTCGCGCAGGATCAGCGCGCCGCCGGTGTCCAGCCTGTAGCGGGTGGCAAGGATCCGGTCGATCCGGTCCTTTTCCACTTCGGAGTAATTGTGGTCAGAGCGGGCGATCCGCACCAGCAGCGCGGTCAGGGCAAGCCGCGCGCCCTCATCATCCAGCGGCGCAGGCCCAGGTTCCAGCAGCCGCTGCAGAAGCTCCTTGAACATCAGCTTTCCTCCGCGGTGCCGCTGAATTTCTCAACCGCGCGGGCGCGGGCTTTCTGACTGTCGGCATAGGACAGGCCCATAGCCTTGCGGGCCTCTTCGACGATGGTGACTTCACCCGCGCGCTCGTTGCCGTCGGCCAGCACCACTTCCCACAGCGCGTCCATCGCCGCCAGCCGTTCCTCCAGCCCGGTGGTCTCACGGATCAGCCGCCCGAAGGTGTCGGTTTCCGGTGCCGCGGCGTGCAGCTTTTCGCAGGTGGCGCGCACCTTGGCAGCCTCGATTGCGTTGTGCTGGTAGAGCCGGGCCAGGATCCGGTCGATCAGGCTGATTTCTTCCAGCTGATATTCGCGGTCGGACTGGGCCACCCGCACCAGCAGGGCACCCAGTGCCAATTCGGCATCCGGGTCCGGAAGCGCTGGCGTCTCAGAGGGGCGGAACGCTTGGAAGAATTTCTTGAGCAAGGGCATCAGCAGACCTTTGGAATAGCAGCAGGACCGGCGGCATTAGGCACCGTAACCTTCGATGATTTGCATATCACCCGCCGAGACAGGATCGCGAAGCGCCTTGGCATCCTGATAGGCCATGGAATCATAGCAGGCTTTTGCGGTTTCGAAATCCTTGAATTCAATTACCACGGTGCGGGCGCGGAACTGGCCCTCGCGCACTTCCCGGCCTCCGCCGCGCACCAGGAACTTTGCGCCGTACTCAGCAAAGACTGGGCCGTTTGCGTTAATGTATTCCTTGTAGCGCTCGATGTCGTGCACATCCACATGGGCCACCCAGTATCCTTTGGGCCTGGTGTCATTAGGCATGGGCTGCAGCCTCCCTTGTTCTTATGGTTGCAGGCAGGCTGATACAAAAGCGGGGCAAAGACAATGGGGCGGTTGTCAAGAATTACTCCGTTCCGCGGTAATTTGCGCCGGGTTCAGGGCTTTGCCGCGAAATGCAAAACGCCCGCCGGAGAAGGCGGGCGTTCGAAACGTGTTTAACAGCCGGCTCAGCCGATCTCAGCCAGGCGGGCCAGGGCTTCCTTGACCTTGGCTTCCTCTTCCTCGCGCGCGGCAAGGTTTGCCTTGGCCTCCGCAACCACGTCTTCCGGCGCCGAGGCCGCGAATTTCGGGTTGTTCAGCCGCCCGCGCAGGCCGCCCAGTTCCTTGGCCAGCTTGCCCAGAGACTTCTCCAGACGCGCCTTTTCGGCGTCCACGTCGATCACATCCGCCAGCGGCAGGCCAAAGGCGGCGCCGGGGGCGGCCACGCTGGCGCAGCCCTTGGGGAAGCTGCCGACCTGCTCCAGCGAGGTGATACGGGCAAGCTTCTGGATCATCGCCTCGTTCTTTTCCCAGGCGGCGCGCGCCTGATCGGAGAATTCGGTCACCACCATCGGGATCTTGGCACCGGCCGGCACATGCATCTGCGCGCGGGTGGAGCGGATGTTCTCGATCGCGGTGATCACCCAATTCATCTCGGCGTCGGCGTCCGCATTGACCAGCTCGGTGCCGTAGGCGGGCCAGTCCTGATGCACCAGCATGTTGCCGCGCTTGGCGGTGTTGCCCCACAGTTCTTCGGTGATGAAGGGCATGATCGGGTGCAGCAGGATCATGCATTGATCCAGCACCCAGCCCAGAGTCTGGCGGGTCTCTGCAATCACCGCCTCATCCTCGGAGCCGAACAGGGGTTTGCTGAGTTCGATGTACCAGTCGCAAACCTTGCCCCAGGTAAAGGCATAAAGCGCATTGGCCGCGTCGTTGAAACGATAGGCTTCAAGGGCCGCGTCCACCTCAACCCGGACCTTGGCGGTCTCGCCGATGATCCATTGGTTCACGGCGGCCTTGGCATCGGGGCAGGCATAGGCCGGGACGGTTTCGTCATAGACCTTGTTGAAATGGGCAAAGTTAACCGCATTCCACAGTTTGGTGCCAAAGTTCCGGTAGCCCTTGAGCCGTTCCATATCCAGCTTCAGCACGCCGCCGAGCGCCGCCATCGCGGCCGAGGAGAAGCGCAGCGCGTCGGCGCCGAACTCGTCAATGATCTCCAGCGGGTCCACCACGTTGCCGGTGGATTTCGACATCTTCTTGCCTTTGGCGTCGCGCACCAGGCCATGCAGGTAGACGGTGTCGAAGGGGATCTGATCGACCACGGCTAGCTGCATCATCATCATCCGGGCAACCCAGAAGAACAGGATGTCCTGACCGGTGACCAGGGTCGAAGTCGGGAAATATTTCTGCATCTCCGCGGTGTCTTCCGGCCAGCCCAGGGTGCCGATCGGCCAGAGGCCGGAGGAGAACCAGGTGTCGAGCACGTCGGGATCGCGCCAGAGGAAGACCCGGTCGACTGGCTCTTCATAAACTTTGTCCGTCAGTTCTTGGGAGGTGTTTCGGTCGTCCGCTTCGCCACCGATAATTTGCGTGAACTTGAAGGAGTGGTAATACTTCTCCGCAATGATCGTGGCTTCCTCAAAGCTTGGCGCGCAGAAGGCTTTGGGATTGTCATAGTCTTCGGTTTCGCTGCCATCCTCATTGGCAACAATGCTCGGACCATACCAAACCGGGATCTGATGGCCCCACCACAGCTGGCGCGAGATGCACCAGGGCTCGATATTTCCCAGCCAGTGGTAATAGGTCTTCTCACCCGACTCCGGCAGGATCTTCACATCGCCATTGCGCACCGCATCCAGCGCCGGGCCAACAATCTTGTCGGTCTCAACAAACCACTGGTCGGTCAGCATCGGCTCGATCACCACTTTGGGGCGGTCGCCAAAGGGCTGCATGATCGGCTTGTTCTCGACATACGGCTCCAGCACCTCAACGTCTTCGCCGCTCTCAGGATCGGTCTTGGTGACGCTGACCATCACCGCCAGGCCTTCGCTGGTGATCTGCTCAACCACCAGTTTGCG
The DNA here is from genome assembly GCF_034669605.1 of Leisingera sp. Lineage (GTDB taxonomy): Bacteria > Pseudomonadota > Alphaproteobacteria > Rhodobacterales > Rhodobacteraceae > Leisingera. The sequence goes on from NZ_JAXMOX010000273.1 coordinate 4,571, forward strand.
CGCCTCGAACCGGTCCAGACCGCGCAGCTCATCCGGCACCAGGTTGACAGCGTCGGCTTCGGCCTCGGAGAGCACCTTCTCACCCTTGGCCACGGCCATGGCGAGAGTGGCGGCAGCGTCGTAGCTTTCACCGTCAGCCCGCATCTGGCCGCGCATATCCATCAAGCGGTACATCGGGATGCCGCCGCGCTTGGCGACCTGATAGTCGTTGAAGTCATGCGCGCCGGTGATCTTCACCGCACCGGAGCCGAAGTCCTTGTCCGGGTATTCGTCCGTAATGATCGGGATCAGGCGGCGGTGCTCCTTGGGACCGACCGGGATCTCGCACAGCTTGCCGACGATGGGCGCATAGC
>NZ_JAXMOX010000274.1:0-4870 GCF_034669605.1 Leisingera sp.
GGTAATGATAGACCGGCTCTTGCCACAATGGCCAGAGGTTCGTCCGCTTTGGACCCCGAAGAGGGCGGCATGGGCTTAGGGTTTCATTTGCGTGCAAGCCAGGCTCAGGTGTTCAAGCTAGGGCAGGTTGTAGGTGTGTTGCAGATGTCGTCCGGCGATCTGGAGGAGCATCTGGCCGAAACCGCACAGGAAAACCCTATGCTGATCCTGCGGCCGCGGCTTGGCACCGGTTCAAGTGCAACAGATGTGCTGGAAATGACCTCCGTAGAGGAAGCCAGCAGCCTTTACGATCACGTCTTCCGCGAGTTGGCCGGGCTGATGGCCCAAGGCGGAATGTTGGAAAAATTGGTAACTCTGCTGATTGAGGAACTCGAACCCTCTGGCTGGCTCGGGTGCCCTTTGGATGAGATTGCCGGAGCGTTGGGGATTACTGGGGAGGTTGCCGAAAGGGCACTGCGGCTTATTCAGAAACGGATCGAACCCACCGGCCTCTTTGCCCGGAACCTGGAAGAATGCCTAAGATTGCAACTGGAAGATCAGGAGGCCATGACCGGGAGCATGTGCCTAGTGCTTGACCATCTAGGTGTGTTGGAAAGCGGCGGAACCGGCGAGCTTGTCAAGAAAACCGGGCTTGATGAGACCGAGGTGGCTCATTGCCTTGCGATGATCCGGGGGCTCAATCCCAAACCCGGCAGCGCCTTTGTCTTCGACCCAACACTGCTGCGTGAACCCGATGTGACTGTTACCTCTGCTGGCGACGGGTGGGAGATCGAATTTCGGTCTGCATTACAGCCGGATGTGACAATTTCACCGGTGCCGAGGGGCGCACAGAACCCGGCAATGCAGGAAGCGCTGGCCAAGGCGCGGGCGCTTAAACAGGCGTTGGAATTGCGCCGCTCAGCGCTAAAGCAGGTGGTTGGAGTGTTGGTCCAGCGGCAGGACGCGTTTTTCCGGACCGGGCCAGAGGCCTTGCATCCGATGACCATGTCGGAAATCTCACGAGAGACCGGCTTTCACCTCAGCACGGTCAGCCGGGTGCTGAACGGGCTCCTGATTGAAGGGCCGAATGGAATAATCGCCGCGCGTGCGCTTTGTGCCGGCGCGTGCTCGATCCAAAACGGGCATTCGAAGCCGAAGGTGCAGGCGCGCATCCGGTCCCTGCTCGCGGCAGAAGATCCTAGGAAGCCGTTTTCCGACCGGCAGCTGACGGTGATGCTGGAGGCCGAGGGCATCGGGGTATCGCGACGGGTAGTCGCGAAATACCGGCAGGAAAATGGCTTGGCTCCTGCGGCGAAACGGCGGCTTCGAAACTGAGCCTACGGACCCATTGACCCACAGTACACGGCTTGGAATTCAATGGGGAAATGCCAACTGACCCCACTTTCGAAAATCCCTTGACCACGGGTTGGACACCGGGCTGGACGAGGACAGCCTATCGCCAGGCCGGAAGGTGGATGCGGCGGCCATTTCAATGCTTCGGAAGTTAGATTGTTGCCAGGTGCAACACCCGGATCATTCTCGGAAAGTGTAAAGTGTAACGCCGCGTAAACGCCCCTCCGAAACGAGTGTAACGATATGAGACACTCGGCCTTGGCTAAGAAAAATCGACGGCAGTCTGGCTTAGCTTGCGCTGAAAAATTACCCGAAAAAAACATAGCAAAAACAGGTAATTGGCAAAAAATTCCTACTAAGACACACATTTTTCCAGCTTCTGGAACCAGCCTTGCAACAAGAATGGCACAAAGCACGAGCAGCTGCTCCGACAGGGCGCGCTCCAAAGAACGAAGGACAGAGACAAGGGGTGTCAGTCCACCGGACGACATGGGTGTAAAGACCCGGCCAGCCGTGGACATTGCCGAACTGCTCAACCTTTGCCGAGAACCTGCGCCGGAAGGTCATATGACCAACGGCGTTCAAATGAAACGGCAAAAGCCGCCAACAGGTGACCGGTCAACCGGTCGCAGAGCTTTAAGGAGGCTCATGGCATGACTTTGACGCTTAACAAGATCACGTCGCAGCGTGGTATTTCGGTCGGGGAAGCCACTAAGAAGATTTCCGACCTGGGTTGGAATCCTTCATATGTTCAGGAGGCCAGCACCTTCCCGACCGACTACAAGATCACGAAGGCCCCGCGCGACCCGATGAAGCAGGTCCTTCGCTCCTACTTCCCGATGGAAGAGGAGAAGGATAACCGCGTTTACGGTGCGCTTGACGCGGCGCTGCGCGGCGATATGTTCCGCAATGTGGAGCCCCGCTGGATTGAGTGGATGAAGCTCTTTCTCGCGATCATTCCCTTCCCCGAAATTTCTGCCGCACGTGCCATGGCAATGGTGGCTCGGATCTCGCCTGGCGAGGATCTCCGAACGGGTTTCACCATGCAGATGGTTGACGAGTTCCGCCATTCCACAATTCAGATGAACCTGAAGAAGTGGTACATGGAAAACTACATTGACCCTGCCGGCTTCGATATCACAGAAGAGGCCTTCGGAAAGTGCTACGCCACCACCATCGGACGCCAGTTTGGCGAAGGTTTCATCACTGGTGATGTGATGACCTCGGCCTGCATGTATCTGACCGTGGTTGCGGAAACCGCCTTCACCAATACGCTCTTCGTGGCCATGCCCTCGGAAGCAGCTCGGAACGGCGACTATGCCCTGCCGACCGTGTTCCTGTCGGTGCAATCGGACGAAAGCCGCCACATCGGTAACGGCCACTCCCTGCTGATGGCGGCGCTGAAGGAGCCCGAGAACCACCTGCTGCTGGAGCGCGACTTGCGTTACGCCTTCTGGCAGAACCACGCCATCGTCGATGCCGCGATCGGCACCTTTATCGAATACGGCACCACCAACCGCGACAAGGACAAGGAATCCTATGCGGAGATGTGGCACCGCTGGATTTTCGAGGATTACTACCGGACCTACATGCTGCCGCTCGAGAAGTATGGCGTGAAAGTCCATCACGATGACGTCCAAGAAGCCTGGAAGCGGATCACTGAGAAGAACTACGTCCACAAGGTCGCCCAATTCTTCGCCGTTGGCTGGCCTGTCAACTTTTGGCGGATTGAAGCCCAGACCGAGAAGGATTTCGAGTGGTTCGAGCACAAGTATCCGGGCTGGTACGCCGAATTTGGCGAGTTCTGGAAATGGTACGCAAAACTGTCGAAGCCGGGTGAAAAAGTCGTCACCTTCAACGAGGAAACTGGTTACGTCTATCCGCACCGCTGCTGGTCGTGCCTGGTTCCCTGCCTGATCCGTGAGGACATGGTGGTCGACGAGATCGATGGCGAATTGCACACATTCGCGCACGAACTGGATCGCTGGACTGCAGTTGAAGCCTTTGCCGGCGAATACCAAGGGCGTCCGACACCGGCGATGGGCAAGTTCTCCGGCAAGCGGGAATGGGAGAGTGTCTACGACGGCTGGGACCTGGCGGATGCCATCAAGGATCTCAACTTCGTCCGCGAAGACGGCGAGACCCTTACCGCCCAGCCGCACCTGCGCTTTGACAACAAGGATATGTGGAAGCTCGAGCACGTGCGCGGCCATACTCTGCGCTCGCCGCTCAACATGCTGCGTGCGATGGCTCCGGCGGAACGCGAGGCGCATATCGCCGAGTACCAGGCCGGCTTCACCATCAATCCCTGCAACTGATCACCAATGGCGGGGGCCGCGTCAGGCCCCCGCCCGCCATCGCACACGCCCGAGCCGCGTGGCGAGGAAAGGGAGGATAAAACGATGGACACCTACAATGTCCGATTGGAACCGGTCGGTGTGGAATTCGAGGTCGAGGATGGCGAATATATCCTTGACGCGGCATTCCGCCAGGGCATCGCCCTGCCTCACGGTTGCAAGGAAGGCCAGTGCTCTGCCTGCAAATGCGTCCAGCTCGACGGCGAGACCGAGATGGAGAATTACTCGACCTTCGCGCTGAACGACATGGAAAAGGACGGCGGCCATATCCTGATGTGCCGGTCTCTGGCGCTCAGCGATCTTGAAATCGAGCTTCTGAACTACGACGAGGAAGTCCTGTCGAAATCGATCCCGGTCAAGGCGTTCACTGGCCGGATCACCGATTTCCAGAAACTCACCCATGACATTCGCGGGGTCCAGATCGAACTGGATGCGCCTTTGAAATTCTGGGCGGGCCAATATGTCGACATCACGGTCAAAACCGAAGAAGGGGAGGAGATTACACGCTCGTTCTCCATGGCAAATCCGCCGAGCGAAACCCAGAAACTCGGGTTCATCATCAAAAAATACCCCGACGGGCGGTTCTCCAACGAGCTCGACGACGGCGGTATCAAGGCAGGTGCGGAAGTGCGGGTCGAAGGCCCCTACGGGATGTGCTTCCGACGGGAAGACCGGCAAGGACCGGTGATCCTTGTCGGCGCGGGCTCTGGCATGTCGCCAGTCTGGTCGATCCTCAATGACCATGTGGAAAGCGGCGAGGACCGGCCGGTATATTTCTACTACGGTGCCCGCACCCAGGACGACCTGTTCAAGCTCGAGGAAATCGGCGCCCTGACCGAGGCCTATCCCAACGTCCGGTTCATCCCGGTGCTGAGCCACGAGGACGAAGGCAACGGCTGGGCCGGCGCACGCGGCTTTGTGCATGAATACGTCGACAGCCACCTGCGCGAGCTGGGGATCAATGGTGAAGGCGATGTCTATGCTTGCGGCCCGCCGCCGATGATCGACGCGCTGACCCCAGTGCTCTTCATGCACGACTTCGAAACCGATCGCATCTTCTACGACAAGTTCACCCCCACTTCCGGTTCTTCGGCCCACTGAGACGGGCCGAACGCTAGTGACGTGAACCAAACCAAAGGGAGGCTACCATGGTAGCAACATCAAGCTCTGTCGGATCTGGC
>NZ_JAXMOX010000275.1:0-4797 GCF_034669605.1 Leisingera sp.
CAAGGTCAGCTGCACCGGCCTGCGCCCGTCGCTGACCGAAGCGGCCTGAGCGGATGGCTTGCCGCCAGCTGCAGGCCACCTGCGGCAGAGGCGGCGATGCCTAGCTCGGCACGCTGGCTGCTCGCCTTCAGCGGGGTCATGATCTCCGCCTCGGCGCTGCTGTTCTGGGCCTGGATCGGCGGCGCGGGACAGGCGGCAGCGGATCAGCCCGGCTGGTTCACCCCGGCCGCATTGCGGTTTCTCTGGCTGCCGTTGCTCAGCGGTGCCGGGCTGGTGCTGGCGGTCTGCTGCGCCGGACGCCCGGGCCTCTGACCTGCCAGACTCAGACCTGCCAGCCATAAAAAAGCCGCGCCCTGCGCAGGCGCGGCTGTCTGGTCAACGGATCTGCGGCCGGCTTACAGCGACGCGTCGTAGATCTTTGAGATATTCGCCCCCAAGGCGGCATCGTAATCCGCATCGCTCATGGCGGCGTTCAGCCCCTCGGTCAGCGCCCGGCTGAACGAGGCGATCATTTTCCTGTTCTGCGCCAGGCGGGCGCAGGCGTCATCGGTGCTGTAGCCGCCGGACAGCGCCACAACGCGGACCACATTGGCGTGATCGGCCAGATCGTCGTACAGTCCCGGTTTGGCCGGGATGGTCAGCTTCAGCGCCACCTTGCAGTCCGCGGGCAGGGCATTCAGCTGCTCCAGGATCTCCGCCTTCAGGACCTCTTCGGCCTCTGCCTTGGTCGCGGAATTGATGTCCACTTCCGGCTCGATGATCGGCACCAGGCCGGCCGCCACGATCTGCCGGCCCGCTTCGAACTGCTGGGCGGCAACCGCCTTGATGCCCGCGGCATTGGCCTCCTTGATGACCGAGCGCATCTTGGTGCCGAAAATACCGGCGTCATTGGCCCGCGCCAGAAGCGCATCCAGCTCCGGCATCGGCTTCATCATCTGCACGCCGTCGGCTTCTTCCGCCAGGCCCTTGTCAACCTTCAGGAACGGCACCACGCCGCAGCTGTTCCACAGATACTCGGCCGCCGGGGTGCCGCCGATCGCACCGTCCATGGTCTTCTCAAACAGGATCGCGCCCAGGATCCGGTCCTTGCCGAAGCTCGGCGAGGTGATGATGCGGGTGCGCATCTTGTGGATCTCGGCGAACATCTCGTCGTCGTTTGAATAGGCGTCTTCATTCACGCCATAAAGCTTCAGCGCTTTCGGGGTCGAGCCGCCCGACTGGTCCAGCGCGGCGATAAAGCCCTTGCCGTTGGCGATGCGGTCGAGTTGTGCCTGATGTACGGAAGCGTCTTTGGCCATAATGCGTCACTCTTCTTGGGAATGGTCTGTCTTGGCGCTGTCTATACCGCGAATCCGCTGGAAAACAACGGGGTGTTGCGCTAACGGCGCCAGGATTTGCCGCCTGCGGCAGCAGATCGCGCAGCGGTGCGCCGCCGCGGGAGCAGGCGTCAGCCCAGCCAGTCCTTGCGGGTGACCGCGTCATTCAGCGCAATCAGATCGCCGCGCAGCTCTTCCAGGCTGATCGGCCCGCCCAGGCACACCCGCACCGCTTCCTCCGGCTGGCCGGTGACGGTGAAGGCATCGCTGGGCAGGATGCCGATCTGGCGGGTCGCCATGCGGCCCATTACTTCGGCCCGGCTGGTGCCGCGCGGCAGGGACAGCCACAGGTTGAAGGCCAGCGGGTCCGCATCGGCGGAACAGACCTGCAGCACTTCCGCCGCCAGCGCCTGCCGGGCGGCCGCGGCCTGGCGCACAAAGGCCTGGATCTGCGCCGCGGTGCCGTCCTCGATCCAGCGCCCCAGCAGCGCCAGGTTCAGCGGCGACACCATCACATGCATCGACCGCAACGCCTGGCTGAACTGCCCCATCAGGCTGCGCTGCGGCACCGTGGTGCAGGCCAGCCGCAGCCCGGCGCCGAAACATTTGGACAGGCCCGCAACATGCCAGCCCAGATCCGGGATCAGGCTGCTGACGGCGGAGGGCGCATCCTGGGCGACGAAGCAATAGGCGTCATCCTCGATCAGCGGCAGCGCATGCTGTTGCAGCACCGCGGCCACCTGCCGCCGCCGCGCGGCGGGCATGGTGCGGGTGGTCGGGTTCTGCAGCGTCGGGTTCAGATACAGCGCCGCGGGCCGGTGACCGGTGACGGCCTGTTCCAGTGCCTCCGGCAGGATGCCGTCGCGGTCTGCGGCCAGCCCGATCAGCCGGATCCCCAGCCGCGCCGCAATCGACCGCAGCCCGGGATAGGTCACAGCTTCGCATAATACGGTCGAACCGGGCGCGCAGAGCATCGTCAGGATTGCATAGAGACTGGCATGGGCGCCCGGCGTGATCACCAGCCGTTCCGGCGCGCAGGGCAGGCCGTTTGCCTGCAGCAGATCCGCCGCAACAGCCCGGTCCTGCGGGCTGCCGGTGACCGATTGATAGCGCAGCAGCGGCATCAGATTGGCCGAGACATGCGCCAGCCCCTTTTGCATCTGCGCCAGCAGCGCCGGGTCGTCCGGCTCCGGCGGCATGTTCATCATCGGGTCTTCTTCCAGCGCCCGGCGCGGATCGGGGCGTTCGGGCAGCGCGTCCGGCGCCTTCACAAATGTGCCGCGGCCGACGAAGCTCTCGATATAGCCGCGCCGCACCGCTTCGGCGTAGCCTCTGGCGACGGTTGAGAAATCCACCCCCAGATCCTGCGCCACCCGCCGTTGCGGCGGCAGCCGGTCGCCGGGGGACAGCACGCCCGCGCCGATATCCGCCTTGATCGCCTCGGCGATCTCCACGTAGCGGGGCTTGCCGCTGTTCAGGCGGGCAGGGGTCCAGGGGGGCATCTGCGCTGTCTCCCGCCGGTGTTCCGGCGCATTGTGTCATGATTGATCGGTTCAATGCCTGATTGCCTCTGTGAATGCAATAATAATGATCGCAGATTGATTGCATTCATTGAGGGAATCACTGTATCAGGCGGCAAACCCGAGGAGACCTGCGATGACTGGGATGGATGTTTTGCAACAGGACCAGCGGGCGCTGAAGCCCGCCTTGCTGAAGGGGCTGCGCCTGCGCTGCCCGAACTGCGGCGAAGGCAAGCTGCTGCACAGTTATCTGAAGGTGAACGACGGCTGTTCGGAATGCGGTCAGGAACTGCACCACCAGCGCGCCGATGACGGCCCGGCCTATCTGACCATCCTGGTGGTCGGCCACATCCTCGGCTTTGCGCTGCACATCGTCTATACGCAATTGCGCCCGGACCCCTTGACCCTGGCGGTCATCATGTCGGTGATCACGGCGGGGGCGTCGCTGGTGATGCTGCCGCGGATGAAGGGGCTGGTGGTGGCCTATCAATGGGCCAAGCGGATGCACGGGTTCTGAACCGGCCTGAGGGAAATCAATAAAATGGCAAAAGGCGGGCCGCTGGCCCGCCTTTTTCTGTATTTTCCCAGCGCCGCGCAGCGGCGCCGGGCCCAACGGGCGCTGCTCACGTGATGTGAGCCAAGCGGCAGGCGGGAGGCCCCTGCCTGCCGCGCGCTCCCTCAGACCAGACGCGAGGTGTCTTTGGCAGCGCGCACGAAATCGTCAAACAGCGGGTGCGGCGCAAACGGCTTGGACTTCAGTTCCGGGTGGAACTGCACCCCGATGAACCAGGGGTGGTCTTTCCATTCCACGATCTCCGGCAGGCGGCCGTCGGGCGACATGCCCGAGAAGTTCAGCCCGCATTCTTCCAGCTTTTCGCGGTATTTGATGTCCACCTCATAGCGGTGGCGGTGGCGTTCCTCGATATGGGTGCTGCCATAGGCGGCGGCCACTTTGGAGCCTTCGGTCAGCGCCGCGTCATAGGCGCCCAGGCGCATGGTGCCGCCCTTGTCGTCATCGGCCTTGCGGCTGACCTTGTGGTTGCCCTGCACCCATTCCTTCAGGTGATAAACCACCGGCTCGAACCGTTTCCTGCCGGCCTCATGGTCGAATTCCTCGGACCCCGCCTCGGCAATGCCCGCGACGTTGCGCGCGGCCTCGATGACCGCCATCTGCATGCCGAGGCAGATGCCCAGATAGGGCACCTTGTTTTCGCGCGCATATTGCGCCGCCTTGATCTTGCCCTCGGTGCCGCGCTCGCCAAAGCCGCCGGGCACCAGGATCGCATGGTAGCCCTGCAGATAGGGGGCGGCGTCTTCCTTGTCGAACAGCTCGGCGTCGACCCATTCGATCTTCACCTTCACCCGGTTCGACATGCCGCCGTGGGTCAGCGCCTCGGCGATGGATTTATAGGCGTCTTCCAGCTGGGTGTATTTGCCGACAATCGCCACCTTCACTTCGCCTTCGGGGTTGTAGATGCGGTCGGCCACATCTTCCCAGCGGGCCAGGTTCGGCTTGGGGGCAGGGGCGATGCCAAAGGCATCCAGAACCGCCTGGTCCATGCCTTCGCGGTGATAGGCCAGCGGCGCCTCGTAGATCGATTTCAGGTCCTGCGCGGCAATCACCGAATCGGGGCGCACGTTGCAGAACAGCGCCAGCTTTTCGCGCTCTTTCTTCGGGATCGGGCCTTCGGAGCGGCAGACCAGGATGTCCGGCGCCAGACCGATCGACCGCAGCTCCTTCACCGAGTGCTGGGTCGGTTTTGTCTTCAGCTCGCCGGAGGCCTTGATGTAGGGCAGCAGCGTCAGATGCATGAAAATGCACTCGCCGCGCGGCTTGTCCTGGGCAAACTGGCGGATCGCCTCGAAGAAGGGCAGGCCTTCGATGTCGCCGACGGTGCCGCCGATCTCGCAGAGCATGAAGTCGACCTCATCCTCGCAGATCGAGATGAAATCCTTGATCT
>NZ_JAXMOX010000276.1:0-4793 GCF_034669605.1 Leisingera sp.
TTGTAATAGGCGCCCATGATGGCGTCCTGGTCCAGGCCCAGGGCGTACAGCAGGGTGGTCACCGGCAGTTTGCGGCGGCGGTAGATGCGGGCAAAGACGATGTCCTTGGCGTCGAATTCGAAGTCGAGCCAGGAGCCGCGGTACGGGATGATGCGGCAGGCGAACAGCAACTTGCCCGAGGAGTGGGTCTTGCCTTTGTCGTGGTCGAAGAAGACGCCCGGCGAGCGGTGCATCTGGGACACGATCACGCGCTCGGTGCCGTTGACGACAAAGGTGCCGTTCGGGGTCATCAGGGGCATATCGCCCATGAAGACATCCTGTTCCTTGATATCCTTGACCGACTTGGCGCCGGTGTCTTCGTCGACATCAAAGACGATCAGGCGCAGGGTGACCTTCAGCGGCGCGCTGTAGGTCATGTCGCGCTGCATGCACTCTTCGACGTCGTACTTCGGCTTTTCAAACGCGTACTTCACGAACTCCAGAACGGAGGTTTCGTTGAAATCCTTGATCGGGAAAACCGACTGGAAAACACCTTTGATTCCTTCGCCGTCCAGCGGCTCGGCTTCATCGCCAGAGCGCAGGAAAAGGTCGTAGGAAGATTTCTGCACCTCAATGAGGTTCGGCATTTCCAGCACTTCGCGGATTTTGCCGTAATATTTGCGTAGACGTTTCTGGCCAAGGAACGATTGAGCCATGTCAGATGTCACCTTTCGAGTTCTCACCGGTCAAGGATGCCGCCGGGCCCCGGCACCTTGCCCATACGAGACAGCGTGTTCGGATCAATTCATGGCCACCGTCCCGAAGGCAGCCTCCCGATCCCTTGAACCTCGCCTGAAAAAACGCCTCTTGCCGGAGGCCCTTTCTAAGACAGGTTCGGCTGGGCCCGGAAAAACTCCGGACCCAGCCAAATTTCCGATGCATCGAAATGCACCAGGCGCAGGGCTTAGGCCAGCTCGACTTCGGCGCCAGCTGCTTCCAGCTTGGCTTTGACGTCTTCGGCTTCGTCCTTGGACACGCCTTCTTTGATCTTGCCGCCGGCTTCGACCAGTTCTTTGGCTTCTTTCAGGCCCAGACCGGTGATGCCGCGAACTTCCTTGATCACGTTGATCTTGGACGCGCCGGCGTTCTTCAGAACGACGTCGAATTCGGTCTTTTCTTCTTCGGCTGCACCGCCGGCGTCGCCGCCAGCTGCCATGACAACCGCGCCGCCAGCTGCGGGCTCGATGCCATACTCATCCTTCAGGATGGTTTTCAGTTCTTGTGCTTCCAGCAGGGTCAGACCCACGATGCTTTCTGCGAGTGCTTTCAGATCAGCCATTGTATCAGCTCTTTCCGTTTACAGTATGTGTGTTCCAACGTGCGGGCCTTGCCCCACGCCAGTCATTCAGTGCCAACCGCTTACGCAGCTTCCGCCTTCTCTTCGATGGTCGAAAGAATGCTTGCGATGTTGCTTGCAGGTGCGCCAATTGCGCCGGCGATGTTGGAAGCGGGTGCGCCAATGCAGCTTGCGATCTGAGCAATAAGCTCGTCGCGGGACGGCATTTTCGACACGGCTTCGACGCCTGCGCGGTCCAGAGCATTCTCACCCATTGCGCCGCCAAGGATCTCAAACTTTTTGTTTTCCTTGGCGAAACCCTCGGCCACTTTCGCAGCGGACACGGGGTCTTCGGAATAGGTCAGAACAGTCATCCCTGTCAGCAGGTCAGACATGTTTTCACACGGCTTTCCCTCAAGGGCGATTTTGGCGAGCCTGTTTTTGGCAACACGCACGGAGCTGTTCGCGTCGCTTGCACGCGCGCGCAGATCCTGCATCTCGGCAACTGTCAGACCGGCGTAGTGAGCTACCACCACGACGCCAGAGCTTTCGAAGATCTGGCCGAGTTCCTCGACCACTTTCTCTTTCTGGGCTCTATCCACAGTTCTCTCCAAGTTAGGGATGCTTATGCACCCCGGCTCATATTTGCCGGTCCCGAGGGTCCGGCGTTCAGGTCCGTTTTACGGGATGAGCCAAATCCGCCCGAGGGATTGAAAACCCTCGATCTTCTTGGTCTGTACCCGTCTCAGGAGGGAGATTAAGGCCCGATCGAAAGGCCACCCACCATCTTGGACGAAATGAAATAAAGCGCACGACGAATCGCACGCTTTATCTCGTAGCCGTAGTTAGTCGCATTTGAAGGGGTTTCCAAGGGGAAACTGGCGGCCGCAAGAAAATTCAGCGCGCGTCAAAACCGGCGCGCCCGCCACGGGACTCCAAACACCCCCTAAGGACACGCGCCTCCCCTGAGGTCAGCGTCATCGCCGCGGTCTGGCCGAACCGGGCACCCTCCCGGGCAAGGGATGGAAACAGGGACATCAGCTCACGGCGCTGCGCCCAATCCAACGCGGCCACCGATCCCGGCGCCAGAAAGAAGCTTTCTGTCAGGACGCCGTTGGATCTGACGATGCAGTGCCGGTCGAACATGACATGGAAATAGCGGATCACCGCCTGCTCCCGGATCCTGACCCCCGGAAGCCCGCAAAGATGTTTTGCCGCCACCAGAACATCCGCCTGACCGAACAGCATCTCTGCAACCGGCAGACTCACATGAACCCGGTGCTGCTGCGAAAGGACCAGCTCTCCGGCATTGCCAATCGCCCCGGGCGCAAAGACGACAGGTGCGAAACTCCCGCTGCCGCGGACCGATGCAGCCGCCACCCAGCGCACCGGCTGCAGACCGGCCTCTTTGGTCCAGACGCGCTGCCCCCTGGTGATGTCCTCGACGGCCACCTGGCCATCGGCGGTATCAATCAGTGTCCCGGCCCCAAAGCAGGTGACATAATCTTTGTAGCGCGACGTTCCGGTGTTCTGCCCACCGGTCTTTACATAGGATTTTCCGGCCTCAAGCGGCAGGTCCGTCGCATAGCCCCAGACATTGGATGTCTGACCGCCCTGCGAAAAGACATAGACCGTGATCTCCGGGCCGGAAGGGTTTCCGTTTTCGTCAAGCTGGCGCAGCAGAATATGCGATTCGGATTCCACCCGCGCGCCATCCGCAACGATGCCGCCGCCATCGGTTATGATGTGATCCGATTTCTGGTCGTCATTGAATTTGCCCCGTCCGCCGCCGGTATCATTCAGCGTGACCTGGGTTCCGGTACCGCCGAAATAGGCGAAAACTGTCCCGTTGGGCGTGTCGGAATTGTTGATGACCGCACCACCCACAATCGAGCCGTTAGAACTCGACGTGGCGATCAGACTCGAACTGTCCTGAGCGAAGAAACTGCGGTGTGCCATAGGTTGCAATTACGGATGCAGCCAGGCAAGCGCAAGGGTAAATAGTTAACAAAATCAAACCGTAGCGGCCATTTGCGAATGACACCGCCGACCGGCAAAAGAAAAGGCCCCGGGTGCGTCACCCAGGGCCCCTGTTCTGGCAATTCCGTCCCGATTACTCGGTGACAGCGTTGTCCACGTCAACCGTAACGCCCGGACCCATGGTCGAGGTCAGGTTGATTTTCTTCATGTACGCGCCCTTTGCGCCCGCCGGCTTGGCCTTGGCCACAGCCGAAACAAAGGCACGGACGTTTTCGACCAGCTTGGCTTCGTCAAAGGAGGCTTTGCCGACGCCTGCGTGCACAACGCCGCCTTTTTCCGCCTTGAACTGGACTTCGCCGCCCTTGGCCGCTTCAACAGCTGCCTTGACGTCCATGGTCACGGTGCCGACCTTGGGGTTCGGCATCAGGTTGCGCGGGCCGAGGATCTTACCCAGACGGCCGACAACCGGCATCATGTCCGGGGTAGCGATGCAACGGTCGAAATCGATGTTGCCGCCCTGGATGGCTTCCATCAGGTCTTCGGCGCCGACGATGTCCGCACCGGCCGCCTGAGCTTCTTCTGCCTTGGGGCCGCGGGCGAAAACCGCAACGCGCATGGCTTTGCCGGTGCCGTTCGGCAGGCCGACAACACCGCGGACCATCTGGTCTGCGTGGCGGGTGTCAACACCCAGGCTCATGGCGATTTCGACGGTTTCGTCGAATTTCGCGGTGGCGTTCGCCTTGATCAGGGAAACAGCCTCTTCGACCGACAGGTTATCTTTGCCAGCGAGAGCTTCGCGCGCGGCGCGGGTACGTTTACCGAGCTTTGCCATCTTACTTCACCTCGATGCCCATGGAGCGGGCAGAGCCCAGGATGATCTGCATTGCCGACTCGATGTCGTTGGCGTTCAGATCTTTCATCTTGGCCTCGGCGATTTCCCGCAACTGGGCCGCGGTCACGGTGCCGACGGTTTCACGCGACGGGGTTTTTGCACCCGACTTCACCTTGGCAGCCTTCTTCAGGTAGTAAGACGCGGGCGGCGTCTTGATGTCCATGGTGAAGGACTTGTCCTGATAGTAGGTGATCACGGTCGGGCACGGCGCGCCGGGCTCCATATCTGCGGTCTTGGCGTTGAACGCCTTGCAGAATTCCATGATATTGATGCCGCGCTGACCCAGCGCCGGACCAACCGGCGGGCTTGGGTTTGCCTGACCGGCTTTAACTTGCAGCTTCATCGTGCCGACGAGCTTCTTGGCCATTGGCCTTCTCCTTTTCCAACACCCTCAGGACGCGTCCTTCGGGCTGCTTTGCTGTGTGGTCCGGTTTTGGCACCGCGGTGCCGCTGCCTCCCACGCTCGGGGTGCCGGCCTTACCGGCCGGCGTCACATCAGATCTGTTTGGTGACCTGAGTGAAATCCAGTTCGACCGGGGTTTCCCGGCCAAAGATCGAAACGGTGACCTTGAGCTTCTGGCTGTCCTCGTCGACCTCTTCGACCAT
>NZ_JAXMOX010000277.1:0-4788 GCF_034669605.1 Leisingera sp.
CCCTCCCGGGGGGAGGGTCGGGCGCTGCCCGGCGGGACGCCGGGCGTATCGGAATAGGCAGCCGCCCGGTGCACGTGGGATGCACGGGAGTGCACGCCTGCCGCCCCCTGTTTTTCTTGCCTCTTGCGGCATTCCTGCTATACGCGCGCTCATGCAGGATTCCGTCACCACCCGCCCCGAACTGCCGCCCGAAATTGCCCGCCGCCGGACCTTTGCGATCATCTCGCACCCGGATGCGGGCAAGACCACGCTGACTGAAAAGTTCCTGCTCTATGGCGGTGCGATTCAGATGGCCGGACAGGTGCGCGCCAAGGGCGAGGCGCGGCGCACGCGCTCGGACTTCATGCAGATGGAAAAGGACCGCGGGATCTCCGTTTCCGCCTCGGCAATGTCGTTTGATTTCAGTGGCTTCCGTTTCAACCTGGTGGACACGCCCGGCCACTCGGACTTCTCCGAGGACACCTACCGCACGCTGACCGCGGTGGATGCGGCGGTGATGGTGATCGACGGCGCCAAGGGCGTGGAAAGCCAGACCCAGAAGCTGTTCGAGGTCTGCCGCCTGCGCGACCTGCCGATCCTGACCTTTTGTAACAAGATGGACCGGGAAAGCCGCGACACTTTTGAAATCATTGACGAAATCCAGCAGAACCTGGCGATCGACGTAACCCCGGCGGCCTGGCCCATCGGCGTCGGCCGGGATTTCATCGGCTGTTACGACATGCTGCGCGACCGGCTCGAGCTGATGGACCGCGCCGACCGTAACAAGGTGGCGGAAAGCATTGAAATCAACGGCTTGGATGATCCCAAGCTGGGTGAACACGTGCCTGCGCATCTGCTGGAGAAGCTGCTGGAAGAGGTCGAGATGGCCCGCGAGCTGCTGCCGGCCTTGGATCCGCAATCGGTGCTCGAAGGCCATATGACCCCGATCTGGTTCGGCTCGGCGATCAACTCGTTCGGTGTGAAGGAGCTGATGGACGGCATCGGCGCCTATGGCCCCGAACCGCAGCCGCAATCCGCCCAGCCCCGGCAGGTGGCGCCGGAGGAACAGAAGGTCGCCGGATTTGTCTTTAAGGTTCAAGCCAATATGGACCCCAAGCACCGCGACCGGGTGGCATTCGTGCGGATGGCGTCGGGGCATTTCAAGCGTGGCATGAAGCTGACCCATGTGCGCACCAAAAAGCCGATGGCGATTTCCAATCCGGTGCTGTTCCTGGCCTCTGACCGCGAACTGGCGGAAGAGGCCTGGGCCGGCGATATCATCGGCATTCCGAACCACGGCCAGCTGCGCATTGGTGATACGCTGACCGAGGGCGAGGCGATCCGGGTGACCGGCATCCCGTCTTTTGCGCCGGAACTGCTGCAAGGCGTGCGGGCGGGCGATCCGATGAAAGCCAAGCACCTGGAAAAGGCGCTGATGCAGTTTGCCGAGGAAGGGGCTGCCAAAGTGTTCAAGCCCTCGATCGGCTCCGGATTCATCGTTGGTGTTGTCGGCCAGTTGCAGTTCGAGGTTCTGGCCTCGCGAATCGAGATGGAATACGGCCTGCCGGTGCGGTTTGAGGCCAGCCAGTTCACCTCGGCCCGCTGGGTCAGCGGCGAACGGGCAGCCGTGGACAAGTTCACTGACGCCAACAAGCAGCACATCGCACGTGATCACGACGGCGATGTGGTGTATTTGACGCGGTTGCAATGGGACATCGACCGGGTGGTGCGCGACTATCCGGACTTGAAACTGACCGCGACCAAGGAAATGATGGTGTAACCGACGGCCCTTTAGAGAAATCAGAGCATTGAAGCCCGCCTTGGATTTGGAACACGAACACTATCCTGGCGGGTTTTACACGCTCATGCGGCGGCTCGAAAAGCGCGAGACGCCGTTTGACGATCCCCTGTCAGTGCTTCCGCCCCTGGACATCGATCTGAACGCTCTGAAGGCGCAGCGCGTGGACGGTGCGCCGGAAATGATCGACATGCCCGAAGACCGCAGGCATGCCCTGCGCAAGCGGGCGCTGATACGGACCGAGTTTCTCGGCCAGCCGGAACTTTGGGCTTTGCATGCTGTGTGTATCGCTATCCTGCGCAGGCGGTCGCCGCCGCCGGAGGCGCAGCAGTTGTTCCTGCGGATCTGGAGGGAGCACGGCGGTTCTCTGGCCCTTGAACTGCCCGTCCGCTGGCTGATTTCGGCTGCGACCACCTTTGGCGACCACGGTGAAACCATCGATCAGCGTCTGGGCGGTCAGGGGCTGATGATGCTGTTCGACCTGATCAAGCTGCACGACAGCGAGCGCCGCCAGAGCGGGCGCAGGAACAGCGACGGTTTTCCGCGCTCCCGCGGCGGTCCGCGACCGGATGATCTGGGCTTTGGACTGGAGCCTTATTCCCTGCCTCATGGCGATCTGGACATGAACATGCTGGCGCGGCTGTGGCGGTATTCGGAGAATGACACGGTCTTGCAGCCGCTGGGCATGCGCATGCTGCGGATGGTGATGAGTGACCCGCGCAGCATTTTCGGGCGCATTCAGCGCTACAAAGACAGATCGGCCTCAGATGAGCGATAGTGCGGTCAAATGGGGCGTGGTCAGCACGATCAAGGCCGAGGCCGCGGAGATCCTCTCCTTTGCAGCGCATTATCTGGACGCCGGAGCGCACCGGCTGTTCCTTTATCTGGATGCCCCCTGCCCGGACGCCTATCCGCTGCTGAAAGCGCATCCGAAAATCCGCGTGGTTGAATGCGATGACGGGTATTGGCAGCAAAAGGGCCGCCCGGCGCGGCATCAGGTGCGGCAGACCATAAATGCCAATCGAGCTTACCGGCGTCAGGCCAAGGATGTCAGCTGGCTGCTGCATTGCGACGTGGATGAGTTCCTGTGGTCGGACAGCCTGCCCGCCAGCCGGCTTGCAGCGCAGCCGCCAGCGACCCAATGCGCCCGGGTCAGGCCGATCGAGGCCCTGGCCGGCGGTGATGGAACGGCATTCAAGGGATATGTTGCCGCCGCACAGCGCGGCGGCCCCGCTGATCAGCTTTACCCCCGGTTCGGCCGGGTGCTGCGCGGCGGTTTTCTCAGCCACGTTCAGGGCAAACTGTTTGTCCGGACCGGCATTGACGGGCTCAGCCTGCGCATTCACAACGCCTTTCTGGGCGAGACGGAAAACCCCGGCGCCGCAGAACTGGACGGCATGGAGCTGTGCCATTTCCACGCAGCCGACTGGCAGAGCTGGATCAGCCACTACCGCTACCGGCTGCAAAAAGGCTCCTACCGGGCCGAACTTGCCCCCGCCCGGCCGCAAGAGCCCGGGAGAATCACGACGCATGAGCTGCTCAGTTCTATCGAGTCGGATCAGGGCGAAGCCGGCCTGCGGACCTTTTTCGACGAAGTTTGCGCCGACAGCGCAGGCCTGAGGGACCGCCTGCGCGCCGCGGGGCTGCTCAAGATTCGAAAACTGGATTTAGCCAGGAAACGGCGGAAACACTTTCCAGAATTCGGCTGAATTGTCGCTCTGTTGCAAAAGACCCGGACAAAAACGCTGCAAAATCCGGCATTAATTGACGATCGCGCAGGATTTTGCTATGCCGCCTCACGAGCCGGCAGCTGCCATCCCGCATGACCTTTGCGGAGTCGGCTGCAACACACACGCGCGGGCCAGGTCAGTGTCCGCAATGACGGATGCATATGACAAAATTCACCGATCTCAACCTTAATCCCAAGGTCCTCAAAGCTGTTGAGGAAGCTGGATATGAAACCCCCACTCCCATCCAGGCGGGAGCGATTCCGCCTGCGCTGGAAGGGCGCGATGTTCTGGGAATCGCTCAGACCGGCACCGGCAAGACGGCGTCTTTCACATTGCCGATGATCACGCTGCTGGCGCGCGGCCGCGCCCGCGCCCGGATGCCGCGCAGCCTGGTGCTGTGCCCCACCCGCGAGCTGGCGGCCCAGGTGGCGGAAAACTTCGACACCTATGCCAAGCATGTAAAGCTCACCAAGGCGCTGCTGATCGGCGGGGTCTCGTTCAAGGAACAGGACGCGCTGATCGACAAGGGCGTCGATGTGCTGATCGCCACCCCCGGCCGTCTGCTGGACCATTTCGAACGCGGCAAACTGCTGCTGACTGGCGTGCAGGTGATGGTGGTGGACGAAGCCGACCGGATGCTGGACATGGGGTTCATCCCCGATATCGAGCGCATCTTCTCGCTGACACCGTTCACCCGCCAGACGCTGTTCTTCTCGGCCACCATGGCGCCGGAAATCGAGCGGATCACCAACACCTTCCTGTCCGGCCCCGAGCGCATTGAAGTCGCACGGCAGGCCACCGCATCGGAAACGATCGAACAGGCTGTGGTGCAGTTCAAGGCATCGCGCCGTGACCGCGAGGGCAGCGAAAAGCGTACCGTTCTGCGGGCGCTGATCGACAATGAGGGCGACAAGCTCACCAATGCAATCATCTTCTGCAACCGCAAGTCGGACGTGGATATCGTTGCCAAATCGCTGAAGAAATACGGCTATGACGCGGCGCCGATTCATGGCGACCTGGATCAAAGCCAGCGGACCAGGACATTGGACGGCTTCCGCGAAGGGTCCCTGCGGATCCTGGTCGCCTCGGATGTGGCCGCGCGGGGCCTGGATGTGCCCAGCGTCAGCCATGTGTTCAACTTCGACGTGCCCGGCCATGCCGAGGATTACGTTCACAGGATCGGACGCACCGGACGCGCCGGCCGCGCCGGCAAGGCGATCACCATCTGCATTCCCCGCGATGACAAGGCGCTGGATGCAGTGGAGAAGCTGATCCAGAAAG
>NZ_JAXMOX010000278.1:0-4778 GCF_034669605.1 Leisingera sp.
CGCGCTGGGGGTCGCCTTTCAGATCGCCGATGACCTTTTGGACTATCAGGGCGACAGCAAGGCCACCGGCAAGAACGTCGGTGACGATTTCCGCGAGCGCAAACTGACCTTGCCGGTGATCAAGGCAGTGGCGCAGGCGACGGAGGAAGAGCGCGCGTTTTGGACCCGCACCATCGAGAAGGGCCGCCAGCAGGACGGCGATCTGGAGCAGGCGCTGGCGCTGATGGCGAAATACGGCACCCTTGAGGCGACGCGGCAGGATGCCCTTGGCTGGGCCGCCAAGGCGCGGACGGCGCTGGAGGTGCTGCCCGGTCACGAGATCCGCAGCATGCTGAGCGATCTTGCCGATTACGTAGTGGCGCGCTTGAACTGAGCGGGGCATGGGGGCGCTGCCCCCTCGGCCTTCCGGCCTCACCCCCGGAGTATTTTTGCAAAGGTGAATGGGCAAGCTGGCGGCGCGCCTTGCGCGGGCACGGCGCCAGGCCCAATGGCGGGAAAGTATCTTTGATGCGCTGTCCCGCGGGCGGGATATCCCTGTTTCCAGCGGGGTGCTTCAGGTCAAAGTGACGGCGCTGCACCACCACTCGGGATGCTCGGCCCCGATTTCATAGGCCGCCATATGGGCGGCCTTTTTTGTGGGGTAGAGCGCAAAGCAGGTGGCGCCGGACCCGGACATGCGGGCCATCAGCGCATTTCGGCTGCTGCGCAAATCGGACAGGGTCCGGTCGATCACCGGGGCCAGCGCGCAGGCCGGGGTTTCAAGATCATTGCGCTGCTCCTGCAGCCACGCGGCGCAGTCTTGGGCATCGGTGAATGCGGGGATGTCCTGCGGCATCGGCGGGTTGTCACGGCAGGCAAGCGCCGAAAACACCGGGCCTGTCGGGACATGCGCGCCGGGATTGACCAGCAGCGCGTGCAGCTCCGGCAGCTCCGCAGGAGCCACCTGTTCGCCGATCCCCTGCATCCGGGCTGCGCGGGCTTTCATGCAGACCGGCACGTCGGCGCCGAGCGACAGCGGCAGAGCCTCGGGGATATTGCGTGCCTCCGCCGCCACTGCGCGCAGGACCGCAGCCGCGTCCGAGGAGCCGCCGCCGATGCCCGCGCCATGCGGCAGCTGCTTGGAGAGGCGGATGCGTCCGGTCCAGCCCGCCCCGGCGGCGGCTTTCCAGACCAGGTTCCGCTGATCTGCCGGCACGCCTTCGGCGAACAGGCCGGAAACCTCCAGCGCCAGCTCAGGGCCGGGCTCAAGCTGCAGCCGGTCGCCGGTATCAGCAAAGACCACCAGCGAATCCAGCAGGTGATAGCCGTCAGCGCGGCGGCCGGTCACATGCAGGGTCAGATTGATCTTGGCCGCCGCAAAGACCTCAACCGCCATTGGCGACCTTCAGGGGCTTGGCGCCTTCCTCGGCCAGCACGGCGTCCAGCCCGACCTCCAGCTTGCGGCGGATGCGTTCGGGATCGGCCTCGCCATCGGTGTCTTCGGGTTTGATGAAGGACAGCGCCCGCTTCCACTGGAACTCAGCCTCGCGCGCGCGGCCGACGGCCCAGTAGACGTCGCCGAGGTGATCGTTGACCACCGGATCCACCGGCATCAGTTCCACTGCGCGCTCCATATGGGCGACCGCCTCGTCAAACTGGCCCATGCGGTAGAGCACCCAGCCCAGGCTGTCGACGATAAAGCCGGAATCGGGCCGTGCCGCGACGGCGCGTTCGATCAGATCCAGTGCCTCGTCCAGCTTGCTGCTTTTTTCGACCAGCGAGTAGCCCAGGTAGTTCAGCACCTGCGGCCGGTCCGGGTCCAGGTCCAGCGAGGCGCGGAAATCGGATTCGGCCTGCGCCCATTGGTCCAGCCTTTCGTGGCAGATGCCGCGGGCATAATACAGGAACCAGCGGGTGCCCGAGCCTTCGGATGTGTTGGCCAATGCCTTGTCATAGGCGCTGGCAGCGCCGGCATAGTCTTCCTGCTGACGCAGCAGATCGCCCAGGCTGACATAGACGCTGGGCTGTTTCGGGAAGTCCCGCGCCAGCTGTTCCAGAACCTCGATGGCCGCGTCCGGCTTGGCGGCGCGGCGCAGTGCCTCGGCGCGGCCCATTTCCGCGGCATGGTAATCGGGGTGGCTGACGGGCACCTGTTTGTAGGTGGCCACTGACAATTCATACCGGCCCAGCTGATCCAGCAGCCCGGCGCTCAGCAAGATTGCGTCCACATGATCGGGGCGCAAGGAGGCCGCCATGCGGGCATACATCAGCACATAATCATTGGCGGTGTCGCCATTCAGGGCCGCACCAAGGGTAAAGAACACTTCGGCGACCCCCTCCAGCGGGCTGGGGGCGATGGTGTAGGAAAGCGTTTCACCGGCGGCGAGCTGCGCATCCATGGCTTCCAGGCCGGGGTCCAGGCGGCTGCCGAAGGCCGCTTTCAGCGCCTCGCGGGCGTCGTCATGGCGGCCCAGCTGCGACAGGATCTGCACCCGCGCGACCGCCGCGCGGCGGCTGAGGGTGGCCAGGCGCCCGTCCTCGGCGGCAAACAGCTCTTCGGCGCCGCCGTAATCCCCGGCAGAGGCCAGCGCCAGCGCCCGGTGATAGACCACAAAGGGGCGCAGGCTGCCATCCTGGGCCAGCTGATCAAAGCTTTTGAGCGCATTGGAGACGGAGCCGGTGCCGATATGCGCCCAGCCTTCCAGCAAGCCGTCCACCAGCGGGTGGATCGCCGCCTGTTCGGCGTCGCGGTCCAGGATCGCCTGGAAATCACCCGCCGCCGCATGGCTGCCTGCAATGATGATATTGGCCACCTGGCTGCGGGCGCCGGTTTGCAGCAGCCGCTGCGCCACCGGCACTGCCAGTTCGGCCTTGCCCATGGCGAGCTGCGCAAAGATCACGTTTTCCATCAGCAGCGGGTTCTGCGGATCGCGGGCCAGTGCCTGGGTATAATACAGCGCCGCCGCGGCAAAATCGCTGTCATAGGTTGCCGCCCGTCCCGCCAGATAAGCGCCGGCCAGCCCGTCCGCCTGCGCGGCAGGCGCGGAGACGGCCGCCAGGGCCGCACAGGACAGGGTGCGAAGAATGGATACGGGCACGCGGGACCCCTTTACGATTTACTGCTCTTGCTCTTCTATGAAAGCGTAGTGCGCTGCCCGTCAACACGCAATGGGGCGGCCCGAGGACCGCCCCATAAATTCCGGCAAAACCGCGCCGGAAAGCTCAATTTCCGATCACATATTCGGGTAATTCGGGCCGTCGCCGCCCTGCGGCGTGGTCCAGGTGATGTTCTGGGACGGGTCCTTGATGTCGCAGGTCTTGCAGTGAACGCAGTTCTGGAAGTTGATCACAAACTCCGGCTGGCCGTCTTTTTCCACCACCTCGTAGACGCCGGCCGGGCAGTAGCGCTGCGCCGGTTCGGCGAATTTCGGCAGGTTGATCTGGACCGGAGTGTCCTGATTGCCCAGGCGCAGGTGGCAGGGCTGGCTTTCCTCGTGGTTGGTCATCGAGAAGCTGACGTTGGTCAGCCGGTCGAAGGACAGCACCCCGTCGGGCTTGGGGTAATCGATGGGCTTGTGCTTGGAGGCTTCCTCGGTCGCTTCGGCGTCGTTCTTGCCGTGGCCCAGAGTGCCGAACAGCGAGAAGCCGAGCAGGTTGTTGGTCCACATGTCCAGCCCGCCAAAGGCCAGCGAGGCGGTGAGCCCCCATTTGGACCACATCGGTTTCACGTTGCGGACCATCTTCAGGTCCTTGCCGATGGCGCCGCCGCGCACGTCGGACTCATAGGCGGTCAGCTCATCGCCCGAACGCTCGGCCTTGATCGCATCGAATGCGGCTTCGGCGGCTGCTTTGCCAGACAGCATCGCATTGTGATTGCCCTTGATGCGCGGCACGTTGACCATGCCTGCCGAGCAGCCCAGCAGCGCCACGCCGGGGGCCACCAGTTTCGGCATCGACTGCCAGCCGCCTTCGGTGATGGCACGGGCGCCGTAGGCGACGCGTTTGCCGCCCTTCAGCAGCTCGGCAACCACCGGGTGATGCTTGAACCGCTGGAATTCCATATAGGGGAACAGATGCGGGTTCTTGTAGTTCAGGTGCACCACGAAGCCGACGTAAACTTGGTTGTTGTCCAGGTGGTAGATGAACGAGCCGCCGCCCGCGTTCTTGCCCAGCGGCCAGCCCATGGTGTGGGTGACGGTGCCTTCCTTGTGCTTGGCGGGGTCGATCTCCCAGATCTCTTTCATGCCGAGCCCGTATTTCTGCGGCTCCTTGCCGTCGGACAGGCCGTATTTGGCGATCACCTCTTTGGACAGCGAGCCGCGCACGCCCTCGCCGAGGAAGACATATTTGCCGTGCAGCTCCATGCCCGGTTCATAAGACGGCCCCGGTGTGCCGTCGGGGTTGCGGCCGAACTCGCCGGCCACCACGCCCTTCACTTCGCCGCCCGCGCCATAGACCAGCTCGGAACAGGCCATGCCGGGGAAGATTTCGACGCCCAGCTCCTCGGCCTGCTCCGCCATCCAGCGGCAGACGTTGCCCATCGAGACGATGTAGTTGCCGTGGTTGTTCATCAAGGGCGGCATCGGGAAGTTGGGGATGCGGACATGGCCGGCTTCGCCCAGCATCAGGAAGTTGTCTTCCTTGACTTCGACGTTCAGCGGCGCGCCTTTTTCCTTCCAGTCCGGCATCAGCGCATTCAGGCCGCAGGGGTCCAGTACCGCCCCCGACAGAATATGCGCGCCCACTTCCGAGCCTTTTTCCAGGACAACGACCTGCAGGTCGGCGTCCAGCTGTTTCAG
>NZ_JAXMOX010000279.1:0-4614 GCF_034669605.1 Leisingera sp.
TCTGCTGCATCAGATAGGCCCGCAAACTGGCTCGCGGCGGGTCCATCCGGTCCGCGGCAAAGGGATCGACAAGGTTTTCAAAAGCCCGGAACATGGGGACCCTCTCAAGTAGGTTGTTGGAATCGCTTGAGATGTGGGTTGCCGTTTCCGCCCTGCAGACGGCCCGCGGGCGGGACCGAATCTGAAACCATTGCGAAAGATGCCTGCACCGCAGCCCGGCTTTTCTAGAATGCGCGCAAGCCTTTGTCAGCAACGGATTTGCCCCCGCCGCAAATACCGCAACCGCAAAAACCCACTGCCTGCGCCCGTGTTTACGGGTTGCAGTGCCGTGGCGATTCACTACATTGCCTGTAGCCTAGTAAAACAGTAAGGAATTTGGCGATGCTCACCGACACAGGCCGCTTTGACACCCCGGATGCAGCAAAATACCTGCAGCAGCTCTGCAAGCATTTCGCCCATAAGGTCGAGGTGAAATTCGACACCACCGATAGAACCGGCCACGGCACCGTGGCGCTGGGAATGGGCCCCGCAACACTGCGCGCAACCGCACAGGAGCTGACCGCCGAAGTCACCGCCCCGACCGCTGATGAGCTGGATCATGCACGGCAGATCATCGACAACCACCTTGCCCGCTTTGCCTTTCGCGAAGAGTTCAAGACCATGGCCTGGCAGTCCGCAACAGCCCCGGCATAATCCCTCCGCAGGACAGGATATGCGCCCGGTTCCGGTTTTTTACCGTATTGGATAAATTTCCTGAAGATCCCCCGCTCTCCGTAGAAATTCATCGAAACCGGCACCCGCGACGCGCGGGCCTGCCCCCAATGCCCGGGACCGCGGCCCGCGTCAGCACATTTAGCTGCGGCCGGCTCCGCAATCGGAGGCTTGCTTGCGGTACTGGCTCGGCGTCGCCCCCTGCCGCTGGCGGAAGGCGCGCTCAAAGGCCGAGACTTCGGAATAGCCCAGCCGCTCCGATATATCATGCAGCTGCGCCCCTGGCGCCCGCAGCATGCGCTTGGCAATCTCCATCCGGCAGCCCGCCAGCAGCTGCGAGAACTTCTGCCCTTCCTCCTCCAGCTTGCGCCGCAGGGTCCGGCGCGACATGCCCAGGGCGGTGGCAATGACGGTCTGCTCGAAACTTTCGCGGCCAATGCGCATCAGCAGCTCGCGGCGCACCCGCACGGCAACCGGCGCCTCGCGCTCGTTTTGCCGGGCGCTGCGGACAATCGACTGCGACGCCGCCTTGAACGCCGGGCTATCGCTGTCCGCCAGCGGCAGATCCAGCAGGGCCTCCGGAAACACCAGCGTATTGGACGCGGCGGCAAACTGCACCGGGCAGCGCGGCCCGGCGGCGCTGCGGTGTTGCAGGGCGCTTGATTCGTGCTCCAGAGACACCAGATCGGGCCGCCAGTCCGGCCCGGCCGCAGATCTCACCAGGCTATGGAACACCGACAGCGTCAGCTCCGCATCCTGCTGCCGCGGCCAGATGCGGAGATCCAGGATCCGGTAGGTCAGCAGCGCCTTGCCCGCCTCCATCGACAGCCGCATTTCCGAGTCGCTCTGCACCATCGGAAAGGCATTGCGGAACAGCGACAGCGCCGCCCCCAGCGTCGGGGCCTGCTGGATGAATTCTCCAAGCCTGCCAAGATTTTGCAGGTCGAACACCGACCCCACCCGCCAGCCGAAATCGGGTAGCCCCAGCTGGTCCGAGGCATGCTCGCAGAAGTCCACGAATTTTTTCAGGCCGATCTCGCCCTCCAGATCTTCGGGGCCGATCCCGGCGGTGCGGAAAATCCCGGCGGTATCGCCGTTCATGAACTCAACAGCCCGCAACGGATCGTTCAATGTGGTGGCCGAAATCCGGGGCTGATAGTCGTTTGGCATCGCGCAATTCCTCAGGATTGCGTCAGAATACCGCAAAATCCCGCCATTCCAGAAAAAACACTGCGGTCCGGGCCGCAGCTGCCAATTCTGTCCGGAAATGTCGTCTTGTTGTCCGGATGTGTCCGCCACAAGCACCGCCGCCACAGTGCAGCCTGTGCAGATGGCACCTCAAACCGGCACCTTTCACATAGCAATCGCAGGCGGCGGCCCGGCCGGGTCGGTGGCCGCAGTGCTGCTGGCGCGGGCCGGCTTCCGCGTGGCGCTGGCCACCCTGCCGCCGCGCGGGGCCCGGTATGAGGGCCTGTCCGCCCGCGTCGCCGCAATCCTGCAGCGCCACGGGCTGCCGCTGGCGGGCATCGGGCCTGCGGCGCAGCGCCATGTCAGCTGGGGGGCTTTCCAGGGCGGCCGCAACAGCGAGCACCCGGCCGGCCGCAGCCAATTCGACGCCGGGCTGCTGGAGGCCGCCAAGGATGCGGGCGTTGCCGTTTTTCAACAACCCGTGGCCAGCCTCCGCCCGGACGCCGGCGTCATCCGGCTGGCCAGCGGTCAAAGCCTCTCCGCCCAATTGCTGTTCGAGGCCCGCGGCCGCCGCGCCCCGCGTCCCGGCACGGAACAAAGCCGGGCAAAGCTCCTCGGCCCGGAGACCATCTCCATTGCAGGAATTGTGCAGCCGCAGACCGGGGACCTGGACACACCGCAGTTAACGGCCCGGCCCGGCGGCTGGACCTGGTCCACCCCTGTGGGCAAAGATCAGCTTTGGCTTCAGGCTGCGGGCGATGCCGCCGCTCTGGACAAACGGGCCGGCGGCAAGGCGGCGGTGGCGGCGCTGTGGCACACAGTGCTGGCGGACACCCCCCTGCCCCGCCGCCCCGCCATCCATGCCATTGCACCGCGGCTGACCGCGCCGGAGCTTGATCCGCGCTGCCCGCGGCTGGGCGATGCCGCGGTGGCGCTGGATCCCCTGTCCGGGCACGGCATGTTCTGGGCGGTCTCCTCGGCGCTGATGGCGGTGCCCATCGCACGGGCCTTGCTGGACGGCCAAACGGCGCTGGCCCGCGATTTCTACCGCAACCGGGTGGCCGAAACCTTCTGGCGTCAGGCCCGGGTGGGCCGCGATTTCTACCGCGAGGCGGACATTCAAACACCGTTCTGGCAGCAGCGCGCCGCCTGGCCCGATGATCTCCCCGCCCACAACACCGGGATCCGCCCGCACATCGCCCGCCGGGTGATCGTGCAAAACGGCCATCTGGCGCGGCGCGAGGTGCTGATCACCCGCGATGCCCCCGGCGGTGCCGCCTTTGCCGCCGGGCAGGAGATCGTGCCGCTGCTGCGCCGCCTGAACGGCCGGCCGCTGCCGGACGCGGTGCGCTTTCACTCCGCGGTGTTACCGGCGGCCCCGCCGCAGACGGCCCGCGCCATCCATCAATGGCTTCTATCGCAAGGCTTCACCGAGGGGGCGCAGATCCCCTTGGACACCAGCAACAGGGAGAAACTTCCATGGCAAAACAATCAGCCAGTCTGACGGCTGCAATGCTCTTGACAGTCACCAGCGCCGCCCCCGCGCTGGCCAGCGAAGCGCTGGTGCAGGACATCTGCACCGCCTGCCATACCGGCGAAGACGGCGGATTGACCCGCATCAACGGCCAGCGCAAGACGCCCGAAGGCTGGATGATGACCATCGTCCGGATGCAGCAGGCGCATGGGCTGGAGATCAGCCCTGAGGACCGCCGCGCCATCGTGCAGCATCTGTCCGACACCCAGGGACTGGCCCCGTCCGAGGCCGCCCCTTTCCGCTATGCGCTGGAAAAAGACCCCAACGCGCAGGAAAGCTTTGACGAGGCCTTTGCCTCGATGTGCGCGCGCTGCCACACCGGCGCCCGCGGTCTGCTGCAGAACCGCACCGCCGAGGAATGGACGCTGCATATGGATTTCCATGTCGGCCATTTCCCCACCATCGAATATCAGGCGCTTGGCCGCGACCGCGAGTGGTACAACATCGCCCGCACCGAAATCGCCGGTTATCTGGCCGAGCGGAACCCGCTGGAAACCGCCGCCTGGGCAGACTGGCAGGCGGCAGACAAACAGCCTGCGGCAGGCGATTGGGTGGTGATCACCGACCTGCCCGGCATCGGCGAGGCCTACGGGCGGCTGACGGTAACGGGTGATGCCTCGCCCTATCAGGTCAGCGGCGAATTTGTGACCGCAGACGGCACCAAACATCCCGCCTCGGGCCGGATGAACCTTTATACCGGCTATGAATGGCGCGCCAATCTGGACATTGGCGGCACCGCCTACCGCCAGGTTCTGGCCCTGTCCAAGGACGGCAACACCCTGCAGGGCCGCCAGTTCGACCGCAGCAACGACGCCCTCGGCGCACCCTTGAGCGGCGCGCGGGCGGGCGCGGGCAGCGTCATCCTCGGCACGGTTCCTTCTGCCGTTCCGGCGGGCGCCGCACAGGCGCAGGTGGTCGGCACCGGGCTGGACACCCTTGCCAGCTCCAGCGGCACTGCAACCGCAAATGGCTATGGCGCGGCGCTGTCGCTGGCGGCTGAGGGCAATGGCGTGGTCACCTTCAGCGCCGGCGGCGCCGAGGGGCAGATCGCCCATTACACCTCGGTCGACAGTCTCCGGGTGGAGCCGGAATTCACCATCGCCCGCGTCGGCGGCGGCAGCGACGCAGGACCGCCCCCGGTGACCGCCTATTTCAACGCGATCGGCATGAGGAACGGTCCG
>NZ_JAXMOX010000280.1:0-4574 GCF_034669605.1 Leisingera sp.
CCAGGCAGCCGGCCCGATTGCCGAAGCGGCTGAAAAGTCGGCTCAGTACTTCATGAACCACCGCTGGCTCGGCGGCACCCTGACAAACTGGAAAACCGTTTCCCAGTCGATCAACCGCCTGAAGGAAATCGACGAGAAGATGTCCTCCGGCGCCGAAGGCCTGACCAAGAAAGAGCGTCTGGGCATGGAGCGCGACCAGGAGAAGCTGGAAGCGTCTCTGGGCGGCATCCGTGAAATGGGCGGCGTGCCGGACCTGCTGTTCGTCATCGACGTGAAAAAAGAAGCGCTGGCCATCGCCGAAGCCAAGAAACTGGGCATTCCGGTTGTGGCTGTTGTCGACACCAACTGCTCCCCCGACGGCGTGGACTTCATCATTCCGGGCAACGACGACGCATCGCGCGCCATTTCGCTGTACTGCGACCTGGTTGCCCGTGCGGCACTGGACGGCATGTCCGCACAGCTGGGTGCCGCAGGCGTTGACCTGGGCGCACTGGAAGACGCGCCGGCCGAAGAAGCTGTGGCTGAAGAAGCCGCCGCTGCTGACGCCTGATCCGTCCCGTCACGGAACTGACATGCGGGGCAGGGTATCACCTGCCCCAAATCTGTTTTTGAATTGAGGAGAGCCTAAGATGGCAATCACTGCTGCTATGGTGAAAGAACTGCGCGAATCCACCGGCGCAGGCATGATGGACGCGAAGAAAGCCCTGGTCGAAAACAACGGCGACATGGAAGCCGCGGTTGACTGGCTGCGCACCAAAGGCCTCGCCAAGGCTGCCAAGAAATCCGGCCGCACCGCCGCAGAAGGCCTCGTTGCCGTGATCGTCGAAGGCAACAAAGGCGTTGCCGTCGAAGTGAACTCGGAAACCGACTTTGTCGGCAAGAACGCCGAATTCCAGGAAATGGTCGGCGGCATTGCTAAAGCAGCCCTGGGTGTTTCCGACGTTGAAGCGCTGAAAGCTGCCGACATGGGCGGCAAGACCGTTGCCGAGACGATCACCGACAAGATCGCCACCATTGGCGAAAACATGTCGGTCCGCCGCATGGCCGCGCTGGAAGGCGAAACCGTTGTGTCCTACGTGCACAACGCCGCTGCTGCAGGCATGGGCAAGATCGGTGTTCTGGTTGCCATGACCGGCGGCGACGCAGCGATCGGCAAACAGATTGCAATGCACATTGCAGCTGCCAACCCCGCGGCACTGTCCGAAGCCGACATGGACGCCGCTGTGGTTGAGAAAGAAAAGCAGGTTCAGATGGACATCGCCCGCGAATCCGGCAAGCCGGAGCAGGTGATTGAAAAGATGATCGTTGGACGGATGAAGAAATTCGTCGCGGAATCGACCCTGCTGAACCAGCAGTTCGTTGTGAACCCGGACCTGACCGTTGAAGCCGCAGCCAAAGAGGCAGGCGCAACCATCACCGGTTTCGCCCGCGTCGAAGTCGGCGAAGGCATCGAAGTCGAAAAAGAAGACTTTGCCGCTGAAGTTGCCAAGGCGGCACAAGGCTGATTTAAGCTGATCCGGGCGGATCAGCTTTCAAGATAAATCTCAGAAACCGGCAGGGTCATCCCTGCCGGTTTTGTTTCGGCCGTATCCCCCCGCACGCGGACAGCGCTGCCGGGCGCTGGCTGCCCAGCGGCTGGCATGTACTATCCGTGTTCAGGGCACGGGAGAGCTGCAGCAGGAATGTGAGGGACCCCACTGATGGGGATGGGCGAGGCCCCTCTGTATCCGGAATAGACGCGGATCAATACGCGCCTATCCCTGACCAGGTAGGAGAGCCTTGAAATCGCAAGGGTCGTTACCCATTAGTTCCTTGGCCAAAGCCACCACTCACGGAACAGGGGCAACATGCAGAATATCAACCTATAACGGTAGTATAGGATTCCATACTTCCTACAGCTTAGTAAAGGCGCGGCGGTGTGGAAAACCGGTTGAGTTTCCGCTTCTTGCATGCGAACCGGGAGCTGGCGCAGCTTGCCTATTGAGCCGCCAAGGGGCGGCGGCAGCCACGCAGCTGCCTTAGGCATCCATGATATACATCTGATTGTGCAGCGCTGCCTTCAGAACGGCCTGGGCGGTTGTCTCTACCGACAGCGACTCTCTGGCAAGGCGCAGGTGTTTTTCAACCGTCGCAGGTGTAAGCTCCATCAAAAGTGCAATGTCCTGCGTGGTTTTGCCATCGCCAACCCATTGCAAAACCTCCCGCTGCCGTTTGGTAAGGCTGCGGTTCGGCGCCGTATAGGGCAGGGTGAGGATTTTCAGATGGGCCACATTGTTCATCAGCACGATGTCCTCGCCCGACTTCTGCCACAGCGCATCCACCGCCTCCTGACACATGCCGGCTTTTGCAGCCAGCGATATCGCGCCCTTGTAGCGCGGAGACGCAGAGTAGAAACTGACAGTATAGCCGGCATTCATGTCGAGTTTCTGATTGAACTCATGCACCCGCCGGGCTTCCGGTCCAAGGGTACCGCCGGCAATCATGTCCTGCACGATACGCCAGCTGCCAGCGCCTTCATTCTCCAACGCCCAGCGAAGCATCGGCGCGTGGAAATACAGCCCCTGGTGCAGAAAGCCGTTCAGATATACGCTGTCATGATTGGACAGGATAACAAAATCGTCCGGATCCCCCAGCGAGGTTTCCGTCTTGTACCGGGTATAGCCGTAAATCAGCCGGTCGAAGCCGAACCTGGACATTTGCCGGACATGCCCGTCCCACAGCTCTTCCAGGCTTTGAGCGCCGCAAAGAAAGTTCAGGTATTCATTTACATTCATAAATTTACGGCCTTTTCAAAATGTACTTTCAATGCGTCCAGCGCCAGCAGGTATCCCTGTGCGCCAAAACCGCAAATCTGCCCCAGTGCCGCCTTGGAAATATAGGAGGTGTGCCGGAATGGCTCGCGTGCGTGAATGTTGGAGAGATGCACTTCAACGGCCGGGATCTCTACGGAAATCAAGGCATCCATCAGCGCAATAGACGTATGCGTATAAGCACCGGCGTTCAGGATGATCCCCTGGTACTGCCCCTTGGCCGCATGAATGGCATCAATCAGCGCCCCTTCGTGGTTCGACTGGAAGCAGCTGACCGAGACGCCAAGATTCTGACCATGTTCGGCACAGGCCTGCTCGACCATCGCCAGGGTGACCGAGCCATAGACGTCCGGCTGCCGGGTGCCAAGCAGGTTGAGGTTGGGGCCGTTCAATACCAGAATGCTCGTCATCGGATCAGTTTCCTTTTCGTCCTTCCCTTTGAAGTACTAAGACAAATTTTCTGCAAATGCGATCATGCAAACGCGCCGGATTTCGAAAAATTCGAAATTTGGAATTTACCGAACCCGCTGAGGCAAGCGATCTCCCGGCACAATCACCGGCCGTCTATTGCTCTCACTTTCGACCACAGGGTGCAGTCATTTTAAGCCCGCAAAGTCATTGGGCGGTGTAGTTTTTGCTGAATAATAACCCAGCACCGGTGCCCCGGAACCTGAAACTCACCGTCATCCGGCTCGTCTCCTTTTGAAACACGGTATACAGTCCCGTTGACTGCATATTCGGGATCAACGAGACAGAGCAAAGCGAGGGCACGGCGATGAAATCAGACCGGCTGGAACCCATCAGGCGCTGGCAGCAACGCTATGTGGATGAGGGGAAGTATCCAGGAAGCTCTCTTTTGATCCGCCGCCGCGGCGAGGAACAGTATTTCCACGCGGCTGGCCTGCGCAACATCGCGGAGGATCTGCCGTTCACCCGTGATACGCTGGTGCGCCTTTACTCGATGACCAAGCCGGTGACCTCTGTGGCCGTGATGTCTCTTTTGGAACAGGGGCTGTTCCATCTGGATGCCCCCGTCAGTGATTTCCTGCCGGAATTCAACGATATGCAGGCGTTGGTGCCCGGGGCCAGCCGGATCAGCCAGACCCGGCCCTGCACTGCTCCGACACTTCATCAGCTGCTGACCCACACCAGCGGGCTGAGTTATCCTTTCAACCCGGGCGTCCTGCCGGAAGCCATGGCCAGGGAGGGTTTGTTGTTCAAGCCGGACCAAGGAACACTGACCCCGATGGTGGCCCGGCTTGCCCGGCTGCCGCTGGCGTTCGAACCGGGATCCCGCTGGGAGTATTCCGTGTCGACCGATGTGCTGGGCCGCGTTGCCGAAATTGTCTCAGGAAAGCCACTGGACCAGCTCTTGCAAGAGGTGATCTTTGAACCGCTGGGAATGGCGGAGACCGGGTTCCAGCCGGCCAGCGGGGCAGGGAACCGGTTTGCCTCTCTCTATACTCCGCTGGCGGGTGACGCCATGGCGCTGAATTCCGCAGAGACCGGCACGGACAGCCTGCGTCTGACCGACAGTTATCCGCATTCATCCTTCTGGCAGAGTGAAATGCACTCCGGCGGCGGCGGGTTGATCGGCACAATTGACGACTACATGGCATTCACCGAAATGCTCCGGTGCCGCGGCCGCGGCAAGGACGACTTTATAATCAGCCCGCAAACTGCTGATTTCATGATGCAAAACCACCTCGTAAGCGACATTGCTTCGATGGGGCCGCAAAGCTTTGCCGAACAGCCGATGGAGGG
>NZ_JAXMOX010000281.1:0-4559 GCF_034669605.1 Leisingera sp.
TGAAGGACATGCTGCAGACCCGGAAAGTGGCGGCGGAGTAAGCGGCAGGGGCGCTGCGCCGCCAGTTTGGATGGAGAGGGGCGCTGCCCCTTTTGGCCTTCGGCCAATTCACCCCGGAGTATTTCCGGCCAGAAAGAAACCGCGGCAGCGCCGGGCCGCCCTGTTCGGTCGGTTCGGACGGCGGCGGCCGCGTCGGGCGGCCGTCAGATGACGGCGCAAGCGGTCAGTCTTCCAGTTTTGCCACCGCGCCGATCAGGCGCAGAACCTTCTGGGTCTCGCGGTTCACCTGGTAGACATAGCCGCCGGCCCGGACATAGCTGCCGTAAGGGTCCGGGGCCCATTCGCCGGGGTCCCCGATCCAGATATATTCGTCCAGAATATGGTCGCCGCGGCGGTAGAACTTCTTGGCTTGACCCGGCGGCACGCAGCGCGAGGAGGTCTTGGCCAGGCCGGCCGGGCAGTGCAGGAGTGCCTTTTCCGCCTTGTCCTGGCCATTGCCGGCAGCAAGCGGAATAGCCACTGCGCAGGCGGCGGCGAGAACAACGATGGAAACAATATAACGGCGTACCATTTACGGCGGCTCCTTTCTTGGTCGTCTTCGGCATAACGGGCCGGGCGCAAAATCCAAGAGTGCTGTAAACCAAGCGGCGGCGGCCCGCCTGCGGCCGCTCACCCAGCGGCAAGAACCCGCGCTTCATGGCTGCGCAGGGCCAGCCGCACGGCAGTTCCGTAACCGCGCCCGGTTTTGGTGCAGAGGTCCGGAAACAAATCGCGGATTTCCGCCAGCGTTCCGGAATCAAACCCTGCGGCTGTTTGCGGGCCGGGCTGGTAGCTTTCGCTGAGGGCGCCGTC
Organism: Leisingera sp.; assembly: GCF_034669605.1. Taxonomy (GTDB): domain Bacteria; phylum Pseudomonadota; class Alphaproteobacteria; order Rhodobacterales; family Rhodobacteraceae; genus Leisingera. The sequence goes on from NZ_JAXMOX010000281.1 coordinate 853, forward strand.
GGCCCAGACAAGCTGGTGGCGGCCGAACAGCAGGTGGACATATTGCGCTGCCTGCATGTCCAGCGCGGGGCGGATGGTGCTGTCGTTCACCAGATCCTTGGCCTTGACCAGAACCTCGTCCTGGCCGAACAGCAGCTCGGCCTTGTGGCCCCTTACCAGCATCCGGTGCTGCGGCGACACATAGAGGTCGCGGGTGTTGCCGCAGCTGCCCCTGGCAAAACGGATCGGAGCGGTTTGCGGCGTGCATGCAACCGTCCGGCTGCCGGTCCATTGCAGGGTCTGAGGCCCGTTGTCGTAGGTCAGAACCTCCATGCCGGGGCGCAGATCCTCAACCGGGATCTCGCCGCCGGGCACCCGGATCATGGTGCCGCGCAGGAAACAGGGCACTGTCTGGTTGATCTCGACCAGGCCGGTGTCCGAATTGCCCAGGCCGGTGTCCGCTGTGTAATTGAAATAGACGGTTTCCAGGTCGCCGTCCGTGGCCACGGTCAGTGTGCCGTCGGCATTGAGGGTGATCTGCTGGCCGGTGGCCAGGGTGACGGTGCCGCCGGCTGAAACCGCCTGATCGTTGATATGGGTGATCGTCAGCGTGCCGCCGGTGGAGATGCTGTCATTGTCCAGAACATCCACCACACGGGTCTTGTTGATGGCGATGTCTTCGTGGTCATCCTGCGCGACCACGGCTGTTTGCACCGACCCGCCGGCAATCAGCAGGTTGGTATCATAACTGCTGTCCACGGTATCGGCGACGCCGATCTTGAGGGTGTTTATCTGGCCTGCATTCACCGGGGCGGCAAAGGTCAGGGTGATGGTGAACCCGTCCATTTCGGTGTTGTACTGATCACCGGTGTTGTCGACATAGATGTTTTCGGTGCCATCGTTGATATTGCCGATCGAGGCAGTGCCGTCGCCGATGGAGACCTGCGCCTCGACCCCGTTCACCCAGACACCGACCACGTCATTATATTGCGAGGTGGCGAACTCGGGGTATTCCTCGGAGGACAGCACAAAGTCGATGGTCAGAAGATCGCCGTCCGGGGTGAAATCGATTTCCAGGAAAGAGGCGTCGCGGGTGGCGGCCCCGGCCAGGGCGTTGAAATCGGCGTCATTGTTGACGCCGGTGGTATTGCTGCTGGTGTTGCTGCGGACGTTTGTGTTGGCGGTGCCGCTGCTGTTGGTAAAGTCGCGCGCATAGCCGGTTGACAGGATCACGCCGGACTCCGCGGGTGCCACGCCGGGGATGGTGGTATCGGCGCCGGAATAGATGCCGGAGGACAGTCTGTCGCCGCTGTAGCTGGCGCTGGTCACAGTGACGCCGCCGCCAAAGATTTCCTCAGCCATCTGGGTGGCTGTCGCGGAGGAGTTGATGTTCAGTTCCGTCGCCGTGGCCATGTCGGACAGCCCCCCAGTGAGCAAAGATTAATATTCCCTTAACGGATTGCTGGGGAACTGGGACGGAATTGTGGCAAGCTGGCGCCGAAATCCTGAAGTTTACTCAAATTTTAGAGAGTCAGGGCCGGGCGGGGAGGCGGCCCGGGACAGGCCGCCTGAGAGGTGCTGGATTTCAGCGCAGTGAGGGCGCTGGTCTCAGCCGTCGCGGCTGCGCTTTTCAAACCGGGGCAGCATGGCGGAGAAATCCATGCCCTTGCCGTTTTCCTCTTCGACGAAGCGCTTGTAAAGCGCCATCGCCAGTTCGCCCATCGGGGTGTCGGCATCTGCGCTTTCTGCTGCCTGCTGGCTGAGGCCCAGATCCTTGAGCATCAGTTCAGCCGCGAACCCAGGCTGATAGCCGTTGTCGGCGGGCGACTGCGGGCCGACGCCGGGGGCCGGGCAGTAGGCGTTCATCGACCAGCTGTAGCCGGAGGAGGTCGAGACCACGTCGAACATCTTCTGGCGGTCGAGACCCAGCTTGTCGGCCAGCGCAAAGGCCTCGCAGGTGGCGATCATGGTGACGCCGAGGATCATGTTGTTGCAGATCTTGGCAGCCTGGCCGGCGCCGGCCGCGCCGCAATGCACCGCCTTTTGGCCCATGATATCGAACAGCGGTTCCGCGGCCGCGAAGGCGTCAGCCGAACCGCCGGCCATGAAGGTGAGCGTGCCGCCGGCCGCGCCGCCGATGCCGCCGGAGACGGGGGCGTCGACGGACAGAAGCCCTGCGGCTTTGGCCTGTTCGGCCACCGCACGGGCAGAGTCCACGTCCACGGTGGAGCAATCGATAAAGGCAGCACCTTTGGTCATCGCCGGAATGACTTCAGCGGCAACAAGGCGCAGGATGGCGCCGTTGGGCAGCATGGTGATGACGGCATCGGCGCCTGCTGCGGCCTCGGGGCCGGACGCGGCCATGGTCACGCCGTCGATGCTGACGTCGGCCATGTCGAAGCCGGTGACCTGATGGCCGGCCTTCGCCAGATTGGCAGCCATCGGCCCGCCCATATTGCCAAGCCCGATAAATCCGATTTTCATGCGAGTTCCTCCTCAAATGTCAGCGCATCCGCGCCGAGCGGCGCCAGCATGTCCGCAACCGCCTGTGCCGGTACCGGCTGGCCTGCGTATTGCCACTGCGGATTGCGGTCCTTGTCAATGATCTGGGCCCGGATGCCTTCCAGGAAATCGCTCTTTTCCATGGCGCGGAATGTGTAGCGGTATTCCAGGTCCAGCGCCCGGCGGATGGCCGGGCCATCGGCACGCAGGCGGCGCAGCATTTCCAATGTGCAGGCCATCGACAGCGGCGAGTTCCGCTTCAGCGATTTCAGCGCGGCCGCGGCAAATTCGCTGTCCTCGGCCTGCAGGCCTTCCAGGATAGCCTCCAGGCTGTGCTTGCCGAAGTGCTTGGCGGTGTCCCCGCGGACTGCGCGCAGCTTGCCCTCCGGCGCGGCCCGGGCGGCATCCTCCACCAGCTTGGCACTGCCGGTTTCCTCCAGCGCGTCGATCAGCGCGGGCCAGTTTTCCTGCGGCACAAAATGGTCGGCAAAGCCCGCAAGGATTGCATCTTCCGCTCCCATGCGGGCCGCGGTCATACCAAGGTATTCGCCCAGGTGGTCCGGCGCCAGCGCCAGCATCAGCGAGCCGCCCACATCCGGCACCAGGCCGATGCCCACCTCGGGCATGGCGATCTGGCTGGTCTCTCCAACAACCCGGTGGGTGCCGTGGCAGCCGATGCCGACCCCGCCGCCCATGGTGAAACCCTGCATGAAGCTGATCACCGGCTTCTTGTATTCAAAAATCAGCGCGTTCAGCCGGTATTCATCGCGCCAGAACCTGCGGCCATAGGAGTAGTCGCCCCTGGTGCCGGTGTCATAAAGCTCGGCAATGTCACCGCCGGCGCAAAACGCCTTATCGCCTTCGGCGTCGATCACCACCAGCTTGACGCTGGCATCCGTTGCCCAGTTGCGCATGGCGGCGTCGATCGCCATGCACATCTCATAGCTCATCGCGTTCAGCGCCTTGGGGCGGGTGAAGGTGATACGGCCGGCCTGGCCGGATTTGCGGATATGGATATCACTCATCCTAGGGGCTCCATCAGGTTTATGCGCCTCGGCAGGGCATCTGGGTACAGGTTACCCTGCAATCAGCTGGCGCGCGACGATCAGGCGCATGATCTCGTTGGTGCCTTCCAGGATCTGATGCACCCGCAGGTCGCGGACGATCTTCTCGACGCCGTAGTCAGCCAGATAGCCATAGCCGCCGTGCAGCTGCAGGCAGCCGTT
>NZ_JAXMOX010000282.1:0-4540 GCF_034669605.1 Leisingera sp.
GCCCGCTTCCCCCACCTTGTCGAATTTGTCGATGGTGCGCAGCACGTCGTCGCGCTTGGCATCTTCGGCGCCAAGACCCATGACCTCCAGCACGCCGTTCAGAACCTTGCGGTTGTTCACCCGCACCAGGTAATCACCGCGCGGAATGCCGACGGTTTCCAGCGTGTCGGACAGCATCGCGCAGATCTCGGCATCTGCCGCCATCGAGGCGGTGCCCACGGTATCCGCGTCACACTGATAAAACTGACGGAAGCGGCCCGGCCCCGGCTTCTCATTGCGCCAGACCGGCCCCATCGCATAGCGGCGGTAGGGCGTCGGCAGATCATTGCGGTGCTGCGCATAGACCCGCGCCAGCGGCGCCGTCAGGTCATACCGCAGCGCCATCCAGTCGCCCCCGGAATTTGAACTGCCGTCGTCCTCGGTCTCCTGCCAGGCAAACACGCCCTCATTGGGGCGGTCGACATCGGGCAGGAACTTGCCCAGCGCCTCGACGGTTTCCACCGCCGCCGACTCCAGCGCCTCGAACCCGTAATGATGATACACACCCGCGATGGCCCGCAGCATCTCGCTGCGCTGGGTCACCTCCGCACCGAAATAGTCACGGAACCCCTTGGGCGTTTGCGCCTTGGGGCGGGGCTGTTTCTTCACTTTGGCCATCTGAGGCCTCCTCACGGGTAGCGGTTTCACTCGCCCGGCGGTCTAGCGGAAGCAGGCCGCAACAGCAAGAAGGAGCCGCGGCGCCGGGTGACGAAGAGGCGGAAAAAGAAGTGCTCGTTTCAAGCGCGCAGGGCAGCGCCCGCCCCGTGGGGGGCGGGGCGGGCGACCCCTTGCTTTCGGAGCCAGCTTCTGTATCAGACAAACCAGAACCCAGGAGACACCCCATGCAGCATCTGGAAGAGCAAATCGCCCATCTGACCCGCAGCGTGGAGGAGATGAGCGACGTGATCGCCCGCCAGCAGCAGGAGATCGACACCCTGACCCGCCGCGTCGCCATGCTGATGCAGCGCGAGGCCAGCCGCGAGCAGGACGGCACCGGCGGCGCGGTCTTCGGCGACGAACGCCCGCCGCATTACTGACGCCTGCCGGGGTCTGTTCGGGCGTGCGCGCGGTCACGGCTACCGGGCCGCGATTATCGCCGCGCGCGCTTAAAACCTGTGCAGTTGCAGCAGGATAATGCACGCTGAAGCGGAATGGGCCTTGGCAAGAGCTTGTGCCCGCATATAAGCCTTAGAAAAACGCACGGAATTGGACGGCAGCAGTGACAAGCAATGCAGAGCTGGTACGCTTTTGGTTTGAAGAGGTCTGGTACCGCGACAACGATGCTGTTCTTCAGGACATGTTTTCGGACAGAACCGAGGCCACCGGCCCGGTGTCCAACCTGATGGGCAAACAGTTCGCCGCTTCCGATTTCGTCACCACGATGAAGGCCTTGCTGGGCGGCGCGCCGGAGTTCACCTTTCGCGTGTTCGAAGAGGCCGGGCCTTGGATCATCACCTGTTTCGACGTGCATGTCACCAGCCACCCGCACCGCCCGCCCTTCGATTTCGACGGCCAGATGGTTTTCAAGGTCGAAGACGGCAAGATTTCCGCGATCCATTCCAGCCTGAACTACATCAAGCTGTTCGAGGGTCTGGGCCAGATGCCGCCCGACACCCTGCCTGTCTGCCTCAGCGGTGCGGAGCTGGTCTGGAAATAACCTGCCGGGCAGCGCGATTGCCCGAATGCACGACCTGAGGGCAGCCTCTGCCGCCCGCTCTCATATCTCCTCCACATCCAGCACCCCGTCCAGCGACTTCAGCGCGCCCTTGATCTGCGGGTTGATCGGGAACGGCTGGCCCAGCTCCATTTCCACATCGCCGGGCAGGCCCGGGTCCTGCAGATACATGTAGATCTCCCCGCGCGAGGCATTGCGGGCCGCGGATTTGGCGTCTTCCAGCACCTGCGCCACGGTGCCGACGGCGGCGGCTTCGCTCAGATAGACCCGCAAACTGCTGCGCCCGGCGTCGGCGATGGCGCTGTCAACCGGCCCGACCGAGCGCACCAGCAGCTTCAGCTGGTCGCTCTCCATCGTCGCTTCGGCAGTGATCACCACCTTGGCGCCGGTCTCCAGAAACTCCCGGGATTTCTCCAGCACTTCGGAAAACAGCGTCACCTCAAAGGCGCCCGACGGGTCCGACAGCTGGGCAAAGGCAAAGCGGTTGCCGCGGGCTGATTTGCGCTCCTGCCGCCCGGCCACCACGCCCGCCATCTTGGCCATGAACGGCCCGCGTTCGGCCTTGGCAGTGACCTCGTCCAGCGTCAGCACGTCCTTGCGCTTCAGCGCGGGCATGTAGTCGTCCAGCGGATGCCCCGACAGGTAGAAGCCGATCGCCTTGAATTCCTCGCTCAGCCGCTCGGCCGGCAGCCAGTCCGGCACCGAGGGCAGCCGCGGTTCCGGCAGATCATCGCCCGCCTCGCCGAACAGCGACACCTGGCTTGAGTTCTTCTGGTCATGGATCGCGGCAGAGTAGCTGACCAGCGCCTCCAGGCTCTCGAACACCCGGCGCCGGTTGGGGTCCAGCTGATCAAATGCCCCGGCCCGCGCCATCATCTCCAACGGCCGCTTGCCGACACGCTTCAAATTCACCCGGCGGGCAAAATCGAACAGGTTCACGAAAACCCGCTCATGCCCGCCCTCATTGCGCGCCTCGGTGACCAGCCGCATCACGTCGACACCGACGTTCTTCAGCGCGCCCAGCGCATAGACCAGCTCACCCTTGACCACGTTGAAGGCCGCCATCGACCGGTTGACGCAGGGCGGCACGTATTTCAGCCCCAGCCCCTTCTTCACCTCTTCAAAGTAGATCGCCAGTTTGTCGGTCAGATGGATATCTCAGTTCATGACGCCGGCCATGAACTCCCCCGGGTGGTTCGCCGTCAGCCAGCCGGTCTGATAGCTGACCACCGCATAGGCCGCCGCGTGCGATTTGTTGAAACCGTAGTTGGCGAATTTCTCCAGCAGGTCGAAGACCTCCGAGGCCTTCTTTGCAGGCACCCCGTTTTCCGCCGCGCCCTTTTCAAACTTCGGGCGCTCGGCGTCCATCGCCTCCTTGATCTTCTTGCCCATCGCCCGGCGCAGCAGGTCGGCGCCGCCCAGGCTGTAGCCGGCCATCACCTGGGCAATCTGCATCACCTGTTCCTGATAGACGATGATGCCCTGGGTTTCCTCCAGGATATGGTCGATCAGCGGATGCACCGACTGGATTTTCTTGAGGCCGTTCTTCACCTCGCAATAGGTCGGGATGTTCTCCATCGGACCGGGCCGGTACAGCGCCACCAGCGCCACGATGTCCTCGATACAGGTCGGCTTCATGCGCTTCAGCGCATCCATCATGCCGGTGGATTCCACCTGGAACACCGCCACCGTTTTGGCCCGCGAATAAAGGTCATAGGTGACCTTGTCGTCCAGCGGGATGGCGTTGATCTCATTCACCGCGCCTTCGGGCGGCTCGTACAATTGCGTGCCGTCCTCGCTGATATGCAGGTCGCGGCCCGACTGTTTGATCAGATCCACCGCGTTCTGAATGACGGTCAGGGTCTTCAGACCGAGGAAGTCGAATTTCACCAGCCCCGCCTGCTCCACCCATTTCATGTTGAACTGGGTGGCCGGCATGTCGGATCGCGGATCCTGATACAGCGGCACCAGCGCATCCAGCGGCCGGTCGCCGATCACCACGCCCGCCGCGTGGGTCGAGGCATTCCTGAGCAGCCCCTCAACCTGCTGGCCATAGGTCAGCAACCGGTCGACCACCGGCTCATTGCGCGCCTCTTCCTTCAGCCGCGGCTCATCCACCAGCGCCTTTTCGATGGAAACCGGCTTCACCCCTTCCACCGGGATCATCTTGCTGAGGCGGTCCACCTGGCCATAGGGCATTTGCAGAACCCGCCCGATGTCGCGCACCGCCGCCTTGGACAGCAGCGCACCGAAGGTGATGATCTGCCCGACTTTGTCGCGGCCGTATTTCTGCTGCACATAACGGATCACCTCTTCGCGGCGGTCCATGCAGAAATCGATGTCGAAGTCGGGCATCGACACCCGCTCCGGGTTCAGGAACCGTTCGAACAGCAGCGAATAGCGCAACGGGTCAAGGTCGGTAATGGTCAGCGCATAAGCCACCAAGGACCCCGCGCCCGAGCCCCGTCCCGGCCCCACCGGGATACCCTGATCCTTGCCCCATTGGATAAAGTCCGCAACGATCAGGAAATAGCCGGGGAAGCCCATGCCTTCGATGATGCCCAGCTCAAAATCCAGCCGTGCCTGATATTCCTCCGGGCTGACCGCATGGGGGATCACCGCCAGCCGTTTCTGCAGGCCCTCATTGGCGATGCGGCGCAGTTCAGACACCTCGTCATCGGCGAATTTGGGCAGGATCGGATCCCGCAAATAGGCCTTGAACGCGCAGCGCTTGGCGATTTCCACCGTATTTTCAACCGCCTCGGGCAGGTCGGCAAACAGCGCAACCATTTCCTCCTGGCTTTTGAAGTAATGCTGCGCGGTCAG
>NZ_JAXMOX010000283.1:0-4496 GCF_034669605.1 Leisingera sp.
AATTCATCAAAGTCCGGGCGCGATCAGACCTGCTTGGTCACCTGCGTGAACTCCAGCTCGACCGGTGTCTCGCGGCCAAAGATAGACACGGTCACCTTGAGGCGCTGGTTGTCTTCGTCCACTTCCTCGACCATGCCGTCGAAATCCTCGAACGGGCCGTCGTTGACCTTGACCTTCTCGCCCACCTCGAAGTGGATCAGGGTGCGCGGCGCCTCGACGCCTTCCTCGACGCGGCCCAGGATGCCCTGCACCTCGGCGTCGCGCATCGGCATCGGGCGGCCCTGCGGACCCAGGAAGCCGGTGACGCGGTTGATCGAGGAGATCAGGTGATATCCGCGGTCGGACATTTCCATATGGACCAGCACGTAGCCCGGCATGAAGCGGCGCTCGGTCGAGACTTTCTTGCCGCGGCGGACCTCGATCACCTCTTCGGTGGGGACCAGCACTTCGTCTATCTCGTCCTCAAGGCCCTGTTCAGCGACCGAGGTGCGGATTTGCTCTGCGATTTTCTTTTCGAAATTCGAAAGAACGCTGACCGAATACCACCGTTTCGCCATGAACCGTCGTCCTTGTTTTGCCAGGCGGGCCATTGCCGCGCCGCCGCTTTATCATCCCGATGCAGCCGTTAAAGCTGCGCTCTCCAACAAAAAGCGGCGTGCAAACCGAATCGCCGCACGCCCGCCTCAATAGTTACGGCTCACCTACCGCCCATTGCCGCCAAGATCAAGGGCGGCGCAGCAACATGAACCCTGAAGCCATCAAACTGCCGCAGGCTTAGCCGAACATCCCCAGAAGCCCCTGCAGGCCGTAGCGGATCAGCAGGTCGACCAGCGCAAAGAACACCGCCGTAAGCGCTGCCATGATAAACACCATGACCGTGGTCAGCAGCACCTCGCGCCGGGTCGGCCATACGACCTTGGACACTTCGGCACGGACTTGCTGAAGAAACTGAACTGGATTGATAGTCGCCATACTGGGGGTGTCTCTCTGCTAGCAGTGGTGGCGATTTAACGCCTGCTGCGGGTAAATTCAAGCCCTGCTCCAGCGGCCGGGCAGCTTGGGCTCCCCGGTCAATCCAATTTTAATCCACTTCCTGCAAAACTGTCCCCGACAGCCCCGGCGGCATACATGCGCCGCGCAGGCATATCCCGCGTTTACTGATAAGATTGGATGCCATGACCCCCGCCTATTCCCTATCGCAGGCCGAGCAGCTTGAACGTGATTCCAAACTTGAGGATGCTGTGCTTGCCTATTCCGGCATCCTGGCACGCAATCCGAAGAACACCCGCGCTCTGCAGGCGCTGGCTTCCCTGCGCGGCCGCTTGCGCGAACAACGGGAGCCATCGCAGGACACCAAAGAAGAACTTGAGGCGGCGCTTGCCGCCGGCCGCCACTTTGATGCGGCTGACAGCTGCGGCGCCTTGCTCAAGACGTTCCGCGACTCGCATTTCCTGTGGGATTTCCTGGGCCGCTGCCACCTGTCGGCAGGCCATCTGGACAACGCCGCAACCTGCCTGAACAAAGCCTGCGGGCTGAACCCCCAGGAAGCGGGCACCTATGCCGCGATGGGGCGCGTCTATATGGCGCGCGGGCAGCAGGACAACGCCATGGCCCTGTACCAGAAAGCCTTGAAGCTGGATGCCGAATGCCTGCCCGCCCTGCGCAGCATGGCCGAAGCCCTGCCGCGCGAGGGCCGCAGCCTTGAGGCCGCCGGCCTTTTGCGCAAAGCGGTTTCGCTGGCGCCGGGAGATGCCTCGCTGCACTTCACGTTGGCCGGACTGCTCCAGAAACTGGGCGCGGCCGCTGAGGCCAAGGAGCACTACACCCGTGCCGCCGGTCTGGATCCGCAACTGACCGAAGCGCATTTCCAGCTTGGCCTCCTGCTGAAGGCCGAGGGCAGGTTTGCAGAGGCTCTGCCCTGCTTTGACAAGATCCTGCAGATATCGCCATCCGATGACCGCAGCCGCACCCAGCGTCTGCATGTTCTGGCCGAGCTCAATGACTGGCGGTGGCTGCAGGAATACGCGGACTTCCGGCGCCTGCTGGGATTGCGCTGCAGCGGCTGCGACCCAAGCGCACTGATGCTGATGGAAGACAATCCGGATCTCCTGCGGGCACGGGCGCAGGCATATGCCAGCGACGCGTTTTCGGTATTTGAGCTGCAACCGGCACCACCCGTCCGGCAGCGGCCCGCCCGGCTGCGGATCGGATACGTCTTTGCCGGCCAGGATGGAGATGCAATTGCAAGCCAGCACGCGGCAATGCTGGCAGCCCACGACAGCAGCCGGTTTGAAATTTATGCCTATGCCACCGGCTCAGGTCTTGCGTCCGAAGCCGCAGCCAAACTGAGCCAATCCGCCTCCTGCTTCAGGCAGCTGGAGGGGCTGGCCGGACAACACGCGGCCGCCGCAATCAAAGCAGACCGGCTGGATATCGCCGTCGATGTCTCGGGCTATAAAAACGGCAGCCTGAGCCCGCTGCTTGCCGCCCGTCTGGCACCGCTGCATATCGCATGGCCGGGCTATCCCGGCACCATGGGCACTGCCGCCTTCGATTATCTGATCAGCGATCACACCGTTTGCCCGGCCGGCAGTGAACGGTATCACAACGAGCACCTGCTGCGCCTGCCGGAAAGCCATCTGGCTGTGACGCCGGCCCCAGCAGCGGGAACACCGGAGCGTGCCGGTTGCGGCCTGCCGGAGACCGGATTTGTCTTTTGCAGCTTCGCCGCAGGCAGCCGGATCACGCCGTTTGAGTTCGGCATCTGGATGCGGCTGCTGACCGGGGCCAAGGACAGCGTTCTGTGGCTGCAGGACAACGGCGCGCATGCTGTCTCCAACCTGCGCCGGGCGGCGGCCGCCCGCGGTGTTGATCCGGACCGGCTCATCTTTGCCCCGCCCGCCCCTGCCGCGGAACACCTGGCCCGCCTGCCGCTGGCAGATTTGTTCCTCGACACGTTCACTGTGAATGCCCGCAGCGCTGCCCAGTCAGCTTTGACTGCCAGGCTGCCGGTTCTCACCTTGCCGGGGCAGCAATTCGCCGCCCGCACAGTCGCAAGCCTTCTGCAGGCCGCCGGGCTGCCGGAGCTGGTCGCCGCCAGTGCGGAAGATTACGAGGCGAAGGCTGCGGAACTGGCGCAGGATCCGGAGGCCGCCAGAACATTGAAAAGCCGGCTCCAGGACGCAGCCCTGCCGGAGCCGGCAGGCCAGGCAAGGCAAATCGAACATGCCTATGACGCCGCCTACGGCCGCTATTTGCAAGGTTCGGCGCCGGACCACCTGACGCTGAGCCAACCATAGCAAAAACGCCCGCAGCGCATGCGGGCAGGCTTTCCCGAAGGCGTTTCGCCGGGAGTCTGATGATCCGGTGAAGTGGCAGGGGCATCAGGGTTCGAACCCGAGACCTACGGTTTTGGAGACCGTCGCTCTACCAACTGAGCTATACCCCTACGGTGCGGCATTTCCTAAGGCAGACGTGCTGCGCTGGCAAGAGGAAAAAACGGGTTTTCCAAGTGCCGGGCTGCGGTTTGGCGGTTGCAGGCTTTGCCGCGGCTCAGCCATGCAGTAAGACAGAGCGGATACCGGGGCTTTTTGCCCCGGGACACCCGAAAATGCGAGCCGCCAACCGTGAGCCTGAGAAAAAAAATCGCTGATAGCCCCCGGGTCAACCGCGCCATTGAGGGGCTGCTTGCCGCCTATGTGCGATTCGCCTTCCGCACCTCGCGCTGGACCCGCAGCGGCTTTGAGGAAATGGACGCCTGCGTGCGCCGCGGCGAACCGGTGATCTTCGTGCTGTGGCATCAGCGGCTGATCATGGCCCCCTACCTGTTCGACACCTCGCTGGGCCGCATCTGCGCCCTGACCTCCGCCGCACGCGCGGGGCGGCTCGCCGGGCAGATCCTGGTGCGGCTGGGGTTTGAGACCATTCCGATGTCGAGCCACAAGCGCCACGTGGCGTTGTCGCGCGAAGTGCTGCGCCGCACCCGGGATGGCTGCTCGATCGGTATCGCCGCCGACGGGCCGCGCGGCCCGGCGCGCATATCCTCGACCGTTCCTGTGGTCTGGGCCCGGATGACCGGCTGCCGGGTGTTCACGGTGGCATTCGCTGAGAAAAAAGTGGTCAAACTGCCGACCTGGGACCAGCAGATGCTGCCGCTGCCGTTTTCCCGCGGCGTGCTGATGTGCCAGGAGTGGATGGACGAAGTTCCGAAAAAACCGTCTGACGCCGAGGCAGAAAGTTTGCGGTCGAGTCTGGAAGCCGCGCTGAATTCCATCACCGATGCGGCCGACAGCGCGGCGGGGCGGGACAGCGAATACCCGCAGTCCCAGACCACCTGAGCACCGCTTCCCTGCGAGGGCGCCACAGCAATGAAAAAGGGCCACTCTTTCGAGCGGCCCTTTCTATTATCTCACCTGAGTGGCTCCCGGCGATTTTCCTGCGGAAAACCGCCTGCCGCCACCAGACGGCAAAGCCGTCTTACTCGGTGATTTTCGACA
>NZ_JAXMOX010000284.1:0-4415 GCF_034669605.1 Leisingera sp.
CATTACCTGGCCGACAAACCAGCCCGCCAGTTTCGGGTTCACCTTGGCTTTCTCCACCTGCGCCGGGTTGGCAGCGATGATCTCGTCCAGGGCGGTCTCGATGGCGCCGGTATCCGTCACCTGCTTCATGCCGCGCTCCTCGACGATCTGCGCCGGGTCGCCGCCTTCGGTATAGACGATCTCGAACAGGTCCTTGGCGATCTTGCCAGAGATTGCGTCTGAGGAAATCAGATCGATGATCCCGCCCAGCTGCGCCGGGGAAACCGGCGAGTCGGTAATGGCATGGTCTTCTTTCTTGAGGCGGCCGAACAGCTCGTTGATCACCCAGTTGGCGGCCAGCTTGCCATTGCGGCCCTTGGCGGTTTCTTCAAAGTAGGCGGCCGCTTCCACCTCGGCGGTCAGCACCGAGGCGTCATAATCGCTAAGGCCGAAGTCCTTGATGAACCGCGCCTTTTTCTCATCCGGCAGTTCCGGCAGATTGGCAGCGATGTCATCCACCCAGGCCTGTTCAATTTCCAGCGGCAGCAGATCGGGATCGGGGAAGTAGCGGTAATCATGCGCCTCTTCCTTGGAGCGCATGGAACGGGTTTCGCCCTTGTCCGGATCATAAAGCCGGGTTTCCTGGTCGATCTTGCCGCCTGCTTCGATGATGGCGATCTGGCGGCGCGCTTCGACCTCGATGGCCTGCTGGATGAAGCGCATCGAGTTCATGTTCTTGATCTCGCAACGGGTTCCGAGGTGCGAGAAGTCCTGGGTTTCCTGGTACTTTTCATACTGGCCGGGCAGGCAGACCGAGACGTTGACGTCGGCCCGCAGATTGCCGTTCTGCATGTTGCCGTCGCAGGTGCCCAGATATTGCATGATCTGGCGCAGTTTGGCGATGTAGGCGGCGGCTTCCTCCGGCCCGCGGATGTCGGGGCGGGAGACGATCTCCATCAGGCAGACACCGGTGCGGTTCAGGTCCACGAATGACATGTTGGGGTCCATGTCGTGGATCGATTTGCCCGCGTCCTGCTCCATGTGGATGCGCTCAACCCGCACGTTGCGCGCGGTGCCGTCGCCCAGCTCCACCAGCACTTCGCCTTCGCCCACGATGGGGTGGTAGAGCTGGGAAATCTGGTAGCCTTGCGGCAGGTCGGGGTAGAAATAGTTCTTGCGGTCAAAGGCGGACCACAGGTTGATATCCGCCTTGAGTCCAAGGCCGGTGCGCACCGCCTGTTCAATGCAGTATTCGTTGATCACCGGCAGCATGCCGGGCATTGCCGCGTCCACAAAGGCCACATTGGAGTTCGGCTCGGCGCCGAATTTGGTGGAGGCGCCGGAGAACAGCTTGGCTTTGGAGCTGACCTGGGCATGCACCTCCATGCCGATGACCAGTTCCCAGTCATGCTTGGCGCCCGCGATCACCTTGGGCTTGGGGAGTTCATATGTCAGGTCGAGCATGGTTTTCCGCCGTATCCGAATGTCCTTGGTTGGCAAGGGTTCTAGGCGTGTGCGGAGCAAGGGGCAAGGGGCTGGTGGCCGAGAATGCGCTGGGAGGCGCGGATACGTCCTTAATTGCTCGGGCTGTAAGCCCGGGCAGCGCCAGTCCGCCCGATGCGCGGGCGCTTTCCTTCCGCCCAAGGACCGGCGCTGCCCTTTGCGATGGTTCCATCGAGAGTGATTCAGCCTCTTGGCGATGCGCCTGCGCGGAGCTAGAACTGGCAGCCCGAGCAGTTCAACAGGAGGCCGCCTTGGACACATCCGCCCGCATCAGCCAGACCATCGCCACAGAGATCGGCGCTGCCGCGAAACAGGTGAACGCCGCCGTAGCGCTGCTGGACGAGGGGGCGACAGTGCCCTTTGTCGCGCGCTACCGCAAGGAGGCGACGGGCGGGCTGGACGATACCCAGCTGCGCACCCTGGCAGAACGGCTGGAGTATCTGCGCGAGCTGGAGAAACGGCGGGCGGCGATCCTCGAGTCGATCCGCGGGCAGGACAAGCTGACTGACGATCTCGCGGCCTCGATCACCAAGGCTGAAACCAAGGCGCAGCTGGAGGATATCTATCTGCCCTACAAGCCGAAGCGGCGCACCAAGGCGATGATTGCCCGCGAAAACGGGCTGGAGCCTTTGGCAGACGCCATTTTGGCGGATCGGAATGCAGATCCGGAGAAACTGGCCGAAGGTTACATCACCGAGGCGGTGGCGACGGTGAAAGACGCGTTGAACGGGGCACGGGATATTCTGACCGAACGTCTGACAGAGAATGCGCATTTGCTGGGGCGGCTGCGGGAATTCCTGCAGCGGGAGGCGGTGCTGACCGCCAAGGTTATCGAGGGCAAGGAGCAGGAAGGCGCCAAATTCTCCGACTATTTCGCACATACTGAGCGCTGGGCCGATGTGCCGTCGCACCGGGCACTGGCGATGCTGCGCGGATCTAACGAAGGCGTGCTGACGCTGGATGCCGGGCCGGAACCGGAAGAGGGTGTGGCACGGGCCGAGGCGATGGTGGCCGCGGAATTGGGCGCGGGCGGCAACGGTCCAGGGGATATCTGGCTGCGCAAGGTGGCGGGCTGGTGCTGGCGGGTGAAGCTGAGCCTGTCGATGATGCTGGAACTGATGGGCGATCTGCGCGCCCGGGCACAGGAGGATGCGATTCAGGTGTTTGCGCGAAACCTGAAAGACCTGCTGTTTGCGGCGCCAGCCGGTGCGCGGCCGACCCTCGGGCTGGACCCGGGCATCCGCACCGGCGTCAAGGCGGCGGTGGTTGATGCAACCGGGAAACTGGTGGCGACAGAGACGTTGTATCCGTTTCAGCCGAAGAACGACCTGCGCGGCGCGCAGGTGTCGATCGTCAAGCTGATCGCCGAACACGGCGTCGAGCTGATTGCCATCGGCAACGGCACTGCCAGCCGCGAGACCGAACGGATGGTGGCGGAAGTGCTGAACCATCTGCCTGCCAAGGTGAAGGCGCCGACCAAAGTGGTGGTGAGCGAGGCCGGTGCCTCGGTCTATTCCGCATCCGAGCTGGCGGCGCGGGAGTTTCCGGATCTGGATGTGTCCTTGCGCGGCGCGGTGTCGATTGCCCGGCGCCTGCAGGATCCGCTGGCGGAACTGGTGAAGATCGAGCCCAAGAGCATCGGCGTGGGCCAGTACCAGCATGATGTCGATCAGCACAAGCTGTCGAAATCGCTGGAAGCGGTGATCGAGGATGCGGTGAACGGTGTGGGGGTGGATCTGAATATGGCCTCGGCACCGCTTCTGGCGCATGTCTCGGGGCTTGGCCCCGGCTTGGCGGAGGCGATTGTCGCACACCGCGACCTGAACGGGGCGTTCATGACCCGCAAGGAGTTGCTGAAGGTCGCGCGGCTGGGCCCCAAGGCGTTTGAGCAATGTGCCGGTTTCCTGCGCATCCGGGATGGCAAGGAGCCGCTTGATGCGTCCTCGGTCCACCCCGAGGCCTATGATGTGGCGCGCAAGGTGGTTGCGGCCTGCGGGCGCGACATCCGGCAGATCATGGGCGATGAAACCGCTTTGAAAGGTTTGCGGGCTGAAGATTTTGTCAGCGA
Organism: Leisingera sp.; assembly: GCF_034669605.1. Taxonomy (GTDB): domain Bacteria; phylum Pseudomonadota; class Alphaproteobacteria; order Rhodobacterales; family Rhodobacteraceae; genus Leisingera. The sequence goes on from NZ_JAXMOX010000284.1 coordinate 3,551, forward strand.
CAAATTCGGCCTGCCCACTGTCCGGGATATTTTGCAGGAGCTGGAAAAGCCGGGCCGCGACCCGCGCCCTTCATTTGTGACGGCATCCTTCAAAGACGGGGTGGAGCAGATCACTGACCTGAAGCCGGGCATGGTGCTGGAAGGCACGGTAACGAATGTGGCAGCCTTTGGCGCCTTTGTGGATATTGGCGTGCATCAGGACGGGCTGGTGCATGTGAGCCAGCTGGCAGACCGGTTTGTAAAGGATCCGCATGAGGTTGTGAAGACCGGCCAGGTGGTCAAGGTCACGGTCACCGAGGTCGATGTGCCGCGCAAACGGATCGGCCTGACCATGCGCAAGGATGGCGGTGCGTCGGCCAGGGAAGACCGGAATGTGCGCGGCCCGGCCAAGGGTGCAGGACCACGGCGGGGCGGCAAGCCTGCAGGCGGAAAAGGAAAAACGTCTGCCAGCCCCAAGGGGAGCCAAGGCAAGGAGCAGGGCACAGGCGCGCTGGGTGCGGCGCTGATGGATGCCTTTAAAAAGAAGTAGCAAAGCGGGGCCTTGGCCCCGTTTTTCATGAGAATCGGCCGGCTATGCCGGGCTGAATTGCAGGCCGTGGTTGGTAAAGGCGACTTTCTGCCCGCCTTCGATCTCTCCGCGGAATTGCCCGGCTATGGCGGCAAGCGCGCCGTCATGACCGCGGTCAGCCAAGCGGCTGACGGAACGGATGCGGTCACTGTTGTCAAATCCCTCGGCAGCATGAGCCCAGACCAGCGGATGCAGTTCCGTCAGGTGATCGCGGATCAGCCAGGTTGCGGCCCCGGCAATCTTCAGCCGCGGCACGTCGGCCTGCAAATTCTGGCCCAGGCCCCTGCGCAGGGAAAC
>NZ_JAXMOX010000285.1:0-4409 GCF_034669605.1 Leisingera sp.
GCACCGGCCGCACAGACGCCGCCGTCACCGCTCGCGCGAGCGCCAGCCGCCGCGGCGGCGCGGCGTGGCACTGCCTTGCAGCCCGTCGCGCAGCACTGCGGTCATCGGGTGGTCCGGATTGGCGCCGCCGTATATCTCCAGCAGCGCGCCAATGTCTTCCCGGCTGTCGCGGGCCGAATCCATGCCCAATGCCCAGTCAAAGAATATGCTGCGGCACTGCGCGCCGGTGATGCCGTCGATCCGGTAGGATTCGTAGATCAGACCACGCGGGTCCTGTTCAATGCTGCCCTTCATCCGCCTGTTCCCCTTCCAAGGCCTCTGCAATCAGCGCCGCACAGCGTTTGTAACGGGCCTGCAATTCCTGCTCCAGCGCATCCAGCCGGGCGTATCCGGTGGTGCGGCAGAGGAACTGCGCACCGCCCTCCCCGATCGTCCCGGCCTCGATCGCCTTGCCGGAAAGCAGCCGCGCTGCGCATTGCACCGACCAGAATAGCCGGTAACTGGCGGTCAGGTATTCTGCATCCGCGTCATTCAGCCATCCGGCAGCGACAGCGCCCAGCAGGCCGGCGGCCACATCGCGGGCCACCGAAACGGAAGTGAGCGCCCCGGCCTGCGACAAAAGCTCGATATCCATCATCCGCCCGGCGCCGTTCTTGGCGTCCCAGACGCCAGTCGGCGTCTTGGCGGCAGCCAGCCGCGCGCGCATCTGCGCCACCTCCTGCAGCACCATGGCAAGGTCCCGCGGTTTGGCGAGGAAACCGGCGCGGAAGGTTTCGATTTCGGCGGCAAGCCCGGCGTCGCCCGCAACCACGCGGGCCCGGGTCAGCGCCAGATGCTCCCACACCCAGGCCTCGTTCTGCTGGTAACTGGTAAAGCCGGCCAGGCTGACCGCCACCGGCCCCTGGTTGCCCGAAGGCCGCAGGCGCATGTCGACTTCATAAAGCTTGCCCTGGGCCATCGGCGCCGATAGCGCGGTGACCAGCGCCTGGGTGAGCCGCGCGTAATAGGGCCGCGTGGCCAGCGGGCGCTTGCCCTCGGACATGTCCGCACCGCCCGGATCATAGATCACGATCATGTCGAGATCGGACTGGGAATTGATCTGCCCCGCGCCCAGCGATCCCATTGCCAGCACCGCCGCGCCGCGTCCCGGCGGGGGGCCGTGCTTGCGGGAGAACTGCGTCACCACGTCCGGTGCGATGCCGGCAATCACCACTTCGGCCAATTCCGCGTATTGGACCCCGGCCTGATGCCCGTCGATCAGCCCGCGCAGGTGGTGCACGCCGATGCGGAAGTGCCATTCCTTGCACCAGCGGCGGGTGGCATCGAGCCGGGCCTCGTAATCGTCTTCCTGCACCAGCCGGTTTTTCAGTTCCGCCCGCAACTGCTCCGCCCCCGGCCAGAGATCAAAGAAGGAACCGCCGATCACCGCATCAAACACCCCGGAATTGCGGGACAGGAAACTGGCCAGCTCGCGCGAGGTGCCGGCGATATCCACCAGCAGATCGATCAGCTGCGGGTTGGCGCCGAACAGCGAGAAAAGCTGAACCCCGGCAGGCAGCCCGGACAGGAAACCGTCCAGCGCCACCAGAGTCTCGGCCGGTTTGGCAGTTTTGGCGACGCGCGACAGCAGCTCCGGTTTCAGCCGCTCGAAGATCCGCGCCCCGCGGGAGGAGCGCAGCGCCGGATAGGTCGGCCACCGGGCGATAATGGCGCCATCCAGCTCGGCGGTGTTTTCTGCCGCGGCAGATGCGCCCGGCGTGCCGCCGGGCGAGAAGAAGCCTTCGGTCAGCTCATGCACTTCGGTCAGCCGGTCCCTGATTTCCGCCGTCAGTTCCGCCGGATCGCGGTCCATCAGGCAGGCGATACGGGCAATGCCATCCTCGGATTTGGGCATCTGGTGGGTCTGGGCGTCATGCACCATCTGGATCCGGTGCTCGACCTCGCGGTGGGCGCGGTAATGGGCCGAGAGGATTTCTGCCGTGTCCGGCGGCACCCAGCCCTTGTCCGCCAGCGCCGCCAGCCCCTCCACCGTGCCGCGCAGGCGCAGGGATTCGTCGCGCCCGCCGGCGATCAGCTGGCGGGTCTGGGTGAAGAACTCGATCTCGCGGATGCCGCCGCGGCCCAGCTTCATGTCGTGGCCGGGCACATGCAGGGCGCCGCCGGTGCCCTTGTTCTCGCGGATGCGCAGGCGGATGTCATGGGCGTCCTGGATGGCGGCGAAATCCAGGTGCCGCCGCCAGATGAAGGGACGCAGGGTGGTCAGGAACCGCTCCCCCGCGGCGATGTCGCCGGCACAGGGGCGGGCCTTGATATAAGCGGCGCGCTCCCAGGTGCGGCCCAGGCTTTCGTAGTAGCGCTCTGCCGCTTCCATCGCCAGACAGACGGGGGTGACCGCCGGATCCGGGCGCAGCCGCAGATCGGTGCGGAACACATAGCCGTCGCCGGTGCGGTCGCTGAGGGCGGCACACATGTTCTTGGTCGCGCGCACCATGCCCTGGCGCGCCTCATAAAAGTCATCCGGGTCGAACCGGGTCTCGTCGAACAGGCAGATAAGGTCGATATCCGAGCTGTAGTTCAGCTCATGCGCACCCATCTTGCCCATCGCCAGAATGGTAAGCCCGCCTGCGGTTTCCACGTCGTCTTCGGTCAAGCCGGGCAGTTTCTTGCGGCGGATCAAAGCGGCGATTTCGGATTTTATCGCGACGTCCGCGCACAGCGCCCCGAAGTCCGTCAGCGCCCCGGTCACCTGTTCCAGGCTCCAGCCGCCGGACAGGTCGCAAAGCGCCGTCAGCAGCGCCAGACGGCGTTTGGCCTGCCGCAGTCCCGGTTTCAGCCCGTTGCCTTCCAGCGCCCGGCTGTCCGCAAAGACCGCCGCCAGCGCGGTTTCAGGATCCTGCAGCGCCTGCGGCAGCCAGGCAGCCTCGCGCGCGGTCAGCTCCATCAGATAGGGGCTGCAGCCGCAGGCCCCCGCCACCAGATCGGCCATCGCCCCGGACAGGTCCGGCACCAAGGCGCGTGTTTCGGCGCCAAGGTCCGGATCAAAGGCACGGGGCATGCGGGTGATGTTCAGGGCAGTGGTCATGCGCCGAGACTGTGCCCGCTGCAACGGCGCGTCAATGGCCGAATTGCCGCCCCGCAGTGCAAGTTTACGCAGGGTCAGGAATACCCGAATAGCTGGGCTGCTTGCGTTAAGCTACCGTCAGGGCGCGGTTATGCTCCGGTTCGGGACCATTTCGATGTAAAGAGTATCTTGGTAACAGGGGATGCCGGGCGGTGCTGGGAGCGCCCAGGCTTGCTTGGGATATTGCGCTTTCTGCAGTGTTGTCACCTGAACGGCCTGTGGACCGGAAGCATGACCGTGCGATCCTCGGTACGGACCTGAGCTTGGTGATTACATGTTCGGGGCGCCGCTGCGCCAACGCTGATGGCGTTTCATCCTGAGACACCAGCCTGGCAGCCTAAGGGCAGGAGCAGATCCGTGCCGCAGCTCCGCAAGACCAGGAACCGGCCGCGCCATTGCGCCATCCCGCGCCATTGGGCCGAGTGTCCCGCTGCATACATGCAGAAGCGCCCCGCCAAACCGGCCTCTTCGTGGCGCCGATGGGTAATGTAAAATAGTTTCACATTACCCTTGAACCCGGGCCGCCGGCTTCCGATATGCTGATATGTGAAAGGGATTTACATTCACCGAAACCTGGAGGACGCCGATGACGAGTTTCACCCCAACCGCCCCCCATGCACCCGTGCTGGGCTGGTTTTCCCGCAGCGAAGCCTGGATGGACAGCAAGGGCAAAGGCGCCTGGATCGCCGCCATGGTGCTGGGCTTCGTGTTCTTCTGGCCGGTGGGTCTGGCCCTTCTTTTCTACATGATCTGGAGCAAACGCATGTTCAGCAAATCCTCCTGCCGCCACCGTAAGGCCTGGGCACGCCACGGATATTCCGCAATGCGGCCTTCGGGCAACAGCGCCTTTGATGCCTACAAGGCTGACACGCTGAACCGCCTGGAGCAGGAGCAGCATGACTTTGACGCCTTCTTGCAGCGGCTGCGCGAAGCCAAGGACAAGGCCGAGTTCGACGCGTTCATGAATGAGCGCGCCAAAGACGCAGCCCGCAGCGATGATCCGGAAGAGGACGCCGGCGGCGGCAGCCCCAAGCCCCTCTGATCTGACCGGTCCGCACCCGTACCGGCTGCCCCGCCCCTTTCCGGGCGGGGATCCAGCCGGGCCCTTCGGCCCCCTTCCCCCCGCAGTGCAAAGGACTGTTGCAAATGACCGCCCTGCCCGACCCCGACTACCAGGCAGAATTTTACACCTCCGTGCCCGCCAAACGGCTGATCGCCTGGATCATCGACAGCATTCTGATCTTCACCATCAGCGCCGCCGCAGTGGTGCTGACGGCCTTTACCGGGC